>JBIOFK010000057.1:0-13325 GCA_044447065.1 Actinomycetales bacterium | reverse complement strand
GGCACCGGGGCTGCATCCGCCGCGAAGGGCAGCAGCTGGTCCTGCTCGGCCATCAGATTGGCGCTGTGGACCGTGACGCGGCGCATGTAGTGCCGCCGGCACAGGGTCTCGTAGCCGATATGCGGGGCGGCTGGCCCGCCCGCGTCAGTCCCCGCAGCGTCCCCGCCCGTAGCTGTCCCGCCGGCCGGGGGCGCAGCCGCGTCGGCGGGGACGATGTCCCCGATAACGATCCTGTCCCCCTCCACAGTCATCACGCCGTCGACCGTCCTGGCGTTGTGCGTTGCGCGCCGCCCGCACCAGCACAGCGCCTCCACCTGGAGGACCTGGACCCGGTCGGCGAGTTCAATCAGACGGGCCGAGCCGGGGAAGAGCTTTGTGCGGAAATCGGTCGTGAATCCGAACGCAAAGACGTCCACGTCCATTTCGTCGACCACCTTGGCCAGCTGGACGATCTGCCCGGCGCTGTAGAACTGGGCCTCGTCACAGATCAGGTAGTCCACGCGTTCACCGTGCGTGCGGCGCCGCACCACCTCATCCCAGAAGTCGGTGCCGGGCTGGACCTCGACGGCGTCGGTGCGCAGGCCGAGCCGTGACGATATGACGGCGGTCCCGGCGCGGTCGTTGGAGGTGAACCGGACTCCTCCGCGCCCGTGCGTGCGGTGTGTGTAGTCCAGCTGCAGCGCCAGGGTGGACTTGCCGCAGTCCATGGTGCCGCAGAAGAAGACGAGCTCAGCCACGCCGCCCGCCGTCCGACGTCGTGCCGGTGGCGATCCGCAGCAGCGGCACCTCCCGCTCGGCCTTGGTGATGGAGCCGTGCTGGCCCACCACCTCCAGCGCCGACGGGCTGGTCCGCCGGGTGTCATAAAAGGCGATCGGTTCCCTGGCAGCGATGAGGATGTCCCCGATCCGGGGCAGCACCTCGGCCCTGACGGCGCCGAAATATCCGGCCGCCACCGCCTCCGCACGGGTCAGGATCCAGGCCTGCCGGCCGTAGCGCTCCCGCCACGCGGCCAGCAGCCGCCGTTGCCGCTCCTCCCCCGCGTCCGGCTCCAGGTAGAGGTGCACCATCCGCGGCTCCCCCGCCGTGTGCCGGACGCCGTCCACCAGCGCAGGTTCCGCCGAGTAGTCCACCCGCTGGGCGACCGGAATATCCACCATGCCGTGATCGGCGGTCAGCAGCAGCAGCGTGTCCGGAGGCAGCGCGCGGGAGAGCCTGCGCATGGACGAATCCAGTTCCTCGAGCTGGTGCTCCCACTGCGGGGACGAGGTCCCGTACCGGTGGCCGGCCTTATCGAGTTCGCTCCAATACAGGTACAGCAGCATCGAATCGGCGCCGGACAGGGTCTTGGCGGCGAGCTGGGTGCGGGCCTGCGGGGTGGTGGCGGCCAGGAACGTGCTGCCGCGCAGGGCCGCGCGGGTCATCGCCGAGTCGGCGAATTTCGGCAGGCTGACGGTCACCGTCGCCACATGCCCGGCCAGCCGTTCAAAGACCGTCGGGAAGGGCTGCCAGCGCAGCGGATCCACGCCGGCGTCCCAGTTGCCGAGCAGATTGACCACCCTGTCCCGCTCCGGGTCCAGCACGTCGTAGCCCACCATGCCGTGCTGGCCCGGGTCGACTCCCGTGCCCAGCGAGCTCAGCGACGTCACCGTGGTGGAGGGGAACGCCGCCGACAGGGTCTGGGTATGGCCGTGCGACTGCGCGGCGGCCATGGCCGAACGGAGGAACGGGGCGTGCCCGGCGCGCTGCCTGAGCAGGGCTTTCCCCAGACCGTCCACGAGGACGACGGCGATCCGCTTCGCCGGGGGGAGCCCCAGGGTGTTGCTGAACCCGGGTACACCCTGCGCGGCAGCGGCGCTGGTGAAGACGTCGCCGATGGAGCTGCGCCCGTATGCCGGCGCCTGCGGCAGGGCAGGGGACAGTCCGCTGATCGTCATCGCCGGCGTCCGTTCAGTGCTGGTGCGGGCTGCGGTTGACCCGGGAGGCCAGGCCGCCGAGCCTGCTGCGCCCGTGCGTGCCCACGGCCCCGTCGGGGGCCGGTATCCCCCCGGCGTTCAGGGTGCTGGTGTTCACCGCGCGCAGGGCCCTGGCGAAGTCCCGCGCGTCGGCCACGGCCGTCAGGCCATCGGCCTCGGCGCTGATCCGCAGCGCGATGTCCTCCTGCGACACGGTTCCGGTGTAGCCGTGGTCCGCCTCGCACTCCGGATCCCCGCATGCGGCCGGTCCCAAGTCCAGCCGCTGGCCGCCGGACCAGGCGATGGCCAGGGTCAGCTCCTGGACCGGGTCCGAGGGGCGGTAGTTCTGCGGCTGGCTGTAGACATAGCTGAGCACCACGGAGCGGATCTGGCTGACCGGGACGGACTCGGTGGAGACCTGGGCCACCATCTGTTCGCCGTCCTCATCCAGTTGCTGGTCATCGACGTGGGCTATCACCAGCATGTCCCCGGTCAGGACGAGCACGGTGATGTGCCGGTGGATTTCGGTCCTGTCGAAGTGTGTCTCCAAGTGGACCAGGTGGGACAGGGAAGCTCTGCCGTCCAGCGCGTCCGCCACCACGTCCGAGACGAGCAGCGGATAGAAACCGGCCCGTTGCAGGGCGCTGTCCAAAGATTCGCGCTGGGTTCCGGAGGAGGCCGTGCCGAAGAACGTCATGGGACCATTTTCTCACGCCCGCCACCGGAGCGGGCGCGCTTAGCCTGCCATCGCCCGGCGGGCGCTGTCCGTCCGCTGGGCGGCGTTGGCGATCCTGACGTCGGCGCCGAGGATGGTGACGCCGGTCCGGCCCACCAGGACCGGGTTGAATTCCAGCAGCGCGATGCCGGGATGTTCGTCCTTCAGGGCCGCCAGCCGCGCCACCAGGTCCTCCAGGGCGCCGACGTCCACGGCCGGCAGGCCCTGGTAGCCGAACAGTTTCACCGCGGCCCGCGGGGACCTGACCAGTTCCGCGACATCGGAGCCGGTCAGCGGTGGCACCCGGTGGGCCCAGTCGTCGAGCAGGTTCACCGCGTCGCCGGCGATGCCGAAGGAGACGACCGGCCCCAGCAGCGGGTCCTCGATGGCGCGAAGCACGCAGGACTGGCCCACCGGCGCCATGGCCTGGACCTCCATGCCGAAATTCCCGTACGGTTCCAGCAGTTCACCCATCAGGGCGATATTGCGGCGCAGGGACGGCGCGTCCGCGATGTTCAGCCGCACCCCGCCAAGGTCCAGCCGGTGCCGCAGAGCGGCGTCCATGGTCTTCAGCGCCACCGGCCAGCCGATCCGTTCGGCCGCGGCCACGGCCTCCGCCTCGGTGGAGAACGGCACCGACTCCATCACGGCGATGCCGTAGGCGCCGAGCAGGCCGGCCGCCTCCTCCGGGTCCAGCCGGTGCAGGGCCTCGCCCTCGACGGGACGCAGCAGGCCCTCAAGGAGCCGCTCGGCGCGGTGCGGGTGGATGCCCTCCGGCGGGTCGAAGGTGCCCTGCTCCACGGAGAGCCACTGGGCATAGCGGCAGACTGCCGCGAGCGCGGCGACGGCGGCTCCCGGACTCGTGTAGCACGGGACCCCGGCGATTCCCTCGCCGGCACCGTGCAGGCCCTCCGCCGCCACGGCCGGATCCAGGATGCCGGTAAAGGCCGCCAGCACGGGTTTTCCGGCCTCGGCCGAACACTCGGCCAGCACTCCGGCGATCGCGTCCACGGAGAGCCCCCGGGCCGGCAGCAGCGTGACGACGGCGGCATGCACGCCGGTGCCGGCCAGTGCGGCCAGCAGCACGCCGCGCAGCGCCGGCAGTGCCACGGACTGGCCGGAATCCAGCCGCAGGCCGGCCTCGATGCCGCCCACCTGCAGCCCGTGGGCGGCGACGGAATCGGCCACCACGTTGCCCAGTGCCAGGGAATTGCTCAAGACCGCCACCGTGTCGCCCTTCGGCAGGGGCGCACTGGTCAGGATGACGCCCACATCCACCAGCTCCTCCACCGTTTCCACCCTGATGACGCCGGACTGGCGCAGCATGGCGTCCAGCGCTCCCGCGGGGGCCTGCGTGGTCCGCACCGCATGGCCGGGCGGCAGCCGCAGGCCCATCGTCTCGGACTTGGCCACGACCACGGGCTTGCTCCGCGCGAGGCGGCGGGCGATGCGGGAAAACTTGCGCGGATTTCCGAAGGACTCCAGGTACAGGGCGCACGCCGCGGTGCCGCCGTCGTCCTCCCAGAACTGCATCAGGTCGTTGCCGGACACGTCGGCCCGGTTGCCGGCGGAGAGCATGCTGGAGAGCCCGACGCCGCGGCGGACGGCGGCAGCGTACAGCGAGTAGCCGATCGCCGCGGATTGGCTGAACAGGCCCAGGCCGCCGCGGGCCGGCAGTGCGGGCACCAGCGAGGCGTTCAGCGAGACCGCGGCGGCGGTGTTCAGCAGGCCCAGGGATGCGGGACCGACCAGTCGAAGTCCCCCGGACCGGGCCAGCCGGACCAGCCGGCGCTGCCTGAGCAGGCCGTCCTCCCCCGCGTCCGCGAACCCGGTGGTCGCCACCAGCAGCCCCTTGACGCCGGCGGCCGCGCAGTCGGCCACGGCTGCCTCGATCCCCGCATAGGGGACGGCCAGCACCGCCAGATCGACGGGGCCGGGCACTTCCCGGATGCTGCCGTACGCCGGCAGGCCGGCCGCTTCCAGTGCCTCAGGGCTGACCGCGTGGACAGTGCCGGTAAAACCGCCGGCAATGATGTTTTCCAGGAACCGGTCCCCGTCGGTGTCCCAGCCGCCGCCGGCGCCGATGACGGCAATCGAGGACGGGGCGAGCAGGGCTGCGACGCTGCGCGCCTCCGCCCTGTGTTCCCGTGCCGCCATCACGGCGCGGGACTTCTCCGTCGGGTCGATGTCGAACGACAGGCTCACGATGCCGTCGTCGAAATGCCGGCGGACCTCGTAGCCGGCATCGGCGAACACTTGGAGCATTTTGCGGTTCTCCGGCAGGATTTCCGCGCTGAACCTGCGGATGCCGTTCTCGCGCGCGGCGGCCGCCAGGTGTTCAAGCAGGATGGAGCCGAGACCGCGGCCCTGATGCCGGTCGGAAATATTGAAGGCCACTTCCGCCACCTCGGCCCCGGCCGCCCCGCCGTCGCCGTCGAGCCTGTCGTACCGGCCGATGCCGATGATCCCGCCGTTGGTCAGCGCCACGAAGGCCACCCGGTTCCGGTGGTCGACCTCGGTGAAGCGGGACAGTTCCTTGGCGGAGAGGCTGGACTTGTAGGTGAAGAACCGCAGGTAGACGGAATCCTTTGACTGGTTCATGTGGAAGTCCTGGACGGCGTCCGCGTCCGCCGGGGAAATCGGCCTCAGGTGCGCGGTGCCGCCGTCGCGCAGCACGACATCCGCTTCCCAATACTCCGGATATACGCCGGGCCCGCGCCGATCCACCATAGACTCACTGTACCGACCGAAGACAGATAGGACCCGCTTTCGCATGGCCAGGCGCCAACCCCCAGCAGTGCCCGAGGACTTCACCGAGAACATCATCGACATTGACGTCTCCAGTGAAATGGAAGGCTCCTTCCTCGAGTACGCCTATTCGGTCATCTACTCCCGCGCGCTGCCCGACGCCCGCGACGGCCTCAAGCCCGTCCAGCGGCGCATCCTGTTCATGATGAGCGAGATGGGCCTGCGTCCGGACCGGGGCCATGTCAAGAGCGCCCGGGTGGTGGGCGAGGTGATGGGCAAGCTGCACCCGCACGGGGATACCGCCATCTACGACGCCATGGTGCGCATGGCGCAGGACTTTTCGCTGCGGCTGCCGCTGATCGACGGGCACGGAAACTTCGGCTCGCTCGACGACGGTCCCGCCGCCCCGCGCTACACCGAGGCCCGGCTGGCCGCCCCGGCGCTGGCGCTGACGGACAACCTGGACGAGGACGTCGTCGACTTCGTCCCCAACTACGACAACCAGCTCACCCAGCCGGAGGTGCTGCCGGCCGCCTTTCCCAACCTGCTGGTCAACGGCACCACCGGCATCGCGGTCGGGATGGCGACGAACATGGCCCCGCACAACCTGGGCGAAGTCATCGCCGCCACCCGGCACTTGATTGCGCATCCGGACGCCACGCTCGAGGACATGATGCGTTTTGTTCCGGGCCCGGACCTGCCCACGGGTGGCCGGATTGTCGGGCTCGACGGCATCCGGGACGCCTACGCCACCGGGCGCGGCTCGTTCAAGACCCGGGCCAAGGTGGAGGTTGAACAGCTTTCCGCCCGGCGCACCGGAATCGTGGTCACCGAACTGCCGTACCTGGTCGGGCCGGAAAAGGTGATCGACAAGATCAAGGACGCGGTCACGTCCAAGAAACTCGCGGGCATCAGCGACATTGTCGACCTCACCGACAGGAACCACGGGCTGCGCCTGGTCATCGAAATCAAGAACGGGTTCAACCCGCAGGCCGTGATCGCGCAGCTGTACCGCTACTCGCCGATGGAGGATTCCTTCGGCATCAACAACGTGACCCTGGTGGACGGCCAGCCGCAGACGCTGGGGCTGCTCGAGCTGCTGCGGGTCTACGTCGACCACCGCCTCTCCGTCGTTCGCCGGCGCACCGCCTATCGCCTCGGCAGGAAGAAGGACCGGCTGCACCTGGTCGAGGGCCTGCTGATCGCCATCGTGGACATCGACGAGGTCATCCAGATCATCCGCTCCTCCGACGAGGTGGCCGCCGCACGCGAACGGCTGATGGCCATCTACGACCTGAGCGAGACCCAGGCCAACTACATCCTGGAACTGCGGCTGCGCCAGCTGACCAAGTACTCCCGCATCGAGCTGGAGAAGGAGCAGGACCTCCTGCGCGCCGAGATCGCCGAACTGGAGGCCATCCTCGCCTCCGACCAAAGGCTCCGGGACCTCGTCTCCGGCGAACTTGCCGCCGTGGCCGCGAAATACGCCACCCCGCGCAGGACAGTGCTGCTGGAGTCCGAGGCGGTGGCGCCGTCCGTGGCCAAGGCCCTCGCCGCCGGCCCGGCCGGAAAGGGCGCCGCTCTGGCGCTCGAGATCGCCGACGACCCGTGCTGGGTGATCCTGACGGCGTCGGGACAGATCGCCCGCACCGCGAACCGCGAACCGCTCAACGACGACGGGCCGCGCACCAGGCACGACGTCCTCGCCTCCGTCGTGCCCGCCAGCGCCCGTGCCGAGGTGGCCGCGGTGACCTCGGCGGGGCGGATGCTGCGGCTCCAGGTGGTGGACATGCCCGTGCTGCCGCCGAGCAACTCCATGCCCAACCTCGCCGGCGGCGTGCCCGCCAAGGAATTCCTGACCCTGCTCAAGGGCGAATCCCTGGTCGCCCTCACTCCGATCGACGCCGTCATCGCTCTCGGCACCGCGGCCGGGGTGGTCAAACGCCTCACGCCGGAGTATCCGCTGAACCGCGAGGACTGGGACGCGATCGCCCTCAAGGACAAGGACTCCGTCGTCGGCGCCGCCCCCGCGGCCGAGGAGGATGAGCTGGTTTTCATTACCGAGGGAGCGCAGCTGCTCCGTTTCGGCGCATCCGCTGTCCGTCCGCAGGGCCGCACGGCCGGCGGGATGGCGGGCATTAAGCTGGCCGCCGGGGACACGGTGATCTCCTTCACTGTCGTTCCGGCCCGCACGGAAACCGCCGTCGTCGTCACCGTCGCCGCCGCCTCCGGATCCCTGCCGGGCACCGCGGCCGGCTCCGCCAAGGTCACCGACTTCGCCGAATACCCGGTCAAGGGCCGGGCCACCGGCGGCGTCCGGGCACACCGGTTCCTCAAGGGCGAGGACCAGCTCACGCTGGCCTGGGCCGGCCCCGGACCGGCCAAGGCTGCCACCGCTGCCGGCGTCGCCCGGGCCCTGCCCACCGAACACGGGCGCCGCGACGGCTCCGGCATCGCCATCAGCCAAGCCGTCGAGGCGGTGGGTCCCAACGTCACGGCGGCCACCGCGGCAGCCACAGGCGCGAGGGCACCGGGTACTGGGATGCCGGGCGGCACGGGTCCCGAGGCACCGGGCACAAGTTCGGGGTCCGCGGGCACGGTGTCCGTCCCGGACGCATCCGGGACGGACACGCAGCCCGAACTTTTCTAGCCTGTGCCTAGACTGTCCCCATGGCGATTGTTCCGGATAACAAGGACTGGACGTGGGTGCTGGAGCGCAGCTGCCCCGACTGCGGTTTTGCCGCCTCCGAAACCACCCCGGTGACGGCCGCCGCGTCCATCGGGCCCCTGCTGCCGCGCTGGCAGGCCGTGCTGCGGCGCCCGGGGGTGGCGGAACGGCCCGACGAGGACACCTGGTCCCCGCTGGAATATGCCTGCCACGTCCGGGACGTGTTCGGCCTCTTCGATTACCGGCTGTCCCTGATGCTCCAGCAGGACAATCCCGTCTTCGCCAATTGGGACCAGGACCTGGCCGCGGAGGAGGAGCGCTACCTTGAGCAGGATCCCGCCGAGGTCAGCGCCGCCCTGGTACAGGCCGGCGAAGACCTGGCCGAGGCGTTCTCCGGCGTCCGCCCCGACGAGTGGGACAGGCGCGGCCGGCGCAGCGACGGCGCCGAATTCAGTGTCCGCACCTTTTCCGGCTACTTCCTGCACGACGTGGTCCACCATCTTCACGACGTCGACGGCTAGCACCGGGCACTTCAGACCATCCAGGCCTGCTCCCACGCCAGGTGCCGGCTGATCGCCCGGTATCCCATGCGTTCGTACAGCCGCAGCGCCCCGGAGGGGTTCTCCGCGTCAACATCCAGGCTCGCATAGTCCATTCCGGCCGCGGCGTACCGGGCCAGGGCGTCCGCCAGCAGCGCCCGCGCCAGGGGGGCCGAACGCCGAGCAGATCCGTGTAGCCTTCACGGCGGCCCTTCTCCGCCAGCGTCTGCGGGTCGTAGCTGGAGAGCTGGTAGCCCGCCACCTCACCGGTGGCCGTGTCGAGGGCGACCGCCGACCAGTCGTGCCTGGCCAGCGGGTGACCGACCATCCGGGCCCAGCCCGCCTCGTCCCGCGGCTCCGATCCCCAGTGGTCCGCAAAGGCCTCGTTGTGCGCACACCGCGCCACTTCCGCCAGGTCCTGGCTGAAATCCAAGATCCTGACGCCCTCCGGGGCCGGCACGGGCGGCGGTCCGCCGGCCAGCGGCCGCAGCATTCCGTAGAAGTACCTGGCCACCGTCATGCCCCGTGCGGCGTAAAGGGCACGCCCGGCCGGATTGTCCTCTTCCCCGTAGACACGCAGCACCGCCGGCGCCGGTGCCGGCGCCTCGGCGGCGAAGCGTTCCCGCGTGCGCGCCTCCAGCCAGGCCAACAGCGCCGTACCGATGCGCCGACGCTCCCAGAGCAGATCCACGCCGCCGTCCCCGAGCACCGTCTTGCCGGCGGGATTCCTGCTTGCACAGGCGTAGGCACGCGCCACGCCGCCGGCGTCCAGGCCCAGGACGGTGTCGACCCGCGGGTCGTTCCGGCCGTCGTCGAGCGTCTGCTCCAGGTCCGCCCGCTGCGGATGCCACGGCGGCCGCTCCGCCGCCGCGATCCGCACCGTCAGCGCCAGCCAGTTGTCCAGATCCGCCGCGGTGATCGGGCGGAACATCAGGCCGGCGGCCGCGGGAAGCGCGGTACCGGGCCGGTGGTTGTGCTGTGCACCTGTTCGCGGCTCCATCCGGCCAGCCTAGGCAAGGACGAGCGTCTTGTCAGTAGCGCGGGCCGCGGCCGGATCGTGCGTCACCAGCACCACAGCCTGCCCGGCCAGGCCGCCGCGCAGGTCGGCCAGCAGGGACCGGGCCGAGCCGGTATCCAGGTGGGCCGTGGGCTCGTCCAACAGGATGGTCTGGGCCCCGGTCAGCAGGGTCCGGGCGACGGCGATCCGCTGGCGTTGGCCGCCGGAAAAGGACGCCCCGCCCGGGCCGAGCCGGGTGTCCAGGCCGTCCCGCAATTCCGCCAGCAGCGGTCCCAGCCCCACCCGGCGCAGCGCGGAGACCATTTCCTCCTCCGCCGGGGGCGTCTCGCGCGGGCGGGCGATCAGCAGGTTGGCGCGCAGGCTGGAGTCGAAGAGGTGGCCCTGCTGCGGGCACCAGGCCAGGCTGCCGCCGCGGTGGAGGGTGCCGGCAGCTGCAGGGAGGAAGCCGAGCAGCACGGCCAGCAGGGTGGACTTCCCCGCACCGGAAGGGCCCGTGACGGTCAACCATTCACCGGCGCGGACCCTGGCGCTGAGCCCGCTGAAGGCGTTCCTCGGCGCCCCGGGCCACCGCGCCCCCAAGCCTGTGAGTTCCAGCCCGGGCAGCTCCCGGCCCGGCAGCTCCCGGCCGGGCTCCGGAGCCGGCATCCGGCCCGGCTCCGGGTCCGGCATGGTCGGCGCGGCGCCGGTGGCTCCGGCAGTCCCGATGGAGTCGGGTCCGGCCGGGCGCCCGCTTTCCGCCGCACCGGGCAGGGCGGGCGCTCCCGCGTCTGCCAGCAGGTCCGAGCAGACGGTGAGGGCGCGCAGCAGCGCCGGCCACTGCTGGACCGCTGCCAGAACGGGCCCGACGGCGTCCGGCAAAGCCAGCTGCAGCAGCACCAGGGCTGCGAGGTTCTCCAATGGCATCGAACCGGCGACAACGGCGGGAGCACCGGCCAGCAGCAGGGCCACTGCCGCCGCGCCCGTGACCAGGGACAGCAGTGCCTGCCCGGCCCCGACGGCCGCGGCGCTGCGCTGCACCGCGGCCGTGGCCAGGTTGTCGCTGCGCCGAAGGCCGGCGAGCAGAGGCTCCTCCACCCGGTTCGCGCGCAGGTCCGCGGCGGCGCCCAGCAGGCTGGCGAGACGGCGGGTGATGGCGGAACGGTGCCGCTGCTCGGCCACGGCGGACCGCCTGTCCGCGAGCAACGCCAGCGCCGGGCACAGGATCAGGGCCACGCCCAGGACCGAGGCCTGGAGCACCAGCACCGTGCCGCGGATGGGCGCCGGGGCCAAGAGGAACGCGGCCCCGAGCACGCCGGCCGAGGCCAGGATTCCGGCCACCGGCGGCAGCAGCACCCGCGGAGCCAGATCCCGCACCGCATCCGGATCGCCGACCAGTGCGTCGACGGCGGTGTCCCCGCGCAGCAGCGACCGCTGGGTCAGGGCGCGCCTGGACAGGCCTTCCCAGAGCCTGATCCGCAGCCTGGTGAGCGAGGCGAAAACGGCGTCGTGGAGCCAGAGCCGCTCCGCGTACCGTGCCGAGGCGCGAAGCAGGCCGAAGAACCGCACACCGACGATCGCGACCATGAGGTAGAGGATGGGGGGCTGCTGGCTGGCCCGCACGATCAGCCAGCCGGAGAGGGCGGACAGGGCAAGGGCGGCGGCGGCTGCGATGCCCGACGCCGCTACAGCGGCCAGGAAGCGCGGGCTCAACGGCGCCAGCAGCGCCAGCAGTTTCAGGGTGGCCGCAAGGCTTTGCGGCCGGACCCTGCCGCCGTCTGCGCCGGCGCGAGCTGTCTCCATGCCGGCTTCGGCGTCCGCGCGGGACGGTCCGCGAACCGCAACGGCGTCGAGGGCCAGTGCACCCGCGGTCCCGGCACCCGCAGGCAGCGCACCCGCAGGCAGGACCGCAGGCGCGGCATCCCCGGCGAGTTCCGATGCAGCGCCGCGCAGCGGAATCCGGACGCCGGCCAGGGCACGGGTGGAGGCGCGGTGCGAGGCCAGGACCACCGTGACGCGGCCGGCCGCCGCCGCTATCAGTTCCTCGACCCGGGCCGCGGAGCCTTCGTCCAGATGGGCTGTCGGTTCATCCAGCAGCAACACGGTGGCTCCCGCGTCAACGCGGGCCAGCGCCCTGGCCAGCGCCAGCCTGCGCAGCTCCCCCGGGCTGAGCCGACCCGGATGCGCGGCCGCGGCGGCGCCCAGCCCGACGGCGTCCAGGTAGTCCCGGCCCCTGGACCCGGCCGGGCCGTACAGTTCAACCTCGGCCGCGGCGGTCGCGGCGACGGTGTGCGGATGCTGCGGCGCCCACGCCACCCGGCGCGGGTCAATGCCGTGCACCCGGCCGGCGTCAGCGGCCAGGAGGCCGGCAAGCACGCCGAGGATGCTGGACTTGCCGCTTCCGCTGGGTCCGTCCAGCACCGCCACCGCCCCAGCGGGCACCACCGCGTCCAGTCCCGCCACCGCGGGAACAGTCCGGCCCGGATAGCTGATGGTCAGGTCGACGACCCGGATCTCCGGCGCGCCGGTGCCGGCGGCGCCCGCCGCGAGCTCTCCGGCGCCGCGCACATCGGCCGGCACCGGGGCATCCACGACATTGTTCGCAGCGGCCAGGGCGGCCCGCCCGTCATCGCTGGCGTGGTGGGCGGCGCCGAGTTCGCGCAGCGGCAGATAGCATTCCGGCGCAAGGATCAGGGCCAGCAGGCCGGTCTCCAGTGTCATCTCCCCGCTGACCAGCCGGATCCCCACGAACACCGCCACCACTGCCACACTGAGCGTTGCGATCAACTCCAGCGCGAAGGCGGAAAGGAACGCCACGCGCAAGGTGCCCATCGTCGTCGTCCGGTAGTCCTCGGAGACCCGCCGCAGCACCTCGGTCTGCGCCCGGGCCCGGCCAAGTCCCACCAGCACGGGCAGTCCCTTGGCCAGCTCCACCAGTTGGTTGGAGAGCCTCCCCAGCGCCGCCGCGGCCTCGGCCACCTTCTCCTGCGTGTGCCAGCCGATCAGAGCCATGAACACAGGCACCAGCGGCACCGTCAGGACGACGATCAGGGCGCTGACCCAGTCCGCGGCCAGGATCCGCAGCCCCACCAGGGCCGGCACCACCGCGCACGCCACCAGAGCGGGCAGATACGCGGTGTAGTACTTATCCAGGGCGTCCAGGCCGCGGGAGGCCAGCACCGTCGCCTCGCCCTCGCCCAGCGGGCTGCGGCCACCGTCGCGCAGCAGCCTGCCGGCCAGCTGCTGCCGGAGGTCCTCCTTGGCCCCGGCCGCGGCACGCTGGGACGCGGCGGCCAGCGCCCACACCGCGGCGGCCCGGAGCGCCAGGGCGGCGGCCGCGGCAACGACGGCGGCGGCCGGAACGGGCGCGGCGGAGGCCAGTGCGCCGACGGCCGCTGCCACGGCACTGGCCAGCACGACGGCGGCGGCGGCCTTGAGTGAGGACAGCAGCCCCAGCAGGTACAGCAGGCGCCGGGTGCCGGCGTTCAGTGCGGGTTTCACGGGCGCCTACACTTCCGCCGCGGCCGGTCGCACATCGTGGGCCGGCGGCAGGCTTGAGGCGGTGATGCGCTTGCGGAAGACCCAGTAGGTCCACCCCTGGTAGGCGAGCACCAGGGGTATTCCGAATGCCGCCACAATGCTCATCAATCCCAGTGTGTAAGGCGAGGACGAAGCGTTGGAGACGGTCAGGTCCCAGGCATGATTGAG
>JBIOFK010000056.1:0-13424 GCA_044447065.1 Actinomycetales bacterium | reverse complement strand
TGCAGCTGAATCTCGCCTTCCGGGATCCGCTGACCCCGGAGCTGGACGGTTCGGACTGGCGGCTGCTGGAACCGGTGCCCGGCGGGGTGCCCGGCGGGGAACCGGGCGCTGATTCTGTCCCCGGCGCCGCCCACCCCGCGGACTCCGGCACGGGCCCCGGCGCCTGCAGCGGCCCCGGTGCCGGGAGCGGCAACGGCCCCGGCAGCCGGACGGTGGTGCTGGCCGGCCACGGGGCGGGCCCCTCCGCCGAGGTGTTCGCCCGTTCCCTAGGCCTGCCGCTGCTGGCCGAGCCCTCCTCGAACGCCCGCTACGGACCGAACGCCGTCGGCCCCTACCGGCTGCTGCTGGAGCACTTCGGTCCGCTGATAGGGAAGGTGGTGGTCTTCGGCCGGCCTACCCTGTCCCGGCCGGTCGCCGCCCTCCTGGCGCGGGCCGATCTTCCCCGCGCCCTCTACCTGCCCCGGCCGGTGGCCTGGTTTACTCCCGGGCGGCGGCCCGAACAGCCGGTGACGGACTGGGCGGAGCTGATCCGGTTCGCGGGCCGCGGCGCCGAGGGCTGGCTTGGTGCCTGGCAGCAGGCCGGCCGGGCCGCGGAGGACGTCCTCGACCGGGAACTGGGCGACAGACTGTCCGGGCCGGCCGTGGCCAGGGCGCTGTGGGGCCGGCCCGGCTGGGACCTGGTCCTGGGCTCGTCCAACCCCATCCGGGACGCCGACCTCGCCGGCCGCCCGGGCCCGGCACCGGCGGGCACCGTGTTCGCCAACCGGGGCCTATCCGGGATTGACGGGACCGTTGCCACGGCCACGGGGGCGGCGCTGGCCAGCGGCGTGCCCACCCGGGTGCTGCTGGGGGACCTGACCCTGCTGCACGACGCGGGTTCGCTGCTGCTGGGCACCGGCGAGCGGGAGCCGGCGCTGCACCTGATGGTCATCAACGACGGCGGCGGCGGGATCTTCTCCACGCTCGAACACGGCCGGCTCGGTGCCACCGCGCCCTACGGACATGTGGTGGAGCGGCTGTTCGGCACCCCGCACACGGCGGACCTCTCGGCGCTTGCGGCCGCCTACGGGCTCGGCTACCGGCTGGCGGGTTCGACGGCGGAGCTTGCCGACGCGCTCGCCGAGCCTGCCGCCGGCCGCGCGATCCTGGAGGTCCGTGTCCGGCGGGAGGACCTTCGTCCCCTGCACGCACGGATCAAGGCTGCGGTGGGCGCCGCCGTCGCCCGCTCCGGCGCGCAGGCCTGAGCCCGGCACGCAAACGGCGGGAGGCCGCGGACCACATCCGCCACCTCCCGCCGGCTGCGCCGTTGGCGCCCCGGTTCCTTTCGACTCTCATCCGCTACAGGACGCGGCCGAGGAACTCCTTGGTCCTGGCGTGCTGCGGGTTCGCGATGACCGCGCGCGGGTCCCCGCTCTCCACGACGACGCCGGCGTCCATGAACGTGAGCGTATCCCCGACCTCGCGGGCGAAACCGATCTCGTGGGTGACCACGATCATGGTCATACCGGACTTGGCCAGATCCTTCATCACATTGAGCACGTCGCCCACCAGCTCCGGGTCCAGCGCCGAGGTGGGCTCGTCAAAGAGCATCAGCTCGGGCTCCATCGCCAGGGCCCGGGCGATGGCGACGCGCTGCTGCTGGCCGCCGGAAAGCTGGGCCGGGTAGTGGTTGGCGTGGTCCGCCAGCCCGACCTGCTCCAGCAGCTCCAGCGCCTTGGCCCTGGCCTTCACCTTGGGCTGCCGTTTGACCTGGGTGGGGGCCTCCATGATGTTCTGGATGGCGGTCTTGTGCGGGAACAGGTTGAACCGCTGGAAGACCATGCCGATCTCGCGGCGCTGGGCCGCGATGGATTTGACGGACAGGTCGTGCAGCCGGCCGCCGACCTCCTTGTAGCCGATCAGCTCGTCCCTGACCTGGATGCGGCCGGCGCTGATGGTTTCCAGCATGTTCACGCAGCGCAGCAGGGTTGACTTGCCCGATCCGGACGGGCCGATGATCACCGAGACCTCGCCCTCCCGCACCGTCATGTCGATCCCGCGCAGCACATGGTGGTCACCGAAGTACTTGTGCACGTTCTGGATCCGCACCAGGGTTTCACCGTTTGTCAGGTTGGCCGTTTCACTGGTCTGCGCGCTCATATGTGGTCGCCTTCTTCCGGCACATCGGTGGGCGTGGTGTGGGCGGCGGTCACTGCCTGGGTCGCCTTGACCGGGGCCGGGACGAGATTGTCCACGCCCTTGCCGTAGTGGCGTTCGATGAAGTGCTGGCCGACCATGAGCACGCTGGTGATCACCAGGTACCAGATGGCCGCCACGATCAGCAGCGGAATCGGCAGGTAGGTCCGGTTGGCGATGTTGTTCGTCACGAACGTCAGGTCCAGGGTGAAGGGCACCGCGAGCACCAGGGAGGTGGTCTTGAGCATGCCGATGGTCTCGTTGCCGGTCGGCGGAACAATTACCCGCATGGCCTGCGGCAGGATGATCCGCCACATGATCCTGGACTTGCGCATGCCCAGGGCCTCGGCCGCCTCCATCTGGCCGGAGTCCACGGACTTCAGCCCGGCACGGAAGATCTCCGCCAGGTACGCTGACTCGTTCAGGCCCAGCCCCAGCACCGCGCCCACGAAGGCATTGATCAGGTCCCGGGTGCTGAAGGACAGCAGCTCAGGCCCGAACGGGATGCCCAGGGCAAGCTTCGGGTAGAGCACGGAGACCAGGCCCCAGAACACCAGCTGGGTGTACACCGGGGTGCCGCGGAAGAACCAGACCCAGAACCAGCTGACGTAGCGGAACAGCGGGTTGTCCGACTGGCGCATGAACGCCAGCATGATGGCCAGGACGATCGCCAGCACCATGGACAGGACGGTCAGCAGCAGCGTCCAGCCGATGCCCTGCACCACCAGGACGTCAAGGATGTATGTGCCCACCGTGTCCCAGCGGAAGTTGTGGTTCGTCACCAGGGACTGCAGGATGACGACGGCGACGATCAGGATGACGACCGCCCCCACCCAGCGCCAGGGGTGTTTGACCGGAACCGCCTTGATCAGCTCCGGTTTGGTGTCCGCGGCCGTGCGGGTGCCGACTGTGCTCAAGAGCCGACCGCCGGGTTGACCTCGGACTTACTGATGGCGCCCTTGGCGTTGTTCCAGGCGGTCAGGATCTTGGTGTAGGTGCCGTCCGCGATGAGCTTGTTGACGGTCTTGCTGATGAGGTCCGCCAGGGCCGTGTCCTTCTTGGCCACGGCGATGCCCTGCGGGGCCGCGTCGTAAACGTCCCCGAGGACCTGCAGCTGGTCGCCGGTCTGGGAGAGCGCATAGCCGATGATCGGCGAGTCGGCGCTCATCGCATCGACGCCGCCGTTGACAAGGCGGGTGGTGACGTCCGTCTGGTTCTTCAGGCTGATGACGTTGATCGCGGGCTTGCCGGCGTCGGTGCACTTCTTGGAACGGTCAGACACATCGGGGGTCTCCTCGACGGTTCCGGTCTGCACGCCGACGGTCTTGCCGCAGATGTCGTCCAGGCTGATGTTCTTCGGGTTGCCCTTCTGGACCGCCCACAGGGTGCCGGCGTTGAAGTAGCTGACCAGATTGACGGCCTGCAGCCGCTCCGGATTGATCGTGAAGGAGGAGATGCCCAGATCGTACTTGGATCCCAGGGCCGGGAGGATGCCGGTGAATTCGGCCGTCTGCACATCCGCCTTCAGGCCCAGCGTGGCGGCGATCGCCTTGGCCAGGTCCACGTCGTAGCCCTGCGGGGTCTGCCCGTCGGATCCGCCCAGGAACTCGGCCGGGGCATACGACGTGTCGGAGCCGACGGTGATGGTTCCCTTGGACTTGATGGCGTCCGGGACCTGCGCGGCCAGTGCGTCGTCCTTGGCGACCGACGACGGGTCGAAGCTCGCGCTGCCGGTGGCCCCGGCGTTGCCGGTCCCGGTCTGCGAGGCCGTGGTGCAGCCCGTCAGGGCAAGAGCGGCGACGGCGGCGACGGCAGCCAGCCGGACGGTGATTCTGGGGGAGAACGGCATCTAATTACCCTTTTTTCTTTACGTCAGGAAGAGAATGCGGACTTACAGCTTACCGAGAACGAGATGTGCATCACAGTAAATAAGGTTTCACTATTTGACAACCTTTGGTGATGAACTTCAAGAGTTTCGAGTGTAGCGGTGTCCGGGATTCCAGATAACCGCGCCGCGCAGCCGAGGGACGCAGCCGAGGGCGCCAGGGGCCGGCCCGGCCGAAAGTCAGCAGCGGTCCGACGCGGCAGGACAGTCAGGCGTGCAGGCCGAGAGCCTGGAGCATGGGACGGAATTTTGCCCAGGTCTCGGCCAGCTCGGCCGCGGGGTCGGAGGCCGCCACGATCCCGCAGCCGGCGTAGAGCCGGACCGTGTGCGGATCCTCGATCACGGCCCCGCGCAGCGCGATGCCCCATTCGCCGTTGCCTGCGCTGTCCAGCCAGCCGACCGGTCCGGCGTAGGGGCCGCGGTCCATCCGTTCGAGCTCGCGGATCAGGATCCCCGCCTCGGTGCGCGGAGTGCCGCAGACGGCGGCCGTCGGATGCAGGGCCTCGACCAGGGCCAGGGAGGAGGGCAGATGGCCCTCGAAGTCGGCGAGCTCGGCGTACACGTCCGACGCCAGGTGCCACACGTTCGGCAGTTTGAGGATGAACGGCTCGGGCGGAAATGCCAGGTCCGTCGCGAAGGGAGCCAGCTGACGGGTCAGTGACCGGACGGCCAGCTCATGCTCGCCCCGCTGCTTGTCCGAACCGGCCAGCACGGCGCGGGCGTACGCGTCGCCGTCGGCGGGGGCGCCGACCCGGTCCAGCGTGCCGGCGAGCACCCGGGCCGACGCGGTCGTCCCCATCACCCGGACCAGCATCTCGGGAGTGGAACCGACCAGCCCGTCCACCCCGTAGGTCCAGCATTCGCTGTAGCGATCCGCCAGCGAGGCCAGGATCGCGCCGCGCGGCGGCGGGGAGTCGAAAACGGCAGCGACGTCGCGGGCCAGCACCACCTTCTCCAGGCCGCCGCCGCCGATGGTCCGCACGGCCGAGGCCACGGCGTCCATCCAGTTGGCCTCGCCGAGGGTGCCGGCCACCAGCGTTGGCGTCGAGGCGGACGGCGGCGGTTCCAGCCGTGTGCGGGCGGCGTCGAATTCCGCCCGGGCCAGTGCCGGGGTGAGCCTCTCGCCCGTGCTGGAGAGGATACTCAGCCAGGCCGTTCCGTCGCGCAGCCCTGCCACCAGGCGCGGCACCACCAGCCGGGATTCGTGGCCGCTTGTCTTGGAGAAGGCGAAGGAGCCAAATGCGATAGCGCCGGTCCCCGGAAGGCGCACGCCGTCGTCGTGCGTGGCGCCGGCCAGCAGCGACGACCACCAGGCGGCCGCATCGGCGAACCGCTCGGGCCCCCTGCAGCCGAACCGGGCCACTTCGCCGAACGCCACCAGGCCCTCGCCGCGGCGCGTCCAGCACTTCACTTCCGGCGCCCGCAGCAGCTCCAGGAATGCCCCGTCGGCCGCCGCCTCGGACAGCGGAATGGTCAGGGTGCTCAGCGGCGGTTTCATCGGCTTAAATATTACTCTGCGGTAGGGCCGGACCCCGCCCGAGTCCGCGGGTGGGTGCCCGGGCGTTATTTTTGCGACAATGGACGGGTGAACACTTCCGGACATAAAGCCTCACTGGACAAGCAGCCGGGCGAGGTCGCCTCGATGTTCGACGACGTCGCCCCCAAATATGACGTGGTCAACGATGTTCTGTCGATGGGCCAGGCCCGGCGCTGGCGCCGCTTGGTGGTGGAGGCGGTCGGCGCCACGCGCGGCCAGCGGGTGCTGGATGTGGCCGCGGGAACCGGCACGTCCAGCGAGCCGTACGCGGACGCCGGGATCTCGGTGGTGGCCTGCGATTTCTCCCTGGGCATGCTCAAGGTCGGTAAGCGGCGCCGCCCCGACATCGACTTCATTGCCGGGGATGCCACCAACCTGCCCTTTGCCGACAACTCCTTCGACGCCACCACCATCTCCTTCGGGCTGCGCAACGTCATCGACCCGAAGCTGGCCCTGGCCGAGATGCTGCGCGTGACGAAGCCGGGCGGCCGGGTGGTCATCGCTGAATTCTCCTCCCCGGTGGTCCCGCTGTGGCGCACCATGTATACCGAATACCTGATGCGCGCGCTGCCGTCCATCGCCGCGAAGGTCTCCTCCAATCCGGCCGCCTACATCTATCTGGCCGAATCCATCAGGGCCTGGCCCGACCAGGACAACCTCTCGCACTGGCTCGCCGAGGCCGGCTGGCGGGACGTCACCTACCGGAACCTCAACGGCGGCATCGTCGCCGTACACCGCGCCTTCAAGGAGCCCCGCGGCGCCGCGGGGCCTGCCGGCCCGGTCACGAAGCTGCGCAGGAAGCCGCACAGGGACGCGTGAAGGTCCTTATCATCGGAGCCGGTCCGGCCGGATCCACCGCCGCCTACCACCTGGTCCGGTCCGGCCACGAGGTCACGGTGCTGGAAAAGACAACGTTTCCGCGGGAAAAGGTCTGCGGCGACGGGCTGACCCCGCGCGCCGTCCGCGAGATCCAGCGCCTTGGCCTTCCGCACGACGAGGCGGAAGGCTGGCGCCGGAACAAGGGGCTGCGGCTGATCGCCGGCGGACGCACCGTCGAGGTCCCGTGGCCGGAGGTAGCGGATTTCCCGCGCTACGGGCTGATCCGCACCAGGCTCGGCTTTGACGAGGCGCTGGCCAGGCACGCCCAGGGCGCCGGTGCCGTGCTGCTGGAAGGCCATAGCGTCACCGCTGCGCTGAGGGACGACGGCGGCAGGGTGGTCGGTGCCCGGGCCGCGGTGCTGGACGGCGCAGGCCGCAAGACCGGGCAAACGGCCGACTTCGCGGCCGACGTGGTGCTGGCGGCGGACGGCAACTCCAGCCGGACGGCCGTGTCGCTGGGCATCGCGAAGCGGGACGACCGCCCCCTCGGTGTGGCCGTGCGGACCTATTTCAC
The DNA here is from genome assembly GCA_044447065.1 of Actinomycetales bacterium. GTDB lineage: Bacteria > Actinomycetota > Actinomycetes > Actinomycetales > Micrococcaceae > JBIOFK01. The sequence goes on along the minus strand of JBIOFK010000056.1, from coordinate 6,434 downwards.
CAGTCCCCGCCACGACGACGACTGGATGGAGGGCTGGCTGGAACTGCCGGACAAGAACGGCAACCCGCTGCCCGGCTACGGCTGGGTGTTCGGAGTCGGAGACGGCACCGCCAACGTGGGGCTGGGGATTTTGAACTCCTCCAAGGAATTCGGCACGCTGGACTACCGCCAGGTGCTGCGGGAGTGGACCGCGGGGATGCCGCCGGAATGGGGTTTCAGCGAAGCGAACCAGGTCGGCGGTATCCGCGGCGCGGCGCTGCCCATGGGCTTCAACCGCACCCCGCACTACTCTCCCGGGATGCTGCTGCTCGGCGACGCGGGCGGAATGGTCAGTCCCTTCAACGGCGAGGGGATCAGCTACGCCATGGAGTCCGCCCGCTTTGCCGCGGAATTCATCGACCGGGCCGCCGTCGCCAACTCCGTCCTCGCCCGCGACCACGCCCTCGCCGGGTACGGCAGCTATGTCAGGAGCCAGTGGGGCAGCCACTTCACCCTCGGGCGCGCCTTCGCCGCCCTGATCGGAAAGCCCGCGGTGATGAAGCTGGCGCTGCGCACCGGAATGCCGGTCCCGGCCCTGATGCGATTCGTGGTCCGGCTGATGGCGAACCTGACGGATTCCTCCGGCACCTCGTTCGAGGACCGTGTTATCCGGGTCCTGGAATCCCTCGTTCCGGCCACCACCAACCAGGGCACCGGAGCGGGACCGGCCGCCGCGGTGCGCACTTCGGCGGCGCCAAAGGCTAGTGTTAAGCAGTGACTACTTCCGCGGACCCGGGCTGGACGCATGCCGGGCACGGCCCGGCCGGCTCTAACGAGCCCCTCCCGACCACCACCGCCATTGCCACGGGCATCACCCTGCCCAAGGGATTCGACTCCATCGCCGGCAACTCCCAGCTCGGGCCGGTCATTGTGCAGAGCCTGGCCAAGGTCGAAAAGCAGCTGCGCGAGGCGATCGCCAGCTCCGACCCGCTGGCCGACGCCACCAGCCGGCACCTCGTCGAAGCGGGCGGCAAGCGCATCCGTCCGCTGCTGACACTGCTGGCCGCGCAGCTCGGGGACGGCGCCCGCCCCGAAGTGGTGCAGGCCGCCGTCGTCGTCGAACTGACCCACCTGGCCACGCTCTATCACGATGACGTGATGGACTCCGCACCGTTCCGCCGCGGCGCCCCCACGGCGCACGAGGTGTGGGGAAACTCAGTGGCGATCCTCACCGGCGACCTGATTTTCGCACGCGCCTCCATCCTGGTCTCCGAGCTCGGCGGCGAGGCCCTGGGCATCCAGGCCCGCACCTTTGAACGCCTCTGCCTCGGCCAGCTGCACGAAACCGTGGGGCCGCGCCCTGACGAGGACCCCCTGGAGCATTACCTCTCGGTCATCGCGGACAAGACCGGGTCGCTGGTCGCCGCCGCCGGCCAGCTCGGCGCCATCTTCGCCGGCGCACCGCAGGAATTCCAGAACGTGATGGTGGAATACGGCGAAAGGGTCGGCGTGGCCTTCCAGCTCGCCGACGACGTCATCGATGTCACCGGAGCCAAGGTCAAATCGGGCAAGTCGCCCGGCACGGACCTGCGCGAGGGCGTCCCCACCCTGCCCGTGCTGCTGCTGCGGCGCGCCGCCGCCGCGGGCGATTCCTCCGCCGTCGCGGTGCTGGAGCTGGTGGACGGAGACCTGAGCGGGGACGACGCCCTGGCCGCGGCCGTCGCCGCACTGCGTGCGCACCCGGTCACCGAACAGTCCTGGGCCGTGGCCCGGGAGTGGGCGGATTCCGCCGTCGCCGCCCTGGCGCCGCTGCCCGAGGGGGAGGTCCGGGAAGCGCTGGGCAGCTTCGCCGCCGCCGTCGTCTCCCGCGACGCCTAGCCACCGGATCCGGCAGGCCCGTAGCCGACGGCAGTACGCGCCGGTCCCGCGCAGCCCGCGCAGCCCGCGCAGCCCGCGCAGCCCCGTGCTGCCCCGTGCTGCCCGGGATTGGGCCGGAATACCGTGTGGCGTGGCCTGACACGCCGGTGAAACCCGGCCCGGCGCGGTCAAAGCCGTGCGGGTCGGCACCGGCGCATGGGCCGAGGGCTACCGGCCGAGGATGCCCAGGGGTGACCGCAGGCGCCAGCCGTTGCCGTGTGCCGCAGGTGTCAGTCGTCCGCGCCGTCGCTGGCGTCGTCGTCTTCGTCGGAGAAGACCCACTCAAACATGTCGAAGACAAACTCGCTGAAGGTCCCCTCTTCGCTCATCCAGGTGCCCTTGGCGTTGTTGCGCCGCCAGACGATCGGGTCCGGAACGTCCAGCTGCGCCGCCCGGAAACCCCAGGTGTAGGCCTCGTCCTCGTCCTCGAGGAACAGCAGGTAGCCGTCCTCGACTTCGAGCTCTTCCGGGTCCCAGAAGTAGTGGTACGCCTCCATCAGCTCCTCGCAGCCGCCCAGGGCGTGCAGGAATTCCCGCAGCACCGGCGGGATCTGCAGCCGGTGCTCGGCCAGGATCTCGTCCAGTTCCCGCAGCGGGATCCCGTCCTCGTCCTGCCACGGCTCCTGGAGGTACTTGGGCACCAGGGCGCGGAACTTGTCCAGGAACATCTCGCTCATACAGCACTCCAAAAGTTGGGGGGATCCGCAGCCAATCTTAGCCGCGGATTCCGGGCGTCCGCGCCCGTCCGTGCACGGCCAGCGGCGCCTGCCAGGCAAAGCGCGGGGAGAAAATGCGCAGCGCGATCACGACGACGGCGGTGGCGCCGCCCGTGGCCAGATTCAGGGCGTGCGCGTACCAGAGGACGGCGGTGATCGCGGCGCCGAGGAACGCCGGGATGGCGTAGAGGTCCTTGGGGTCGAAAAGCTTCGGCACCCGGTTGGCGGTGATGTCCCGCAGCAGGCCCCCGCCCACCGCCGTCGTCACGCCCAGCAGGATGGCGGAGGCGGGATTCAGGCCCGCGGTGAGCGCTTTGAGGGTGCCGGTGATGCAGAACAGGCCCAGCCCCGCGGCGTCGAACAGGTTCAGCCAGCGGCCAAGCCGGTCAACGCTTTGGAACAGGAAGTAGACCACGGCTGCGGCCAGCAGCGGCGGTAGCAGGTACCAGGGGTCGCTGAACGCCGCCGGCGGACCGGCGTTGATGATCACGTCCCGCGCCACGCCACCACCCAGTCCCACCAGCGAGCCGAGCAGCAGCGAACCGATCAGGTCGAAGCCCCGCCGCGCGGCGAGCAGGCAGCCGGACACGGCGAAGAAGAAGACACCGGCGAGATCCAGCGCCAGGGAAAGGTTGAAGGTCATATCCGCGTTCCCTCGCTCGGTGGGGGCCGGGTCGGCCAGCTCATATGGTACGTGCCGGAGCGCGGGCGGGCACACTGGCTATGCTGTTGGCATGACATCGACGGCAACCGCAATGGATCCGCTGGTGCACGTGCAGGGATTCCGGATGGACTTCGGGGACAAGACCGTCATCCGCGACCTGTCGTTCGATGTGCACCGGGGCGAGACTTTCGGCTTCCTCGGCAGCAACGGCTCCGGCAAGACCACCACCATCCGTGCGCTGCTGGGCATCTACCGGCCCACGGCGGGCATCCTGCACATTGACGGCAGGAATTTCAGCGACGACTTCGGTTCCCGGCTGGGCTACCTGCCCGAGGAGCGGGGGCTGTACAAGAAGGAATCCGTGCTGGACGTGATGGTCTACTTCGGCCGGCTCAAGGGCCTGGGCGCCCAGGCCGCGAAGGACTACTCGCTGGCCTACCTGGACCGGGTCGACCTGGCCGAAAAGGCCACCGTCCGGCTGGACAAGCTCTCCGGCGGTGAACAGCAGAAGATCCAGCTGGGCGTGACCATCATGAACGACCCGGAGCTGCTGATCCTGGACGAACCCACCAAGGGGTTCGACCCGGTGAACCGGCGGCTGCTGATGGACATCATCGAGGACAGGAAGAAGGCCGGCGCCACCGTGATCATGGTGACCCACCAGATGGAGGAGGTGGAGCGGCTCTGCGACCGGATCGTCCTGCTCAAGGACGGCGCCGCGGAGGCCTACGGCACCATCGAGGAGGTGCAGAACCAGTACGGCGGACGGACCGTGCGGCTGCGCTACTCGGGAACCATCCCCGCCTCGGACCAGTATTCGGTGTCCCTGCACGAGACGAACTATGCGGAGCTGTCCCTGCGCGACGGCGCGGACGAGGCCGCCGTGCTCCGCGAACTGGTCGGTTCCGGATTGGCGGTGCGCGGCTTCGCGGCCTCCAAACGGTCCCTTGAAGACATCTTCATCCAGGTCTACGGGGAGAGCGGCCACCTGGGAACCGTGGCAAGCGGACGGGTGGGAAGCTGACGTGGCGCGGCACAATCTCGGCACCGTGGTGTCCTTTGAATTCTTCCGGACCGTCAAGAAGCGCCGCTTCTGGATCGGCACGTTGGCCATCCCGGTGATGATCGGGATCGTCTTCGCCCTGGTCTTTGTCTCCAACTCCGCCACCAGCACCACCGCGGACGCCCAAAAAACCAACAGGCTGGGGTTCAGCTACGTGGACGACTCCGGGCTGGTCGATCCCGCGCTCGCCGCGGCGCTCGGCGGGAAGCCGGCGAAGAGCGCCGCGGACGCCATCGGCCAGGTCCGCAACGGAAACCTGGAGGCGTTCTTCGAATATCCTGCGGATCCGGTCCACCAGCCGACCGCCATCTACGGGGCGGACCAGGGGATCTTCAAGAACGGCGGCTACGACGCCGTCGCCAAACAGCTGCTGGTGCTCTCCGTGCAGCAGAAGATCGGCTCGGCCCAGCTCGCCGCCCTGGTCCAGGGTGACTTCAGCACGAAGGCGACCACGTTCAAGCACGGCCAGGAGTCGGGCGGCTGGGGCACGGTGATTCCGCCGCTCGTCGTGCTGGTGATCTTCTATATGACCATCACGCTGCTCGCCAACCAGATGATCGCCTCCACCCTGGAGGAAAAGGAGAACAGGGTCACCGAAATGATCCTGACCACGCTGAATCCGACCACGCTGGTGGTGGGCAAGGTGATCTCGCTGTTCCTGGTCGGGCTGGTGCAGATCCTGGTCTTTTCGCTGCCCACGGTGGTCGGCTACCTCCTGTTCCGCCGGCAGCTGAACTTCCCGGACTTCGACCTGTCCAACCTCGCTCCGGCGCCCGGGCAGATGCTAGTGGCCGTGCTGATCCTGATCGGCGGCTTCATTCTCTTCACCGGCCTCCTGGTGGCCATCGGCGCCGTCATGCCGACCGTGAAGGAGGCGGGAACCATGCTGGCCCCGGTGATCATCCTGCTCTTCATTCCGCTCTATGCGGTGGCCCTGATCGTCAGCGATCCGCAGGCGCCGATCGTGCAGATCTTCACCTACTTCCCGCTCTCCGCGCCGGTGACGGCACTGCTGCGCAACGCCTTCGGATCGCTGAGCCCGGCTGAGGCGGCGACGGTGATCGTGGAGCTGTTCGTGCTGGGCTTCGCGGCGCTGCGCCTGGCCGTGCACCTGTTCCGCTACGGGTCCATCGAATACGGCCGCAAGCTTTCGCTGAAGTCCGTTTTCGGACGTGCCACGGCCGTTCCGGTGGCCGCCGCGGGCGTCAAGCAGGACGCGAAATGACCCTGCCCGTCCTGATCGCCTGCTCGCACGGGACTTCGAGCCCCGCCGGCCGGGAGTGCATCGACCGGCTGCGGGAGGAGATCGCGGCGCTGCGTCCGGGACTGGACGTGCTCGAAGCGTACGTCGATGTCCAGTCTCCCGCCCTGCCCGACGTCGTGGCGCGCCTGCCGGCCGGGGTGCCCGCCGTCGTCGTGCCGCTGCTGCTCTCCGTCGGATTCCACGTCACGGTGGACATCGCCAATGCCGTGGCCGGCCGGGAACGCACGACGGCGGCAGCGCCCCTGGGGCCCGACCCCCGGCTGGCGTCCCTGCTCGCCGAACGGCTGGCGGAAATCCCCGGGGAGTGGGGCGTCGTGCTGGCTGCGGCAGGTTCCTCCAATCCCGCCGCCGCCGAGAACGTGCGGGTCCTGGCGGACCAGCTTTCCGCCCTCCGGCCCGGCCGGATCATGCCCGGCTACGGCTCGATCGCCAGCCCGTCAGTGGCCGATGCCGTGGCGGCGCTGCGCGCCCAGGGCCATGCCCGCGTGGCCATCGCCTCCTACCTGCTGGCGCCCGGCTTCTTCCACGACCAGCTCGCCAGGGCCGGCGCCGACGCCGTCAGCGGGCCGCTGCTTCCGTCCGCCGCCGTGGCCCGGATCGCGCTGGACCGGTACGACGACGCCGTCGCGGCGGCCGGTTTCCGGGCACCGCCGTCAAGGATCGTGACGAACTAAGACCGCGCGTGACACAGCGTGTCCTGCGGGCTTCAACACGCCCCCGCACCGAGCCTAACCTCGGGATATGACACAGACAGCTCTAGCCGGAGCGGCCTCCGCGTCCACCCCCGCGTCGGGCCCCGCCCGCGCCGGCGGCCCCGCCGACGCTGCCGGC
>JBIOFK010000055.1:0-13577 GCA_044447065.1 Actinomycetales bacterium | reverse complement strand
TGCCTTCCGTCAGGATTCCGCGGGACAGTTCCTCGCGCAGCATCGCCGCCTGCTCGGCAAGCTGCGGGGTCGGCTCGGCGTACACGTATTTGAACAGATCTTCGGGGTCCGGCTCGGCCTCGGTATTGAGTCCGTCCCGCAGCCGGGCCGCCGCCTCGTCCGCGTCTGCGGCAAAGGCCGCCTCGGCGCCGTCGTCGAGCGTTCCCGTGGCGCGCAGGTAGCTGCGCAGCCGGACCAGCGGATCCTTTTCCACCCAGGACTGCACCTCCTCGCCCGACCGGTAGCGCGTGGCGTCGTCCGCGTTGGTGTGCGCCTGCATGCGGTACGTGTGCGCTTCCACCAGGGACGGGCCGCCGCCGTTGCGTGCCCGCTCCACCGCATGGCCGAGGACGGCCAGCAGCGCGGCCAGGTCATTGCCGTCCACACGCTCCCCCGGCATGCCGTAGCCGATCGCCTTGTGCGCCAGGGACGGGGCCACTGACTGCCGGCTCAGCGGCACTGAGATCGCGTACTGGTTGTTCTGCACCAGGAAAACGACCGGGACGTGGAAGACGGCTGCGAAATTCAGGGCCTCGTGGAAGTCTCCCTCGCTGGTTGCCCCGTCACCGCACAGGGCGACGACGACGGTGTCCTCGCCTTTGAGTTTGGCGGCGTGGGCCACCCCGACGGCGTGCAGCAGCTGCGTGGCCAGCGGCGTGGACTGCGTGGCAACCTTGTGCTCGTACGGGTCGTAGCCGCTGTGCCAGGATCCGCGCAGCAGCTCCATGACCTCGACCGGATCGACGCCGCGCGCCATCACGGCCACCGAGTCCCGGTAGGTCGGAAACAGCCAGTCCTGCTCCGCCAGGCACTCGACGGCGGCGATCTGGCAGGCTTCCTGCCCATGCGAGGACGGGTAGACAGCCATCCGGCCCTGCCGGACCAGCGCCGAGCACTGGTCGTTGATGCGCCGGCCGAAGACCAGTTTGCGGTAGCCCTCCAGCAGCGCTCCGGCACCGGGCATCGAATAGGGTCCGGCCGTGCCGTCCGCGGCCCCGCCCCGGGGGTCAATGAGCATCACCGGCTCCGTGGCCGGGAGCATAAAGTTCTCCGGCCGCTTCTCCTGCTGGTCCACAGCCTGCCCTCCATCGCAAAGATATTTTGTTCTTCCAGTATGCGATTAGGGAACTATTCGTTCCCAGTTGTCGCAAAAAGTGTGGAATACCGCCACTGAAAGCGCTAAAGTTGTGGACGTATTGCATGTGTGAGCTGAATAACACGCAAAGGTTGAAGACAGATGGCTGACCCTACTCCCCCCGCCTTGGACGATGTTGACCGGCGGATCATCGCCGAATTGACGCGGGACGGCCGTATGTCCGTCACCACGGTGGCCGAAAACGTGCACATTTCCCGCGCGCACGCCTATTCGCGGATCTCCCGGCTGACCGGGGAGGGCGTGCTGACGAAGTTCACGGCCCTGGTGGATCCGATCAAGGCCGGCCTCCGGTCCTCCGCCTACGTGACCCTCAAGGTGCACCAACACACCTGGCGGGAACTGCGCGAGGCCCTGCGGGCCATCCCCGAAATCCACCACATTGCCCTGGTCGGCGGTGACTTCGACGTGATCTTGCTGGTGCGGGCCATCGACAACGTGGATCTGCGCCGCGTCATTTTCGACCAGCTGCAGTCCATGCCGGGCGTGCTGGGCACCCAGACGTTCCTCGTGTTCGAGGACATCGACACGCGCTAGCAGCGCCGGTCTGCGCCGGGGTGGTAACCGCACAGTGCGGGCCGGCACTGTGCATACCCGCGGGGTCCCGATCCGCACGGCTTTCACCGGAGAAATCCGGTTTCTCCGGCGTGTCGGGCCGCGACACGCAGTGCTGCGGGTCAATCCCGTGCAGCAGGGCCCGGCCGGGCGCCTCCGCCCGGTTACTTCAGGGTGCCCGCGGAGACGGAGCCCTGCAGCTGGCGCTGGAAGATCACGTAGACAATCAGCACCGGGATCACGGTGACGGTGACGGCCGCGAAGAGGGCGCCGAAGTCGACGGCGTAGCCCATCTGGCCGGCGAAGGCGGCCAGTCCCTGCGAGAGCACGCGCGGGCCCGCGGCGTTGATCGAAACGGGGATCAGGAACTGGTTCCACAGTCCGAGGAAGTTGAAGATGGCCACGGACGCGATTCCGGGTTTGGCCATCGGCAGCATGACCTGGAAGAAGGTCCGCCATTCCCCGGCTCCGTCGATGGCCGCAGCCTCGGCGATCTCGTTCGGCAGCGTCTTAAAGAAGGAGAAGAGGAAGAACACCGTGAACGGCAGGGCAAACGCCACGTAGGTGACGATCAGTCCGGGCAGGGTGTTCAGCAATCCGATGTTCCGCAGGATGAAGAACAGCGGAACCATGGCCAGGAAGATCGGGAAGGTCAGCCCGGCCAGCAGCAGGTAGTAGATGGCCCGGCTGCCGGGAAAGGTGTACCGGGCCAGCACATAGGCGCACATGGCCCCCAGCGCCATGACAATGACCAGGGCGCAGCCGACCACGATGACGGAGTTGAGGAAGTAGCTGCCGATCCCCGCACTGGTCCAGGCCCTGGCGTAATTGTCGAAATGCCAGACGGACGGAAGAGCGAAGGGCGAGGCGAAGATCTCGCTGGAGGACTTGAACGAGGACATGAACGTCCACAGCAGCGGGAGGATGACGATCAGTGACCAGATGGTCAGGGCCGTGTGGGAAAGCGCACCGACGACCTTGTCCTCGGTGCTCGTTTCCGCCCGCCGCGGCTCGAAATGAAGGGACTTGCGCGGCGTTTCCTGAACGTTGGTAGCCATTACTGGGACACATCCTTATTGCCGCCGGTGAGGCGATTGACCAGGAACACCAGGCCCGAGAAGATCAGCGTCATCACGGCCAGGACCACCCCCATGGCACTGGCCAGCCCGAACTGGCCCTTGTTGAACGCGGTGAAGAACAGCTGCTGGGACATGACCAGCGTGGAGTTGTTGGGCCCGCCGCCGGAGTTGAGCGCGGCCATGTAGACAAACGCGTCCAGGGCCAGGATTCCCATGTAGATATACGCTGTCTGGATATTGTCCCGGATCAGCGGAATGGTGATGGAAATGGCGGTGCGGAACCGGCCCGCCCCGTCGATCCGGGCTGCCTCGAAAAGCTCGGCCGGGATGCCCTTGATGCCCGCGACGAAAAGCACCATGTAGAACCCCACGAAGCCCCAGATGATGACGAAGATCGTGGCGATCATGGCGGTGCGCTCATCCCCGAGCCAGGGAAAGGACTTGAACTGGTCCAGCCCGATCGAGGTCAGCATGCCGTTGAGGAGTCCGCTGGAGGGGTCATAGATCTGGCCCCACATGATCCCGATGGCGATGGCCGGGATGGTGTACGGAAAGAAGGAAACCACCCGGTAGAAACTGGAATTGCGCAGTCCCTTGACCTGGCCCTTGCTGCTGCCGCCCACGGTGACCAGCGTGGCCAGGATCAGGGAAAGGATGATTGTGATGATGGGCAGCACAATCACCAGCAGGATGTTGTTGCCGACGGCCTTCAGGAAGATGTCGTCGGCGAAGAGCTTTTGATAGTTGGAGATGCCGATGAAATTCATGGTCGGCGTAAATCCGGACCAGTCGGTCAGGGAGTAGTAGAAGGCCTGCGCGAAGGGCGAGATGACAAAGATCAGGTAGATCGCCAGCGGCACACCCAGGAACACAACCATGAAACTGGCCTTGTCGAAGGTCAGCTTCTTGCGGCGCCGCCGGGCAGCGGCGGTCTTGCCGCTGCCCGGTTGCTCTTTGGTATCTAGAGGAATCACTTCACTTCAATCTTCTTAACGGAACTGTCGTTGCGGACCTTGTCCGTGATCGCCTGCAGGGCCGACGTCAGCGTCGCGACGTCGGACTTGCCGTCCAGGAAGGTGTTCCAGACCACCAGCATGTCCTTGTTCATGCCGTACAGGTCGATGAAGTTCCAGGTGTAGATCTTCGAGCCTGCGGCGTCGAGCATCTTGGTCTGGGACACCAGCGCCGTCGAGCCGAAACCGTCGGCCGGAACAGTGCCCTTGATGATGGTCGGCGCCAGCTTGGTCTTGGCGAAGTTGGTGGCCGAGTCCTTAGAGAGCATGATGCGCAGCAGTTCCTTGCCGCCTGCCACGTTCTTTCCCTGGGTCGGAACAATGTACGGCTCGCCGGCCGCGCTGTGCAGCGCCTCATACGGGAACTTCCCGTTTGAGCTCAGCGCCGGCACCGGAGCGCCGGTCATCTTGAATCCGGACTTGGTCTGGTCCTTCATCTCGTTTTCGATCCAGGAACCGGACGGATACAGTAGGGCATCCTCGGCGTTGCTCCACTGTGCCTGAGCCGCGGTGAACTGGGTTCCCGACCCGCCCGGCTTGAAATAACCGGCCGCGATGCACTTCTGCAGCGCACTGAAAACGGACTGCAGGGCCGGCTGCGACCAGCAGTCCGGCTTCAGGTTCTCCAACGCCAGCCTGACGTCGTCGCCGGCTTCCTTGATCGCGCAGGCGATGGCCAGTTCCTGGTAGTAGGTTGCCGCCTCCTTGCCCCAGACGAAGAGGAACTTGCCCTTTTCTTTCGCTTTGGCACCCAGGGCCAGGACGTCGTCCCAGGTCTTGGGGAAAGTCCAGCCGTTGTCATCGAACAGGCTGGCCGAGTACCACATCGCATAGACCGTGAGCACGTAGTTCAGCGCGGCCAGCTTGCCGTCGAAGGTACCCGGCGCCAGCACACCCTCGTACAGGGTGTCCTTGATGACGGTGCCCTCCAGATTCTTGGCGTTGACCACCCCCGTGAGGTCCTCCAGCTGGGCCAGGATGGTGCTGAAGCCGATCGCCTTGGCCCCGGAGTTATCGATCAGATCGGGCGGGTTGCCGCCCACAAAGCGAGGCTGCAGTTCCTGCGAGATGTCGGTCGACGGGGAAATCTTGGCGGTGGAGCCGGAATGGACGGACTCGAGCTTCGTCCCGGCGAAGTCCACATAGTCGATGCCGTAGCCGCCCTTGAAGATGACAGCGTCAACGGTAGATTTGTCCGCCATGCCGAACGGGTTGGTATCCGATACCGTGCCGGTGGGTCCGGCCGCCGTGCCCCCGCCGCCCCCGGCGCAGGAAGCCAGCGATCCGCCGAGCGGAACAAGGACGGCGATGGCCAGCGCTCCGCGGAGGAAACCGCGACGTTCCAGCGGCTTGTTCTGAATGTTCATTGTTACTTACCTTCCCTAGGTTGAGCGATTGATTGAAATTCGTCCCGGACTGCTTCGGGGCCGGCCGGCTACGCGTCCCGGCGGATCCGGTCCCGGTACAGGTCTTCGAGTGCCCGGTTGTGCTCGTCGCCGCCCGGGATGTTCGCCGAGATGTAGATCGGCGGCATCGTCCCTGCGGCACGGATCCGCTCGGCGGCCCCGATGGTTAGCAACTGGGCGATGAAGGCCGCGGTAATGGAGGACACCGCGCCCACTCCGCCGCCGCCGTCGAGCTCCAGGGTGGTATCCCCGAAGGGGGCCCTGTTGTCGATGACAACGTCCGCCACCTCGCTGAGCCGAACGCCGCTGGGGTGCTTCGCCTCCACGGCGGTCGTGTGCTCCAGGCTGGTGACCGCAATGAGCTTGTGCCCGCGGGACTTGGCCAGCAGGGCCAGCCCCACGATGGAGCCGTTCACTCCCGAATTGGACGCAATGATGAACACGTCGTGCGGACCCACCGGGGACAGGTCAAAGAGCTCCTCGACGACGGCGGGGTCACGCTCCAGCGAGGACCCCTTCAGGGTTTCCGCGTCCCGGCCGCCGCGGAGGACCACGTCGCGAAGGGCAATCTTGTTGGTCGGGATCAGGCCGCCGGCGCGGCCGGCGATTTCCATCGCGAAGGCCTCCGAATGGCCCGTCCCGAAGGCCTGCACCACCCCGCCCGCGGCGATGGCACCCACCATCAGCTCCACCGCCGCGTCCAGCGCGCCGGCACCGGCCTCAGCGGCCAGCAGTTCCAGCCGGGAGGAGACTTCCAACAGATAGCTGCGGACCAAGTCAGGCACCGGTCCCCCCTTCCCGGTCGGCCGTCCCGGGCGCACGCAGTCCCGAACGGGCGGATCTGGACAGGCCCCGGTAGGACCGCCGATGCGGCGCCACCGCGAGAGCGGAGGCGGCCAGCTTGCTGGTGGACTGGGCGAAGTTCTCCTGGGCCACCAGCAGGTAGAGCAGATCCAGGACGAACAGCTGGACGTGCTTCGCGGACAGGTCATCGGGCTGCAGGAACTGCTCGTGGACGCTCGTGATGATCTGCAGGTCCGCGGCGCCGGCCAGCGGCGAATCAGGGATGTTGCTCAACGCGATGGTCAGGGCGCCGGAGGACCCCGCCTGGCGCAGCATCTGGATGGTCTCCTCGGTGCGGCCCGTGTTGGAGATCCCGATAGCGACACAGCTGGCGTCCTGGATGGCGGCGCTGGTCAGCCCGGCATGGACCTCGGACCAGTGATGGGTGTTGATGCCGATCCGGTACAGCCGTGACTGCATTTCCTTGGCCATCACGGCGCTTCCGCCGATACCGTAAATATCCACGTGGCTGCTCAGCGCGATCCGCTGGGCAATTCGTTTCATCAGCACCAGGTCCATCACGGAGGCTGTCTCCCGCAGCGAACGGGTGTGGGCATTCATCAGGGTGCTCAACACATCCGCCGGCGAATCGTCGGGTCCGAAGGCCCGGCCGATATCTTCCTTCCACGATTCCCTGGCGTCGCTGCGGCCCATGTCGCCGGCGATCCCGACGCGGAACGGCACGTAGCCGGCATAGCCGATCAGCCGGCAGAAGCGGGTCACCGTGGCCGCCGACGTGCCTGTCTGTTCGGCAAGTTCCATAATCGACAGTTCCAAGGGGGCCTGCGGCTGCTCCAGCAGGAAGACGGCGATCTTGACCATGGCCGCGGGCATTTCCGGTAGTTTGGCCTGAATGCGGTTGATCACACCGACCGCAGACCCGGCTGCAGTGGAACGCGTGAACGTGGGCATCGTGAAAATCCGTTTCTTAAGATTGACCGTTGTAGGAAAACTATTCTCATCGACCAATGTGCGTCAAGTCACACGGGATACGGAATGATAACAATGCGGAAACTTCTTGCTGTCGACGCTGGCGGCACATCCACCCGGGCGGTACTCCTGGACGCCACGGGCCGATGCCTGGGCCTCGGGCTGGCCGGCGGCGGAAACCCTATTTCCAGCGGGATCGAGGGGGCCCTGGCCTCCCTGGAGGCGGCCGTCCGCTCGGCCAAGTCGATGGCCGGGACCGGGTCGTCAACCTTTGCCCATGCGGTGATGGCGATGGCCGGCGCATCGGCCCAAACAATCCCGGACCAGCTCGCGGAACGGTTGGCCGGACTGGGTCTGACCGGAAAACTGGTGATTGAACCTGATCTTTTGGCGACTTTTTTCTCCGGCACATTTCATCCTGAGGGCTACGCCCTGGTCGCCGGCACCGGCGCGGTGGCTGCCCGGATCGGCGCCGGACGGCTCGCGGCGGTTGCCGACGGGACGGGGTGGCTGCTGGGCGACGAGGGATCAGGGTATTGGATCGGCCACCGCGTGGTCCGCGCCGTCGTGGCCGCCCTGGACGGCCGCGGTCCGGATACCGCCCTCACCGCGGGGCTGCTGGCGGCCCTGGGCATCGACCCCGCATCCACGGCGCGCAGCCACGGCCGGCCGGAAGCGGTTCAGCGGCTCATCAAAGAACTCTATGCGCTCCGGCCGGTGGAGCTTTCGCGCTTCGCCCCCCTAGCGGTTGCCGCCGTGGACGACGACGTGGCCAGGCTGATCCTGGACCAGGCGGCCGCCGCACTGGCGCGGACGCTTGCCGCCGTCGGCGACGAAACGGTTCCCGGACCCGTCGTCTTTGGCGGCAGCGTCCTGACCGCCGGCCCGCGCCTGGCCTCCGCCGTGCAGGCGTCCCTTCCGCCGGCGCTCCGCCGCGCGGGTGAACCGCTGCTGGTGGCGGACGGTGTGATCGGGGCTGCCGTGCTGGCCCTGCGCCACGCGGGGATGACGGTGGACCGGGACGTGTTCGACCGGATCGGGGAAACCCTTGAGGGGCTGCGCCGCCCCCGGGTGCCGGACGCGCCGGGGCGCCGCTGATGCTGCCGAGCTGAAGCTGCTGAAGCCGCTGAACGGCCGGTCGCCGCCGACAGGTCAGGGACGCTCGGCCGCTTCCGGCACGGCCGCGCGGTCAGCGGCCGAAGACCGGGGCCCGTTTCGCCTGGAACGCGGCGAAGCCTTCGGCGTAGTCGGCGCTGGCGCACAGTGCCGCCAGGGCCTCGTTTTCGCCGGCGACGGCGTCCCAGAGTCCCAGCCGCCGGTCGCGGATGTCCGCCACCAGCTTCTTGCTCGCGGCGAAGGCCTCCAGCGCACCGGCCGCCACGGTGGCCGCCGTCGACCGCGTCTTCTCCAGCAGCGTCTCCACCGGCATCGCCCGGCTGAACAGGCCCGAGGCCACGGCGTCGGCGCCGCTGATCAGCTCGGCCGTGTAGATCAGGTCAAGGGTGCGGTGCGGGCCGAGGCGTTCGGTGAAGAGCCAGTGCCCGCCGGAATCCAGTGTGGCGCCCAGCTTGGCAAACGGCGAGCCGATCTTCGCGTTGTCGGCCAGGTAGACCACGTCGGTGGCCAGAAGCAGGCCGAGCCCCACGCCCAGGCAGGCGCCCTGCGCGGCCGCGAACGTCGGGGCGGGAAAGGCCGACATTTTCCGCAGCAGCGGGGTGACGAGCCCGCCCAGGTAGGCGAGGACGTCGTCGTCGGCCGGATCGACGGCGGCGATGTCGCGGCCCGCGCAGAAGGCGCGGCCCTCGCCGCGCAGCAGCAGCGCTCCCGCGTCGCCGGCCGCCACTGCTTCCGCCGCCCGGTCGTAGGCCTCGGAGAGTTCCCGCAGCCCCGCTTCGTCCAGCGCGTTGAGCTTCGCCGGGGCATTGAGGGCAATCTCGGCAACCCTGTTGTCAAGGGAATATTCGATCATCGGCGTTCCTTTGTTGTGGGTCCGGGCCCGACCACGGGATGGAGCGGGCTAGACGTCGTAATCGACGGTGACGGCTCCGCTGGTCGGATGGGCCTGGCAGGTCAGGACGTAACCCTTGGCGATTTCGTCCGGTTCCAGCGCGTAGTTCTCCTCCATCTCGACGGTGCCGCTAACCATCTTGGCCCGGCAGGTGCCGCAGACCCCGCCCGCGCAGGCGAACGGAACATCGGGGCGGACGCGTAGCGCGGCGTTGAGGACGGATTCACGGGCGTGCACCGGGCTGGCCACCGTGCCCTGCAGCCCGTCCAGGGTGAAGGTGATCGTGTAGCTGTCGTCCGATTCGCCGGCCACCGGGCGTCCGGCGTTGCCCTCGGGCCTGTCGGGACGGCCGGTGGTGAACAGCTCAAAGCGGATCCGCTCGGCCGGGACTCCGCGGTCGGCCAGGGTGTCCCGGCACAGCTGGACCAGCTCGAACGGGCCGCAGAGGAACCATTCGTCAACGTCGTCGCTGTGGATCGCGGAGCCCAGCAGCAGCCGCAGCTTCTCCGCGTCGATGCGCCCGCTCATCAGGGGAGCGATGCGTTGCTCGCGGGAGAGCACATGGTGCAGGGCCAGCCTGGACGGGTATCTGTCCTTCAGGTCGGCCAACTCCTCCAGGAACATCACGTCCATGGCGGCCTTGTTGGCGTAGACCAGGTCGAAACGGTTTTCCGGGTGCGCCGCCAGCAGGGTCTTCGCGATGGCGATGACGGGGGTGATGCCGGAGCCTGCCGCGACGGCGACGAAGGTTCCCTGCCGCGTGCCGAGCACTTCCGGATGATTCATACTGGTGAGCACATTCGGCCCGTCCGGGGCGCCGTGCTTGGAGATGAAGGCGCCCATCGGGCTCATCACCGACAGGGTGTCGCCGGCCTTCAGCTCGGCGGTGGCCCAGGTCGAGAACAGTCCGCCGAGGTCCTTCTTGATGGCAACCCGGATCTCCGAGCTGCCGTCGCCGAACTGCACGGGCGGAGCGCAGATGGAGTAGCTGCGCCGGATGTCCTTCGGCTCGCCCGCCTCATCCGGCAGGGTCGTGCGCAGGGCCACGTACTGGCCCGGCAGATAATCGAACTGGCCGGCCAGCGCCGCGGGGACGGCGAACGTGACCTCGATGGCGTCCTCGGTCAGCCTGCGCACCCCGGACACGGCCAGCGTGTGGAAGGCCGCCCTCCGCCGGGTCGCCCCGTCGGCGTCGGAGGCGTCTGTGCCGTCGGCGTCGGGGGCAGCGCCGTCGGCGGGAATGTTGTCCGTTGCGGCGCTCACTAAATCACCTTGAAGTAGTCGAAGGGTTCGCTGCAGTCCTGGCAGACGTACAGCGCCTTGCAGGAGGTGGATCCGAAGCGGGTGATTTCCTTGGTGTGCAGGGAGGCGCACTGTGGGCATTTCACGGCCAGGCTCAGCCGGATGGGGCCGGAATGGCCGCCGGCCGCGGACCTTCCGCTGGGGGGCGCGATGCCGTATTCGGCAAGTTTGGCCTTGCCCGCCTCGGTCATCCAATCGGTGGTCCAGGCCGGGGAGAGCACCGTGTTCACATGGACCGCGGGGTAGCCGGCCCGGTGGAAGGCGCTCACCAGGTCCTCCCTGATGGCGTCCATGGCCGGGCAGCCCGAGTAGGTGGGCGTGATGGTGACCTCGACGGCGGGAAGGAAGCCGCCGTCGTCCATCAGGCGAACGGTGCGCAGGATGCCCAGGTCCTCGATGCTCAGCACCGGGATCTCCGGGTCGCACACGGTCGCCGCGACGCCCCAGGCCTTCGCGTCCGCGCTCTGTTCCGGCCGCACCTGCTGGGCGCACCGGTCCACGACCATCACCACGACGCTCCGGGGTGCTGGCGGGCCAGGACCTGCATTTCGGCCAGCAGGTAGCCGAGGTGCTCGGAGTGGCGGCCGCGGCGGCCTCCGCCGAGCGCTGCCGGGACGGCGGGAACGTCCAGTTCCGCCTCCTTGAGCACCGCGTTGGTGAGCCGGTCGAATTCCGGACGCAGGCTGGAGGGCGCGACGGCGGCGTCCCCGAGCCGGGCGGTCAGCCCGTCGTCCTCGAAGAGTTCCTCGACGTAGGGCCAGATGAGTTTCAGTCCGGCGATCAGGCGGCGGCGGGATTCGTCGGTTCCCAGCGCCAGGCGCAGGATCCACTGGGTACTGTGGTCGCGGTGGTAGTCCACCTCCTTGACGGCCTTCGCGGCGATCGCGGCCAGCATCGGGTCGCTGCTGCCGCTCAGCCGGGAGTACAGCTCGTACTGGTAATGCGCGATCACGAACTGCCGGGCGATGGTGACGGCGAAGTCCCCGTTGGGCTGCTCCACCAGGTGGGCGGAGCGGAATTCCGTCTCGGAGCGGAAATAGGCGAGGTCGTCCTCGCTTCGTCCCGAGGCTCCCCCGGCATAGGAGAGGAACGAGCGCGCGTGGCCCAGCTGGTCCAGGGCGATGTTGCCCAGGGCGACATCCTCCTCCAGCTCCGGGGCGCGGGAGATCCAGTGTCCCATGCGCTGGGCGAGGATGAGCGCGTCGTCGCCCAGGCGCAGCGCGTACTCCGCCACGTCGGCGCCGGGGACGGCGGACCCGTCGTGGACCCGGTCCGCGATATCTTCCGGGCGCAGGGCATTACCGGGGGTGATCCGTGTCGCTGACTCGCTCACAGGTGTTTCACGCCCTCGCTCTTGGTGTAATACGTGGCATGCCGGTAGTCCTTACCCTGCGGTGACTCGAAGAAGGAACCCTTCGCATCGGGGTCGCTGGCGGCGATGGCATCCGCGGGCACCACCCAGATGGAGACACCTTCGTTGCGGCGGGTGTACAGGTCCCTGGCGTTGCGGAGCGCCATCTCGGCATCCGGAGCATGCAGGGATCCCGCATGCACATGCGAGAGCCCGCGGCTGGAGCGGACGAACACTTCCCAGAGCGGCCAGCCGTTCATGCGGCTGCCTGCTTTGCTGCCTGTTTGCGCGCGTAGGCGCCGGCGGCCTCGCGGACCCACGCGCCGTCGTCGTGCGCCTGCCTGCGGCGCTCCATGCGCTGGGCATTGCACGGACCGTGGCCGGCGAGGACATCCTTGAACTCGTCCCAGTCCAGCGGACTGTGTTCCCACAGGCCGGTCTCCTCGTTGAAGCGGATCGCGTCATCGGGCAGCGTCAGCCCCAGCACCGCGACCTGCTCGACCATCATGCCGACGAAGCGGCTGCGCAGCTCGTCGTTGGAAAAGCGCTTAATGTTCCAGGCCATGGACTGGCGGGAGTTGGGCGAATCCTCATCGGGCGGGCCGAACATCATCAGCGAGGGGGCATACCAGCGGTTCACCGCGTCCTGCGCCATCTGCTTCTGTTCCGCGGTGCCGCGGGAAAGCTCAAGCAGGATTTCGAACCCCTGCCGCTGGTGGAAGGATTCCTCCTTGCAGATCCGCACCATGGCCCGGCCGTAGGGACCATACGAGGCCCGGCACAGCGGAACCTGGTTGCAAATGGCGGCGCCGTCCACCAGCCAGCCGATGGCGCCCATGTCCGCCCAGGAAACGGCGGGGTAGTTGAAGATCGAGGAGTACCGGGCCTTGCCGGCGATCAGCTGGTCCATCATGTCGTCGCGGGAAGTGCCCAGGGTCTCCGCCGCGGAATACAGGTACAGTCCGTGGCCGGCCTCATCCTGGACCTTGGCCATCAGGATCGCCTTGCGCTTCAGGCTCGGCGCGCGGGTGATCCAGTTGGCCTCCGGCTGCATCCCGATGATCTCGGAATGCGCATGCTGGGAGATCTGCCGGACCAGGGTGCGGCGGTAGGCCGCAGGCATCCAGTCCCGCGGTTCAATCCGCGAATCCTTGGCAATGATGGCGTCAAAGTACGCCTGCCCTGCCGCATCCTCGGGGCTTGGCTGCTCCGTGGACGCCAACGCAGCGGCTCGTTCCTGTGCCATCCGGACTCCTTCGTGAATTACTGACCGTTCGTTCAGGATATCGCCTCGGTGTGAGCCGCGCAACGCCGGATCCGGGAAACCGGCGGCTCACCTGAGCGCGAAACCGTTCGCGGGGGCCGGAAATTGCTTTTAGAGTGGCAGTCATGACGCACACTCCTCCCGTGGCCAAAAGGGTTCCGACCCCGCGCACCCATCACGGCGACACGTTCACGGACAACTACGAATGGCTGCGGGAGAAGGAAAACCCCGAGGTCAAGGCCCATCTGGACGCGGAACAGGCCTACACCGACGAGGTGACGGCGGGCCAGGATCCGCTCCGGCAGGCGATCTTTGACGAAATCAAGTCACGCACCCAGGAGACTGACCTCTCCGTCCCGAACCGCAAGGACGGCTGGTGGTACTACTCCCGGACCGTCGAGGGCCAGGCCTACAGCATCCACTGCCGCGTGGCCGCCGCCGAAACCGGTGACCCGGTGGCGGACTGGACGCCGCCCGTCGTCGAACCCGGCGTGCCGGTGGCAGGGGAGCAGATCCTGCTCGACGGCAACGCGGAGGCGCAGGGCCAGCCGTTCTTCAGCATCGGCGGCATGGCCGTGACGGTGGACGGGACGCTGATGGCCTACGCGGTGGACAACAGCGGCGATGAGCGCTT
>JBIOFK010000054.1:0-13580 GCA_044447065.1 Actinomycetales bacterium | reverse complement strand
TGCCGACCCGCGCTCAGCCGGGAAGGGGCACCTGGGGCGCGTCGCCGTCGTCGCCGTAGGCTTCGCGCTCCAGGTCCTCTTCGGTGTCCTTGTCCGCGTGCGGCGGCTCCTGCGCCTTGGCTTCCAGGTCCTCGCGACTGTGTCCTCCGCCCTTCCCTGCCTCGGCCTCAAAAGTTTCTTCAGCGCCCATGACCGGCTTCCCTTCCCTCGATTAGCTATGTGTCGACAATCTGCGCGCCGACTTTCTGTGGGTGGAGAACCTGTGCGTCGGTAAGCTATGCGTCCCGGACGGCGGCATTGTCCGCGGCGTCCACCCGGCGGTGGAAACGCATCCCGGCAAGGCCTCCGAGGCATGCGGCCACCAGGCTGACGACCACCGCAACCACCAGCGCGATGACACCCGCAGACGTCACGGCGCCCTCGTTGACAGGAATCCGCGGAAAGCTGTTGAGGTTGCCCAGAATGTTGTATTTGCTGCCGGCAATGGCCCCCACGATGGCTACGATCACGGCGATGATCAGCGCCCAGATCCAGACCATCAGTCCCTGCCGCAGACCGTTGAAACGCGCCATCCGGCCGGCCACGTAACCGCCGCAGTAGTAGGAGATGAAGAGCAGGACCAGGATCACCACTACCCCGGCGATGCCGACGGTCTGCGGATTTTTCGACGCCTGCGCCGCCGCCTGGCCGACGTCGGTGTTGGTGGCGACGCCGACGGCGGTGCCGGCCGCCGCGGCGACGGCTGTCAGCAGGACGGCCATGCCGGTGGCCGTCAGCCACCCGAAGAACGCCGAGCCCACCTTGATCCCGCCGTACCGCTGCCGCCCCGTACGGACGGTATCGTCCGGATAGCCTCGCGCATCGTCCCTTTTCACCGTGCTGCCCTCCTGTGCGAACCTGCCGGCTAATCCTCCGGTTCTTTGAGACTAACCCTGCTTACTACCCGGCGCCAGTACGACGGCGGACCGCCCGTCGTCGCCGGTGCTGACTAGACTGTGGCCATGAACCACGACGCGGCTGACGGGCCGTGACAGCCACCGGGAGGGCTCCGGGCGGGCCGGACGGCGAATCGGACTCGCCCGCGTCCGTCGCCAAGGATGTGGCCGAGGATGTCGCGGAGAGCACCGCGCTGGATTGGGCCGCCCGGTTCGGTTTCGCGGTCACCGGAATCGTTCACATCCTGATCGGCGGGATCGCCCTTGGCATCCCGTTCGGCGGATCCGGGGAGGCCGACCCGTCAGGGGCCATCGCCGTGCTCGCGGACCAGCCCTACGGACCGCTGCTGCTGTGGGCGTGCGCTGCCGGCTGCGCGGGGCTTTCGGTGTGGCAGCTCGGCGAGGCCACGATCAGCGCCCGCCACCTGCCGGCACGCAAACGGGCCGCGAAGGCTGTTTCCTCCGGCTGGCTGTTCATCACCTACGGCGCACTGGCCGTTTCCATCGCACATTTCGCCCTGGGCCAGCGGTCCACCTCGCGCCAGTCAACCCGGGACTTCACCGTCACCATCATCGGCTGGCCGCTGGGTCCGGCCCTGCTCATCGGCGTCGGGTTGCTGGTCATCGGCATCGGCGTGTATTTCGTGATCAAGGGCGGCTCCAAGAAGTTCAAGTCGGAATTGCACGTGGCGGATTCCCGCGGCGGCAAGGTGGTGACGGGGCTCGGTGTGGTGGGGCACGTGGCGAAGGGCATCGCGCTCATCCTGGTGGGACTGCTGATCGTGGTGGCCACCTGGCAGCGGGACCCGAAAGAATCAACCGGTCTGGATGGCAGCCTCAAGGCGCTGACCGACCATCCCTACGGCGCCTACCTGCTGGTGGCCATCGCGGTGGGACTGATCTGCTACGGAATCTTCGCCGTCGTGCGGTCCCTGTTCGGGAAAATGTAGCCGCCCCGACACGGCCCCGAAGGACAGGGCCCCGAAGGCGGACCGGCCCGTCAGTTGCGTCAGCGCAAACAAATTGACAGACTTCAGAAAAGGAATCCAGCGCACAGGAGCAACCATGCACGCACCGACCTTTCCGGGCCAGCCGACCGAGCCGGGGGTGGGCTGAATGTCCCGGATCGAGGACTACGCCATCATCGGCGACCTTCACACCGCCGCCATGGTCGGCCGGAACGGCTCCATCGACTGGCTGTGCCTGCCCAACTTCGATTCCCCGGCCTGTTTCGCGGCCCTGGTAGACAGCGAGGACGCCGGCCGCTGGCTGCTGGCCCCGGCGGGGGCTGAGGTCTGCTCCGGCCGGCGCTATGTCGAGGACACCCTCGTCCTGGAGACCGAATGGACCTCAGCGGAGGGCAGCGTGCGGGTCATCGACTTCATGCCGCCGCGCAACAACGCCTCCGACATGGTCCGCATCGTCGAGGGCATCAGCGGCTCGGTCCGGATGCGCAGCGAACTCGTGCTGCGCTTCGACTACGGCCAGGACGTCCCCTGGGTCCGGCGGGATAGCAGCGGCCTCAGCGCCGTCGCCGGCCCCGACTCCGTTTACGTCACCACCCCGGTCCAGCTCGAGGGCCAGGACATGAAGACGGTCAGCGATTTCACCGTCCATGCCGGCCAACGGGTGCCGTTTGTCCTGACCTGGCAGCGCAGCCACCTGCCCCGCCCCGAAGCGGCGGACGCCGAGGACGCGCTGCGGGCCACCACGGCGTTCTGGAAGGACTGGTCCGGCACGTCCAGGGCGGCCGGCCCCCATCGCGATGCCGTCCAGCGGTCCCTCATCACGCTCAAGGCACTGACGTTCAACCCCACTGGCGGCATTGTCGCCGCCGCCACCACGTCATTGCCCGAACAGATCGGCGGGCCGCGGAACTGGGACTACAGGTACTGCTGGTTGCGGGACGCGACCCTGACCCTGCAGTCCCTGCTCGCCGGCGGCTACAACGACGAAGCGGCGGCCTGGCGCGAGTGGCTCGTCCGGGCTGTGGCCGGCGACCCCTCCAAGCTCCAGATCATGTACGGGCTGGACGGAACCCGGCGCCTGACCGAATCCTCGCTCCCCTGGCTGGCCGGCTACGAAAATTCGACGCCGGTGCGCACCGGCAATGCCGCCTCCGGCCAGCTCCAGCTGGACGTCTGGGGGGAGGTTCTTGATGGACTTTCGCTGACCCGCAACGCGCTGCAGGGCCAGCAGGACAACTCCTGGGACCTGCAGGTGGCGCTGATGGAACATCTGGAGGGCGCGTGGGACCAGCCGGACAACGGGCTCTGGGAGCAGCGCGGCGAACGCCGGCGGTTCACCTACTCCCAGGCCATGTGCTGGGTGGCGGCGGACCGGATGGTCAAGGGCGTGCGCCAATCCGGACTTCCCGGACCCGATGACCGCTGGGCCGCGCTGCGGAGCAAAATTCACCGCGAGGTGATGACGCACGGCTTCGATGAGGAGAAGAACTCCTTCGTGCAGTCCTACGGTAGCAAGGAACTGGATGCGAGCCTGCTCCTGCTGCCCCGGGTCGGCTTCCTGCCGCACAAGGACCCGCGCATCGTTGGCACGGTTGACGCGATTGTCCGCGAACTGACCGAGGACGGCTTCGTCCTGCGATACCGTCCGGAAACCAGCGACGACGGACTGCCGGGCCGGGAGGGCGTGTTCCTGGCCTGCTCCTTCTGGCTGGTCGATGCCCAGCTTGGCGCCGGACGGCGGCACGAGGCGCAGAAGCTGTTCGAGCGGCTGCTGGATCTGCGCAACGATGTAGGGCTCTTGTCGGAGGAGTGGGACACGGTGGCGGGCCGGCAACTCGGCAACACCCCGCAGGCCTTCAGCCACTTCTCACTGATCAACAGCGCTTTTCAATTGCATCGCGGCCGGACCCACCAGAGCGACGATTCCATCCACCAGGCCGTCTGACCGCCGCTGGCGTCGTTGCCGGGTCGTCGACGTCAGGGTGGGCCTACCCCGCCGTCGTCGGTCCTACCCCGAGGACGCCGGCGGCTCAGTCCCTTGCCGCCAGGCTGAACCGGCCGTCGTCGCTTCCCCCGCCGCCGGCGGCCGAGGCAAAAGCCGCCATCGCGGCGGCAGTCTCCTCCCGCTGGCCCGGCGTCATCTTTGCCATCACCTCGGCCACGGCGCGGCGCCGGTGTCCCAGCACACGCGCGACCAAAGCGGATCCGTCCTTGGTCAGGTCCAGCTGCACGTACCTGCGGTCGTTCGGGTCTTCGCGGCGAAGAATCAGGTCGGCCTGCACCAGCCGGTCGCAGGTCCGCGTGGCGTTGGAGGGATGTACACCCAGCTCCGCCGCCACCGCTCCCACATTTTGGGGTCCGTGGCTCGCAATCATGACCAGCACGCGCAGCTGGGGTGTGCTCACGAGGTCCTCGACTTCGACGACGGACCGTGCCACCACCCGCAGGAGGACGCTGGCCGCTCTGAGTACCGCATCGGTCTGAGCCGTGGTCGGGGCTGGGTTTGAATTGGACATCGTCCCAGTATCCACCGGTCGTTGCACAGGTGCAATACTTGCTTTCAGACATGTAATTAGGCCATTTTTCGAGCAGGGAGGGCAGAAAATGACGGCCCAAGGGCGCTCCTCCAAAACGGCTCCACCGTTCCCTCGCATTCTGGCGTACGATCAGCATATGGGAATAGTAATTACACTTATCATCGTTGGAATCGTCCTACTCATCCTTGGCATTGCGGTGAAGGCAGCAATGTTCTTGCTGTGGATCGGCATCATTCTCCTGGTGGTTGGAGCCATCATGTGGATACTCCGCCAAGTGCGCAGCCGCGCATAACTCACCTAGTCCGCGACGTCCGGAAACCCGGGTCGTCTGAAACTACACCGCCGTGGGACCCAGGCCAATCGGCCGGGGTCCCACGATTTTTTTGTGCGACTTACCACAGCGATCGAGCATGAATTACCTGGCTACTTGGCTACCCGCAAGAACCCGACCGCCGGGGTCCGGCCGTCGCCGCCGGAGCACGGCCGTCGGGCGACCCGCCGGGCTCTGTCACCTCAGCGACTCCGACCGGATGGCGCCATCGATCCCTCCTCGTCTGGTCATCGTGGATGGCGGGCGCACAGGCGGGACCGGGCGTCCAGTCAGCAGTAAACACATCCGCGCGCGAGCGGGTTGCTAAGGGAAAACCCACCCCGCCACTCCACATGACTCCTCACCCCAGAGCGCAGCGGCCCGACCAGGCAGCCCGACCACGGCGACCCGACAGTCGCAGCCCGACAGTGGCGGCCCGACCGTGGCGGCCGATCGTCGGGCAGCGCTGACCAGGTTCCGGGCCCAGACGGGGTCGGCCTCGACCGCGGGCAGCCGTGGCCATATGCTCGAAGCATGGCGAGATTCTTCGATGTACATCCCGATGACCCCCAGCCCCGGGCTATCGGCCAGGTGGTCGACATAATCCACGCGGGCGGATTGATCGCGTACCCGACGGATTCCTGTTACGCGCTGGGGGCTCAGCTGGGCAATAAGGACGCGCTGGACCGTATCCGCACCATCCGGCAGCTGGACAGCAAGCACCATTTCACCCTTGTCTGCAAGGATTTCGCCCAGCTGGGCCAGTTCGTCCACATCAACAACGATGTGTTCCGCAGTATCAAGTCGGTAACTCCCGGCAGCTACACGTTTATTCTTCCCGCGACGAGGGAGGTTCCGCGGCGGCTTTTGCATCCAAAGAAGAAGACCGTGGGCGTCCGCATCCCGGACCACAATGTTGTCCAGGCGCTCTTGGCCGAACTGGGGGAACCGCTGCTTTCAAGCACGCTTCTACTCCCCGACCAGGAGGAGCCGCTAACGCAGGGCTGGGAAATCAAGGAGCGGCTCGACCATCTCGTTGACGCTGTCATCGACTCGGGGGACTGCGGTGCGGAGCCGACCACCGTCGTCGACTTTTCCAGCGGCACGGCGGAGGTCGTCCGCCGCGGAACCGGAGACCCGTCGCTCTTCGAATAGCTATCCGCCCGCGGCAGGGGCGGGCACCGGAGGCGACACAGGTAGCCACCCGCGGCGCCACAGACCGGCACCCACCGCGGCAGAAGTGGGCACCGGAGGCGAAAAATGCCGGCATCCGAAGAGACAGACCGGTCCAGCTACCGGCACACGGCACGGCATTAGCTACCCGG
This sequence comes from Actinomycetales bacterium, assembly GCA_044447065.1. Lineage (GTDB taxonomy): Bacteria > Actinomycetota > Actinomycetes > Actinomycetales > Micrococcaceae > JBIOFK01. Next base: position 7,505 of record JBIOFK010000054.1, on the reverse strand, counting down.
GGATACCCGGGGATACCCGGGGATACCCGGGACTATCCGGCGTCGACAAACGCCACCTTCGAGACGTATTGCTGGTACAGCTTGACGGCCTCAGTAACCGGAAGCTGGCCAAAGTCCAGCGACGTCTGGAGCGCTTCCAGCTCGGCGCTGCACGTTTCCGCCGCAGTCACCTGACTAGCCAAGTCCTTGGAGTTGCTCAGGTTCGTGGCCAGGGCCGCGCCGACCGAGAAGACCAGCGCTGCGAGGCAGAGGACCCGCCACACGACGGAATCGTCCGATAGGCCAAGCCGGCCCTGGACCGTGGAGGTAAACGACTGTCCGCCGATGGCGGGGCCGGCGGTGAGGAGGGCCGCGACGGCGCTGCCGACGACACTGACGTTGGAAAGCCGGTTGCGCCGGGGCCGCGCCCGGCCCAGGAACGAACTGATCGCGTCCCGCTTGTCTTTGATCCGAGCGGAAAGCTGCTGCTGAATGTCGGCGCCGTCGTCCATGTCCCCACTCCTGCCTGTGCAGTGGCTTCGATCATATCCCCGGGCAGGGCGGGTGACGCCTGCCCGAAGTGGTCTTTGCCCGGCGGACGGACGCCCGCGCTAGGGTGTGGGAGTGGATTCGTTTACGCATCCCTCAATGCGGGGCCGGGTCGGGGCGCTCCTGGGGATCTTTGTCATTGCCCTTGGGCTGCGTGCGGCCGTCTCCGCCGTCCCTCCGCTGCTGGGCACGATCGGCCCCGAGCTGGGGTTCAACGCCGCCACAACGGGGGTGCTGGCCATGCTGGCGCCCTTGGTGTTCGCCGTCGCCGGCCTGACCACCCCGGCACTGATCCGCCGCTTCGGCCTGGAACGGGTCATGCTGAGCGCCGTGCTGCTGGCCTTTGCCGGCCAATTCGGCCGCGCCTTCGTCTCCGGCGTGTGGCCGTTCCTGGCGCTCTCCGCCGTCGTGATGGCAGGCTACGGGATCGGGAACGTCGTGCTCCCTCCCCTGGTCAAGAAGTATTTCCCCGACAAAATGGGGGTCGTCACCGCCGGGTATGTGACGCTGCTGGCGGTCGGTACGGCGATGAGCCCGCAGGTGGCGGTCCCGCTGGCCCGGCTGACCGACTGGCGGGTGTCCATCGGAGTGTGGTCCGCCGTCAGCGCGGTGGCGTTGGTCCCGTGGGCGGTCCAGCTGCTGCACGACCGGCGGCTTCGCCGGGGGCCCGACGAGGGCCGGCAGTCCGCGTCCGGCTCGACGACGGCCGGGCCGGCGCAAGCGCCCCACCTCGCCGGCGCGCGGCCGTCCACCGCGAGGCTGCGCCCGTGGCGTTCGCGGGTGGCCTGGGGACTGGCGATCTTCCTGGCCGGCAATTCCGCGCAGACCTATGTCTATTTCACCTGGCTGCCCCCGTACCTCAGCGACCACGGAATGGATCCCGCCGCCTCGGGATCCGCGCTGGCCTATTTCGCGATCCTCGGCCTTCCCGTGAGCCTGCTGGTGCCGCTGGTGGTGCCGCGGATGCGCAATCCGGTGCTGGCCGCGGTGCTGTTCTCCTGTTTCTGGGCCGCCGGACACACGGGTTTGTACCTCTCTCCCACGCACGGAACGTGGCTGTGGGTGACGCTCGCCGGTCTTGGCCAGGGCACGTTTGCCATGGCCCTGCTGATGATGAACCTGCGGACCCGGACCACCCACGGGGCCGGGGTGCTGGCCGGATTCAGCCAGGGCGTCGGATACGCGGGCGCCGGCGTAGCACCGCTGCTGTTCGGCGTGCTGCGTGACGCCACCGGGAGCTGGACAGTGTCCTTTGCCATGCTGGGCGTGTGCCTGCTCATCATGTTGACCGGAGGCCTGATGATCAACGGCCCGCGCTGCCTGGAGGATGACGCCACGCCGTCTCCTCCGCCGTCGGGCGCCCCCGCGCCCGGGACCCGTGCCGCCGTCGGGCGTCAGCAGGAATCTATCCCACGTGGACCCACGGACGGCGGGTGACCTCCCGCTCCGCCTGCCGGAGCACCTCTCGGGTGACCGGAGCGATTTCTCCCTCCCCGATGAACAGGAAACGCAGCAGGTTGAAAATGGGGTTGCCCTCGGTCCAGCGGAAGTAGATGTGCGGCATCAGCCCGGTCGTGTCCCGTATGTGCAGCAGGACCGAGGCAATGGTGTTCGGCACCACGGGCCCGTGCACCTCGAGGATGCGGAAACCGTGCCGGCGGACGCCATGGACCTCCAGTTCGGTTTCGAAGTCCGACGAGTCGTCAATGATCACCTCCAGGAAGATCGCGTTGTCATCGAGCGGCAGGTGGCTGACCTCCCGGGCGGACGCGAGCTTTTCCAGGTAGGCGGTGGGCGAGAGCCGCAGCGGCTCATGCGCGATGATCGTGAGGGGCCCGTTTTCGGCCGCCTCGACGAATTCACGGGCCGTGGCGTCGAGGTGGACCCGTGTCGCGTGCAGTTCGAAGGACCGCCGGATGCGTGACAGCAGCGAAATGACGACGATGGCCACGATAAAGACCGCGGCAATCCTGATGCCTTCCGGCCGCTCGACGATGTTGGCCACGGTGGTGTAGATGAAGACCACGGCGATGACGGCGAACCCGACGGTCCGGTTGCGCTGCCGCCGGCGCCGGGCCGAGAGCGTGACGGCGACGGACGCGCTGGTCATCAGCACCAGGACGCCGGTGGCGTAGGCGCCGCCCTGGGCATCGACGCTGGCGTTGAACAGCACGGTGATGATGAAGCCGGTGACGGCGAAGACGAGCACCAGGGGCCGGACGGCCCTGATCCACTGCGGTGCCATACCGTAGCGGGGCAGGTACCGCGGTACCAGGTTCAGCAGCCCGGCCATGGCGGATGCGCCCGCGAACCACAGGATGGCAATGGTGCTCAGGTCATAGATGGTGCCAAATCCGGGCCCGAGATATTCATGGGCCAGGAAGGCCAGCGCGCGGCCGTTCGCCTGGCCGCCGGGCTGGAATTCCGGCTGCGGAATCAGCACGACGGTGGTGAAGCTGGTGGTGATCAGGAAGGCGCTCATGGTGACGGCCGCCGTCGTCAGGAGCCTGCGCGTTCCGCGGATCCGTCCTTCGGGGTGCTCGGCGGTGTCACCGGCACTGCCGCGGATCTGCGGCATGACGGCGACACCTGTTTCGAATCCAGACAGGCCCAGGGCGAGCTTGGGGAATACCAGCAGCGCGATGCCGATAAACATCAGCGGGTTCCCGTGGGACGTGGTCAGTGCCTGCCACCAGTTCCCGACGGCGACCGGGTGGGTGAAAACCTGGATGAGCGTGTTCACCACGACGATCACGTTTAGTCCGAGGTACAGCGCCACCAGGACGACGGCGATGCCGATCGCCTCCTTGAACCCGCGCAGGAACACCGCCGCCAGCAGGGCCAGCAGCACCAGCGTCACCACGAGGTTCTGTCCCTGCAGCCAGCCCGGCGCATAGGGGTTCTCCACCAGGTGCGCGGAGGCGTCTGCGGCGGATAGGGTCATGGTGATCATGAAGTCGGTGGCCGCGAAGCCCAGCAGCACCAGGACAAAGAGTTTGCCGAACCAGCGCGGCAGGAGGCGTTCCAGCATGGCAATGGAACCTTCACCGCGGTGGCTCTCGCCGGCGACCCGCCGGTAGACGGGAAGCGCGCCAAGCAGGGTGACGGCGACGAGGACGAGCGTGGCAAAGGGCGAGATGACCCCTGCCGCCAGGGCAGCGATCGCGGGCTGGTAGCCGAGGGTCGAAAAGTAGTCGACGCCGGTGAGGCACATCACCTGCCACCAGGAGTGTTGCTTCTCTTCCTTGGGGCTGACGCCGTGCGGTCCGGGGTGCAGTCCCTTGGTGTCCTGCAGGCCGTCCAACATCCAGCCGCGTAGCCGGGAGGAGGCCGGAGGTTTGGGCCGGGACGGGTCAGCAGGCGGCCTGCTCATCGTTGTCACAGCGAGAGCATACGCTAGCGAGCTGGGGTCCCGAGCAATTCGCGGCGGGCTGTGACGGCGGCCTCAGGGCCGGACGAACGTGCCCGAGATACCGGCGAAGTCCGCGTCGGCCGGTCCCGGCGATCGTCCGCGGCCGGCGTCCTTGCCCGTGACCGGCCGCCGCCGGTGGCTGCCGCGGCGTGGTCAGGGTTGGTGCAGCGCCGCGTCAGCGCCGCGACGCGCCGATGAGGGGACCAATGCTGCGATTCGCTGCCGTGGGCTCCATACTGGTAGGCGCCGCAGGAATCTTCCTGCCCCCTGTGCGACAGCGTTGTCCCAGCACTTGGCCGCTGGCACAGGCACCGCACTGCGGTTCCGTGTATGGCCCACGGATAAAGGAAAAGCAATGACTATCGCAGCACAACCGTTGGCCATCTCTGTCCCCGATGCGGCGTCCCTGGATGCTGAACTAAATGCCGCGGTCGAGCTGGCCCTGCAGGACGCACTCAGGGAACGCAAGGGAATCCTCGTGACGCACCAGGGACCGGGCCGGTACACGGTGGAGCTCTCCGGGGATGTCGCCTTCGGCACCACAGAGGAAGTCCGTACCTGGTAAGTCCCTGCTGGGTAGCGCCGTACCCGGCCGCTCCATCAGGGCTGTAGCTTTAGGGCGGCTCCGGGTTACAGGCCAGCACGGCCGGCCGGCCGGGGTGGTTGTACCGGGCCAGAATATCCGGTTGCTCGGTGAGCTCATCCTGGTAACGGCACAGCGCCTGCACGGTGAACTGCGCCTCGGGCGGAGTCCGGTGTAGGAGTACCCCCGGGTCCATGCGCAGGTGCACCGTGACGTCGAAATCCAGCCAGCGCCCCAGCAGCATGGGCCCGGCCACCAGCAGCACGAGTTCGGGCGCAGCCTGCTGCCGAGGCACCCGGGCCGAGCGGTCCGATCCGGCCTCGCGCAGCCGGGGAAGCCAGAACGCGTCCCCGGAGTGCGGGGCCAGCGGGTCCAGGACCTCCCGCGCCAGGGCGGCATAATCGAACCACCGGAAGGTGAAGCTGTCCGGGTCCTCGCGGCCAGTTTCCAGCCGTTGGGAGGCCGGCAGCTGAAAGTCATGCAGGTCCACCACAGCCGCCGGGCGCCCGGCCTGGCGCAGCCAGGCAGCCGTCCGTTGCGCCAGCGCTTCGGGGTCGGCCGCCTGCGGCCCGTCGACGGCCACCCGGACCCGGCCCCGGCGCTCCAGGCATCGTTCGGCGATCAGCCGGACCAGGCCATCGGGGGTATGCGGCGTGAATCGGTCCATCCGTCGATTATCCCGCCGCGTGGACACGCCCCGAAGCCAGGGACCTGCGGGGACCTACATTGAGTAGAGTTCGAATCCGACCCGGCGGCGCGATCCTTCCGGGCCCCCGGTTACCATCTCGACCTGCCGTCGTGCCTGCACCTCGACGGGGTCGTCGCTGAGGGCACGCAGGTACTGCACATGCTCCGAAAGGGACTCCGTGGCCCGTTCGCAGCTCTCGGCGCTCACATCCACCCAATGCGTCGGAGCCGGTGAGGCGACGGCCACCCAGCCCACCCCTGCATGCGGGGCGAGGCCCTGGTCGCTGAGCTCGGGGAAGATCCACTCATTGGCTGCGTCCGCCACGGCATCCAGCACAGCGATGCCCAGCGCCCGGTGGTCGGCGGAATTCCACCGGCCGCGACCCCACGTTTGGCCGAAGTGCATGGTGATGATTCCGTCCGGACGGTGCCGCCGGATACTGCGGGCCAGGTCGCGCCGAAGTTCCAGCGATTGTTCCAGCCGTCCGTCCGGGTAGTCCAGGAACTCCAGCTGGTGCACTCCGACACGCGAACACGCGCTGCGTTGTTCTTCGGTGCGCACGGCGGAGGCCTGGGCAGGATCCATCCCGGCTATTCCGGCCTCCCCGCGGGTGGCCAGGACATAGCAGATCTCCTTGCCTGCCGCACCCCACTGGGCGACGGCGGCCGCGGCACCGTACTCCGCATCGTCGGGGTGCGCCATGATGAGTAAGGCCCGGTGCCAATCGTCGGGCATCACCGCTGTCGTTGGATCCATGGGTGCATCCTACTGCCGGCTGCCCGCGACCGCGCGGCGCCGTCCGGTTTCCCGGACTTCATGCTGGCGGCTGTCCCGCGGACCGGGCCCGATGCTGCCGGCGGGCAGTACGTAACCGGCGAAGGGGTGGAACTGGCTTTGGCTCAGTCCGCCGAATTCGTAGGCGGTCTCCGCATGTTCGGAAACGTCGACGCCGGCGACCTCGTCGTCGTGGCTGATCCGGAATCCGAGGCGCTTGTGGATGGCCAGGCCGATGACGGCGGTCAGGCCTCCGGAGACGGCAATAGTGACCAGGACGGCGACCAGCTGCGCGATCAGCTGCGCGAAGCCGCCGCCGTAGAACAGCCCCCCGCCGCGGCCGTTGACCGGAAGGGCGATGAAGCCCAGGGCCAGAGTGCCGACCAGGCCGGCGCCCAGATGGACTCCGACAACGTCCAAGGAGTCGTCGAAACCGAAGCGGTACTTCAGCCCGACGGCCAGCGCGGCGGCGGCTCCGGCCACGAGTCCCAGTCCCAGGGCTGCCACCGGGGTGATGTTCGCGCAGGACGGCGTGATCGCGACCAGGCCCGCCACCACACCGGATGCCGCCCCCAGGGAGGTCGGTCGGCCGTCACGGAGTTTTTCGGTGATGAGCCAGCCGAGCAGGCCCGCCGCCGGCGCGGTCATCGTGTTGATCCAGATCAGGGCGGCCTGCTCCCCCGTGCTGGCGGCTCCGGCGTTGAAACCGAACCAGCCGAACCACAGAATGCCCGCGCCGAGCATGACCAGTGGAATGTTGTGGGGCCGGTGGCTGGAATCGGCACCGAAGCCGTGCCGCTTTCCGACGATGAGGGCCAGGACCAGGGCCGCGACTCCCGCATTGATCTCGACGACGGTGCCGCCGGCAAAGTCGATGACCTGGCCGAAGGCGGCGCTGATGGCACCGCCGGGACTCATGAGACCGCCGCCCCAGACCATATACGCCAGCGGGCAGTAGACCACAGTGACCCAGATCGGGACGAAGACCGCCCAGGCGCTGAATTTGGCCCGGTCGGCGATGGCGCCACTGATCAGCGCCACCGTGACGATCGCGAAAGTGGCGCTGAACCCGGCCTTGATCAGTTCGGTCGATCCAATGAGATTGCCCAGGCCGAAGCTGGCGAAGGGGTTGCCGAACAGGCCGCCGAGGCCGGACCCGGAGCTCATGGAGTAGCCCCAGAGGATCCACACGACGCCAACGATTCCGGCCGAAACGAAGCTCATCATCATCATGTTGAGGGCCGCCTTGGCCCTCGTCATGCCCCCGTAGAAAACGGCGAGTCCGGGCGTCATGAGCAATACCAGTGCCGCCGAGACCATCAGCCAGACGTTTGCCGCCGTGATTTCCATGCGTTCACCCTTCGCGTCACCATGGCCTGCCGGAGCCGGGGAATCGATCCGGGAGGTACCGGGAGTCCCCGGTGCTCGTCCATCCATGGTGTCGGGCCAATGTTTCGGAGGATCTCCGGCACGTTGCGGGCACGTTACAGAAGGAGCTGCGGGGTAAAGAGCAGGTGACG
>JBIOFK010000053.1:0-13770 GCA_044447065.1 Actinomycetales bacterium | reverse complement strand
CGCGGGAAGCGGATAACCGCGCACGGCGTCCTACCCGTCCGCACCCCGCAGGCCGCGAGGGTCAGACGTTGCTGGCCCAGCCCTTCGGGCCGTCGGAACCGGCGGCGTACTCCTCCATGGGGACCTTGCCGCCGGACCAGGCCTTGAGCACCGGGTCCACGATCCGCCAGCACTGCTCGGCCGTGTCGCCACGGACGGAGAGCAGCGGATCTCCGTGCAGGATACCGTCGAGCACCTCACCGTAGGGAAGCAGCTCGTCGGCGGCCAGGTCGGCCTCCAGGCTGACCCGGTTGAGCGTGAAAAGGTCTCCCGGGCCGTTGACATCGATGTCCAGGCTGAGCGTGTCCGGGCCGAATCCGATGTGCAGCTGGGTGGGGGAGTCCAGGCCCTCGAAGCCGGTGGGCAGGTGCGGAACCTGCCGGAAGGTGATGACGGCTTCCTTGCGCGCGGCTCCGATGGACTTGCCCGAGCGCAGGATGAACGGCACCCCGGCCCAACGCCAGTTCTTGATCCGCACCTCGACCTCGGCCAGCGTCTCCGTGTCGTTCTTCGGGTCAACGCCCTCCTCCGCCACATAGTCCGGCACCGCACGCCTGCCGATCTTGCCCGCGGTGTAGCGGGCGCGGCGGGTGCTCGATGCGAAGTCCGTGTCGATGCTGCTGGCACGCAGCACGGTGGCGATGCCGTCCCGGACATCCCGCTCGCCCAGTGTCGCGGGGGATTCCATCGCGATGACGGCCATGATCTGCAGCAGGTGGCTCTGGATCATGTCGCGCAGCGCGCCGGCGCGGTCGTAATACCGCGCTCTGTTCTCCAGGGTCAGGTCCTCGTCGAAGACGATCTCCACCTTTTCAATGTGCTCGCTGTTCCAGAGCGGCTCCAGCAGCCGGTTCGCGAAGCGCAGGCCGAGGATGTTGAATACGGTGGACTTGCCCTTGAAGTGGTCCACGCGATGGACGTGTTCCTCCGGGACCAGGGCCGCCAGTGTCTCGTTCAGGGCATGGGCGGATTCCGCGTCGGATCCGAACGGCTTTTCCATCACCAGGCGGGTTCCGGCCGGCAGTTCGGCGGCGGTGAGCACGGCGCACGCCTTTTCGGTCACGGCGGGCGGCAGGGCGAAGTACACGGCCACCGGCGCTTCGAGCCCGGCCAGGAGTGTGCCCAGCGCGCCCTTGGCCGTGACGTCGACCTGATGGTAGCTGGTGGACTTCATGAGCGCGACGGCGGCCTTCTTGCCTGCCGCGGTGGTGGTCCCGCCCGGGCCGTCGAACGCCGAGGTGACCCGCTCACTCCACTGTTTGCCGGTCCAGTCATCGCTGCCGGCCCCGACCAGCGTCAGCGCGCCGGTGTGGCCGGCGTCCACCAGTCTGGCCAGCCCTGGCAGCAGCAGCCTGCCGGTCAGGTCCCCGGACGCGCCGAGGATCAGCAGGGTCCGGATAGTCCCTTCCTTGGCGGAAGTCCCGGCGGACGTTCCGGCCGAGCTCCCGGCAGACGTTCCGGCCGAGCCCTTGGCGGACTCCGTGGCGGAGCCGGCGCGCGCGGATGCGGTTTTCGTGGTGTTCTTCGAGGCAGTCACGTTTCCCAGCATGCCATCCCGGGCCGGGAATGTCCTGTGTCCCGGCCCCGATTCCGCGGCTGGACCCACGGCCGGTCCCGCGACCGGTGCTGCGCTTGGTATTCTTGGTAGTTGAATCCTGTGGGTCGTCCCGGCGACACCGGAGCCGAAGATTAATCCTGATGAAAGAAGTGCGCGGCGCGTGTTCAACTCACTCTCTGACCGGCTGACAGCAACCTTCAAGAACCTGCGCGGAAAGGGCCGGCTGTCCGAAGCGGACGTCGACGCCACCGTCCGGGAGATCCGCCGCGCCCTGCTGGACGCCGACGTCGCGGTCCCCGTCGTACGCGAATTCACCGCCAAGATCCGTGAGCGCGCCCTCGGATCGGAGGTCAACGGGGCCCTGAATCCCGGCCAGCAGGTGGTCAAGATCGTCAACGAGGAGCTCGTGGCCATCCTGGGCGGGGAGACCCGCCGCATCCGGCTGGCCAAGAACCCTCCGACGGTGATCATGCTGGCCGGTCTGCAGGGTGCCGGTAAGACGACCCTGGCGGGAAAGCTGTCCAAGTGGCTCAAGGGCCAGGGGCACAGCCCGCTGCTGGTCGCCGCCGACCTGCAGCGTCCCAATGCCGTCAAGCAGCTCCAGGTCAACGGTGAGCGCGCGGGCGTTCCCGTGTTCGCCCCGCACCCGGGCGTGTCCAGCGAGTTCGAATCCGCGACCGGCGACCCGGTCGCCGTCGCCCGCGCCGGTGTGGCCGAGGCGCGCGCGAAGCTGTACGACGTCGTCATCGTAGACACCGCCGGCCGCCTCGGCGTCGACGCCGAGCTGATGCAGCAGGCCGCGGACATCCGCGCCGCGATCGACCCCGACGAGGTCCTCTTCGTCATCGACGCCATGATCGGCCAGGACGCGGTCAATACGGCGCTGGCGTTCCAGCAGGGCGTCGCCTTCACCGGCGTGGTCTTGTCAAAGCTCGACGGCGATGCCCGGGGCGGTGCGGCCCTCTCGGTCGCGTCGGTGACCGGCAAGCCCGTGATGTTCGCCTCCACCGGCGAGGGCCTGGACGACTTCGAGCTGTTCCACCCGGACCGGATGGCCAGCCGCATCCTGGATATGGGCGACATCCTTACCCTGATCGAGCAGGCCGAGAAGAACTGGGACAAGGACGAAGCGGCCCGGATGGCGAAGAAGTTCGCCGACCAGGAAGACTTTACGCTGGAGGACTTCCTCGCCCAGATGCAGCAGATCCGCAACATGGGATCCATGAAGAAGATGCTGATGATGATGCCGGGCGCCGCGGGCATCCGCCAGCAGCTGGAGAATTTCGATGAGCGCGAGATCGACAGGGTCGAAGCCATTGTCCGGTCGATGACCACCCATGAACGGCTGGCCCCGAAGATCATCAACGGTTCCCGCCGCGCCCGGATCGCCAAGGGCTCAGGTGTGCACGTCTCCGAGGTCAACGGGCTGCTGGAGCGCTTTGGCCAGGCCCAGAAAATGATGAAAAAGATGGCCCAGGGCGGCGGAATCCCGGGCATGCCCGGAATGGCCGGACCCGGCGGGTTCGGCGGTGCCCGCAAGGGCGGCAAGAGCGCGCCCAAGAAGAAAGCCCGCTCCGGCAACCCCGCGAAGGCCGCGCAGGAAGTCAAGGACGCCGAGGCGCGGCGCGCCAACGCCGGCAAGTCCGTGCCGACCGGTGCCGCCTTCGGCCAGCAGGGCGCTGAGGGTTTCGACCCGGCCTCCCTGAACCTGCCCAAGGGCTTCGACAAGTTCCTCGGTAAATAGCCGTTGGTGCCGTCCCGGGCCGCAGCCGGGCGGGCCACCGTCGGATTGGACGCATGAACAGGGAACGGATCGTCTTCGTCCACGGCTCCGGCGCGTTCGGAGCGGCCGCGTGGGGCGCCCAGCACGGCCTGGCGCTGGGCTACGACGCCCTCTTCCTGCGCCGGCACGGCTTCGACCCGGAGGCGGAGCCGCTGCCCACGGACTTCGCCGAAGATGCCCGGATCGTGCTGGAGGCGCTGGCCGGGGGAGGACACCTCGTCGCCCACGCCGAAGGGGCCATCGCGGCGATGATGACAGCGGTGGAGCATCCGTCCCTGGTGCACTCCCTCGTGCTGGCCGAACCCGCCTGCCTGTCCCTGACGGCCGACCTGCCGGCGACGGCGGCGCACCGGGCGCTGCTGGGACCGCTTTACGCCCGCCGCGGCGAACTCGGCGACGAGGCGTTCCACCGCGAATACAGCCGGCTGGTGTTCGGCGGCGCCGCCGCACCGCTGGACACTCCGATGGCCAGGCGCGCCGCCCGGCGGCTGCGGCTGCAGACCCCGCCGTGGGAGGCGCCGCTGCAGATTGTGCCCGGCGTTCCGACCCTGGTGATCACCGGGGGCTGGGAGCCGCTGTACGAGGAAGTGGCCTCGTACCTGTCCTCCACCGGCGCCACCCTTGCCGTGCCGGGAGGAGGCCACCGCCCGCAGGACACTGCCGCGGGGGACGCACTGATCCGCAGCTTCATCGCCGGGCACCGGCACGACTGACGCGGCCTCGGCCAATCGCACGCAGCCGGGGACCTCACCGCCGGAAGCCCGGAAACCGGAAGCCCCGAAGTCCGGAAGCCGGAGACACTGTCGGTGCCGGATCGTAGGCTTTGAGCATGCTGGAGATACGTCCCGCGGCGCTGGCGGAATTCTCGCTGCTGACTGCCATCGAAACGGCCGCCGATGCGCTGCTGGCGGCGAGTTGCGGAATATCGGCGGCTTGCATGCCGGCGGCTGTGATATCGGCGGCGGCCAAGATACCGGCGACGGCGGGGCCGCCGGTTGCCGCGGCGTCCGCCGGCTTCGCCGCTGCCCTCCATATTCTGGTGGCCGGCCGGCCACCGGTAGGCTTCGCCCGGCTGGAGGAGGTGGACGGCCAGGCCCATCTCGAACAGCTGTCGGTGCTGCCGGAGCACGCAAGCCAGGACGTGGGCAGGGCGCTGGTGTGCGCCGCGCTGGCCTGGGCCACCGAATCGGGCTACACCGCGATGACGCTCGATACCTTCGAGGCCGTTCCGTTCAATGCGCCGTTCTACGCCAGCTGCGGATTTGCCGCCGATCCCGACCCGGGACCCGTGCTGGTCCGGCGTCGCCTCCAGGAGCGGGAATCCGGCCTCGACGCGCTGGGCCCGCGTCTCGCCATGCGGATAACGCTCCAGACCGGGCACCGGGAATAAATTGAAGCTTCAAGTAATTGATATGCTGTAAGCACGCCGTCCGGGCGTCCCAGCAACCGAGGAGCACCCATGAACACCGCATCGTCCCAGGATCTACTCCCGGCCGACCTCGCCATGGGCACGGTGATGCTCAAGGTCGGGGATATGAAGGTGATGAGCGCCTATTACCAGAGCGCGCTGGGCCTGAATGTGCTCGCGGAGGCCGACGGCGGGCTCTATCTGGGCCGTGGAACCGCACCTCTGGTGCATCTCGCACCCTCGCCCGGACTGCACAGCCCGGGACGCGGGGAGGCGGGCCTGTTCCACACCGCAATCCTGTTCGACGACCAGCCCTCCCTGGCCGCCACCGTCGCCACGGCCGCCCGGTACCAGCCGCAGGCGTTCGTCGGAAGCGCTGACCATCTGGTCAGCGAGGCCTTCTATTTCACCGATCCCGAAGGAAACGGGATCGAGCTCTACTATGACCGCCCGCGGACCCAGTGGCAGTGGAACGGCTCCGAGGTGGTGATGGATTCGCTGGCCCTGACGCCGCAGCAGTACCTGCAGAGCCACCTGAGCGAAGCGGCCCTGGAGGGACAGCGCACGGCCGCTGCCGCCGTCGGACATGTCCACCTGCAGGTCGGAGACATGCAGAGTGCGCAGGATTTCTACGTCGGCGCCCTCGGCTTCGAACGCACCGCGGGCTGGCACGGCCAGGCCCTGTTCGTCTCCGCCGGCGGCTACCACCACCACATGGCCATGAATGTCTGGAACAGCCGCGGAGCAGGCCCGCGCAAGGACACCCTGGGCCTGGGCGAGGTGCTGATCAAGGTCCCCACGGCCGAGGACACCGGCGCGCTGGCGCAACGGCTCGCCCACCACGGAATAGCGGTCGCCGACACCGGCGCGGAACTCGCATTCGAAGATCCGTGGCGCAACCGGATCCGCGTTAGTGTTGGTTGAGCCTGGTGTCAGCCACGGCCAGTGTTGATTGAGCCAACGAAGCCAACGAAAGGCCCGCCGTGCCGCTAGCACCCCAACTGTTCGTCGCCGACCACCACGCCGCCGTCGCCTACGCCAAGGCCCTCGATGCCGGGCGGACGCCGCCGAACGTGCTGGAAAGCTACGCCGTGCCCGATGTGACGGACCTGGATCTGGAGATCCTGGGTGAACTGGCCGTCAGGAAGGTCCACGCGACGGGAACCGAGTGCGCCCTGGGTATGGTCGATGTGGAACTCGATAGCCTGCTGGTCATCCCGGAGGGCTTGGACGAGGTTTTCGCCGAGCTGAAGGATCTGGAGGATCCGGAGGAGCTGGCGGAGCTGGCCGCCGAATGGGCCGGAACCGAGGAAATGTCGACCACCGCCGACGTGACCGAATCGATGGTCCGGCGGATTTCCGAGCTAGCCGCCGCCGCGGGGGCGGATGAGCGCCTCGCCCTGTACTTCTGGAGCGAATAACCCGCCCGCAACCGCAGCGAAGGTCGCGGGCAGTGCCGATCGTCTGGCATAATGGACGGGTACTTGATCCGCGCGGCCCCTCTCTCCGCGTGATGGTCTTGTCCTTAGACTCCAAGTGATCGGCCCGCCCCACGGGAGCGTGACCACGGAATCGCCTTTCTTCAGAACCAGGAGTGACCACAAAAGTGGCCGTAAAGATTCGCCTTAAGCGCTTCGGCAAGATGCGCGCCCCGTACTACCGCATCGTCGTCATGGATGCCCGCGCCAAGCGCGACGGCCGTGCAATCGAAGAGATCGGCAAGTACCACCCGACCGAAGAACCCTCGTTCATCGAGGTCGACTCCGATCGTGCCCAGTACTGGCTCGGCGTCGGCGCACAGCCGTCCGAGCAGGTTTCCGCGATCCTGAAGATCACCGGTGACTGGCAGAAGTTCAAGAACCTCCCCGGACAGGAAGGCACCCTGCGGACCAAGGCTCCCAAGGCGGTCTTCGTGGCTCCTGAGAAGTCTTCGGTCATCGTCAAGGAAGCCATCACCCCCAAGGCCAAACCGGCCGAGGCCGAGGCACCCGCAGCAGAGACCACCGAGGCGGAGTAAATTGCTGGCAGACGCGCTCGAACATCTGGTCCGCGGGATTGTTGACAGCCCCGAGGACGTCAAGGTCGCGGTGAAGAACAACCGCCGTGGGGAAACCCTGGAGGTCCGTGTTCACCAGGACGATCTTGGCCGGGTGATCGGGCGTCAGGGACGCACCGCACGTGCCCTGCGCACGGTGATTGCTGCCCTGGCCGGCGGGGAACAGGTCCGCGTGGACGTCGTCGATACCGACCGGCGCCGCTAGGATTCCCGCACCAGCTTTTCGACGTTGGCCCCGGCACCGTTTTGGTGACGGGGCCAACGTTTTTTTCGTTTTTTTCCTTTAGGTACCGATCATTCCCGGTACCGTCCCGTTCACCGAAGGAGCGTCATGCAGGTTCAGCTGGCCAGGATCGGCAAGCCGCACGGCATCCGCGGCGAAGTAACCGCGCAGGTCTTCACGGACGCGCCGATGGAGCGCTTCACCCCCGGCACCGTGGTGAGCGTCGAGCCCGCCTCCCTGGGTCCGCTGACGGTCTCCAGTGCCCGCTGGAACAAGGAAATCCTGCTGCTGGGCTTCGAACGGATCAGCACCCGCAACGAGGCCGAAACCCTGCGCGGTGCCCGGCTGTCCATGGATACCGACGACGCGGTCGACGATGACGACGACGCCTGGTACGAGCATGAGCTGGTCGGCCTTGAGGTCCGGGTGGGCAACGCCGTCGTCGGCAAGGTCGCGGCGCTGAACCTGCTCCCGTCCCAGGATCTGCTGGTGGTTCAGGCCGCTGACGGACGCGAGGTGCTTGTTCCCTTCGTGCAGGAGATCGTGCCCGAGGTGAACGTGGCGGCCGGATTTGTCCTGCTGACGCCGCCGGGCGGGCTGTTCGACCTTAACAGCGACTCCGGCAACGCTTCCGGCGCGGCGAACAGCGACGCCGGCGACTCTTCCGGCACGGAGGCGGCCGACCCCGCACCGGAGGCGTAGCGGTGCGCCTGGACGTCGTCAGCATCTTCCCGGAATACCTCGCGCCGCTGGAGCTGAGCCTGATCGGCAAGGCCAGGCAGGACGGGATCCTGGAACTGAATATCCACGACCTGCGCACCTTCACCACCGACAGGCACCGCAGCGTGGACGACACGCCCTACGGCGGCGGCGCCGGCATGGTGATGAAACCCGAGCCCTGGGCGGCGGCCCTGGAATCCTTGCTGGTTCCCGCCGGTTCCGCCGGCGACGGCGCGAAGCCGGTCCTGATTGTGCCCTCGCCCGCAGGCGCGGTGTTCACGCAGTCGATGGCCCATTCCCTCGCCGCCGAGGACAGGCTGGTGTTCGCCTGTGGTCGCTATGAGGGCATCGACGAACGCGTCCTGGAATGGGCCCGGGAGCATTTCGACGTCCGGCCTGTCAGCCTCGGCGACTACGTCCTCAACGGCGGGGAGGTCGCCGTGCTGGCCATGGTGGAGGCCATCGGCCGGCTGCTGCCCGGCGTCGTCGGCAACCCGGAGTCGCTGGTCGAGGAGTCCCACTCCGACGGCCTGCTGGAGTATCCGGTGTACACCAAGCCGTCGTCCTGGCGCGGACGGGACATTCCCGACGTCCTGCTCAGCGGTAATCACGCCAAAATCGCACGCTTCCGCCGCGATGAGCAGTTCCGCCGCACCGCCGCCCGCCGGCCGGACCTGCTCGCGGCCCTGGACCCCGCCGTGCTGAGCAAGGCGGAACGGGGCACCCTCGCGGAACTCGGCTACGCCGTCGTCGGCGCCCGGCTTGTCCACACGCCCGCCGAATCCGGGCCCGAGGGCTGACACGAGCCGCCGGCGCCGCGATTAGGCCACCGGCGGCGGTTATGGCAAACTTAAGCATTGTGTTTGCCGGGTACGCCCCTGCCATGGGGGAGGTTGTACCGCGAGGCAAGCACGCCGGACGGCCACCATTGGCCGGCACGGTCTGACTACACTTCCGGCAGCGATCCACCGCCAGTAACGGCGTGCATTCCTGCCGCTTTTGACGTGAATGACCTGTGGCGTTCATCAGGAGAGAACATATGCACATTCTCGATTCCGTCGACGCAGCCAGCCTGCGCACCGACATCCCCGCTTTCCGCGCCGGCGATACCCTCAACGTTCACGTGAACATCATTGAAGGTAGCCGCTCCCGTGTCCAGGTGTTCAAGGGCTTCGTCCTCGGCCGCCAGGGCGACGGCCTGCGCGAGACGTTCACCGTCCGCAAGGTCTCCTTTGGCGTCGGCGTGGAGCGTACCTTCCCGGTGCACTCTCCGATCATCGACAAGATCGAAGTGGTCACCAAGGGTGACGTCCGCCGGGCCAAGCTGTACTACATGCGCAACCTGCGCGGCAAGGCCGCCAAGATCAAGGAAAAGCGCGACGCAATCGCCGCAAAGTAAGCGCCCTCGGGCACTGCTTTGTCCCTGATGGAACGCCGGTCCAGGATTCTGGGCTGGCGTTCCGTTGTCGTGGCGGTCATCGCCGTGCTCGTCCTGGGCGCCGTGGTGCGCGGACTCTGGGTGGACGTGTACTACATCCCCTCGGACTCGATGGACCCGCTGCTAAAAACCGGGGACCGGGTGCTGGTGTCCCGGACGGACTATTCCGCTGGGCCGATCCGCCGCGGCGACGTGGTGGTCTTCGACGGCAGGGGATCCTTTGACCCGCTCGACGACGGACGCGGCGCCATGGCGCACGCGCTGACCGGCATCGGCGAATGGCTCGGCGTCACCGGAAGCTCCACCGTGTACGTCAAACGCGTCCTGGGGGTCGCGGGGGACCACGTGCACTGCTGCTCCACGGACGGCCGGCTGGAAATCAATAACAAGCCGCTGGACGAGCCGTACCTCTACCCGGGAGACGCGCCGAGCACCGAGCGTTTCGACGTCGTCGTTCCCGAGGGTAAGTTGTGGCTCATGGGTGATCACCGTTCCATCTCCGCCGATTCCCGTTCCCTGCTGGGCGCGCCCGGCGGCGGCCTTGTTTCCACCAGTAAAGTCATCGGACGGCCGTTCCGAATTCTCTGGCCCCTGAACAGGGCCGCCGACCTGCCGCGGGTCACTGACGCTCCCGCGGCCATGAAGGACGAACGCTAATGTCGCATTCCGCAGCCGGACATCCAGCCGGGGACAAGCCCGCCGACCACGGCGACAGCCCTGCCGGCGGCGCGGGCGAGGACACGGGCGGGACCGGCGGCACCGGCGAGGACACGGGCGGCACCGGCGGTCCGGCCGGCCGGAAGGGCAGCCGGGGTTCCCGGGCGCGGTCCGGGGCGCTGTCGTGGCTGCGCGAGATCGGCACCATCATCGTGATCGCGCTGGTGCTTTCCTTCCTGATCAAGACCTTTCTGTTCAGGGCGTATTACATCCCGTCCGGCTCGATGGAAAACACGCTGGAGCCCGATGACCGGATCTTCGTGAACCTGCTGGTTCCGCATCCGTTCGCCCTGCAGCGCGGGGACGTCATTGTCTTCAAGGACACGCAGGGCTGGCTGGCCCCCGCCCCTGCCCAGGCCAGCGGTGCGTTCCGCTGGGTGAGCGACACGCTGATCTTCCTCGGGCTGCAGCCGGATGATTCGCAGCAGCACCTGGTCAAACGTGTGATCGGGATGCCGGGGGACCACGTGATCTGCTGTGACGCGGCCGGCCGGATCACCGTCAACGGCAAGGGCCTGGACGAACCCTACCTTTACCCCGGATCGAAGAACCTTGCCCCGCCCACCTATGACGCTTTCGACGTCAGGGTGCCCGCCGGTAAACTGTGGGTCATGGGGGACAACCGCAATAACTCCGCCGACTCGCGCTACCACGCGCTGAACGGCCCCGGCGACGGCTTCGTCAACGAGTCCGACGTCGAGGGCCAGGCGGCGCTGCGGGCCTGGCCGCTGACCCGCCTGGGGTTCATCGGCAACTATCCGGATACCTTCCGCGACGTCCCGGCGCCCGGACCGCAATCGGCGGGATCGCCGTCGGCCGTTCCCACCGGCCCCAGGTAGGACATGAAGGCACGGCCGTGAGCAAGGCACCCACCCTGCGGTTCGAGCGTACCCTGCGCGACGCCGGGCACCGCCTGGTGGCCGGCTGCGACGAGGTCGGGCGCGGCGCCCTCGCCGGCCCCGTCAGCGTGGGCATGGTGGTGGTGGACGTGCAGTCCCAGAAGAGCCTCGCCGGAGTGCGGGACAGCAAACTGCTCAAGGCCGCCGACCGCGAGGCGCTGGTCCCGCTGATCCGGCGCTGGGCGGTGGGCCACGCCGTCGGCCACGCCTCCGCAGCGGAAGTCGACGCCCTGGGACTGACAGCGGCCCTCCGGCTGGCCGGGACCCGCGCCTGGCTGACCCTGGCCGGGGCCGGCTGCAGCCCCGACATCGTGCTGCTGGACGGGAGCCATAATTGGCTCTCCCGGCCCGTGCAGGAGCCGCTGTTCGCCGTGGAGGCGGACGACGGCGGCACTCGCCCGGCCGGGCCGGCCTGCGAAGCGCCCGTGGTCACCAGGATCAAGGCGGACCTGAGCTGCCTGAGCGTGGCCGCGGCCAGCGTCCTGGCGAAGGTGGAGCGGGACGGCATCCTGACCGCACTGCACGCCGAACATCCGCAGTACGGCTGGGCCGTCAACAAGGGCTACGCCACGGCCGTGCACCGCGCGGCGATCGCCGCGGAGGGTCCCAGCCCGTACCACCGGCTGAGCTGGCGCCTGGGTGAAGTTTCAGGCCCGGCCGCGGCTGGGGCATGATGGAACCATGAGCGCCGAGGATCTTGAAAACTACGAGACGGACATGGAGCTGCAGCTCTACCGCGAATACCGCGACGTCATTGGGCTCTTCAACTACGTCGTCGAGACCGAGCGCCGCTTTTACCTGGCCAACCACGTCGACCTGCAGGCACGCAGCGCCGACGGCGAGGTGTACTTCGACCTGACTCTCCAGGACGCCTGGGTATGGGATGTCTACCGTTCCGCCCGGTTCGTCAAGAACGTCCGCGTGATCACCTTCAAGGACGTCAACGTCGAGGAACTGACCAAGACGGACGACCTGTCCATCCCCAAGGACGGCACGCTGGGGCCCTGACCCCGGCCGCCGTTCCTCCACAGCCCGATTCTTCCTGACGGGTTCGCACATGTGGGCCGGTGGCACTGCCGCCGGCCCCGTTCCGCGCCCAGAGTGGGTGGTGGAGGTGCTCATGAGGGCGAAGGACGTGTTGGGGCGGCGGGGCGAGGAGCTGGCCGCCGATTTCCTGGAGGACCGCGGCATCCGGGTGATTGACCGGAACTGGCGCTGTCCGTCCGGGGAGATCGATATCGTCGCGTTCGACGGCGACGTGCTGGTCGTGGTGGAGGTCAAGACCCGCCGGTCCACGCTGTACGGACACCCGTTCGAGGCGGTGACGCCGGCGAAGCTGGCCCGGCTGCGCACCCTCGCTGTCCGGTGGCAGCGGGAGCGCGGGCTGCGGCCGCCGGAGGTCCGCATCGATGTGGTCGCCGTGGTGGCGGACGGGACGCTGAACCCGGTGCTGGAGCACCTGCGCGGGGTGGTCTGAATGGCCATGGGCCGGGCCCTGGCGGTGGCGCTGCTGGGGCTGAACGGGCATCTGGTGGAGGTCGAGGCGGACATCGGCCAGACCCTGCCGAACTTCATCCTGCTGGGCTTGCCCGATGCGTCGCTCAATGAGGCGAAGGAACGGATCAGGTCCGCCGCACAGAACTGCGGCATCCCGCTGAGCCGGCGGAAGATCACGGTGAACCTGATTCCGGCGTCGCTGCCCAAACGCGGCTCGGCCTTCGACCTGGCGATAGTCATGGCGGCCCTGGAGGCCGCGGGGGACGTCCGCGGCACGGACGGCACCGTGTTCCTGGCGGAGCTGGGCCTGGACGGACGGCTGCGCCCGGTCCGTGGCATCCTGCCTGCGGTGATGGCCTGCGTCGGTGCCGGCCGGACCCGGATCGTCGTGGCCGGGGCCAACGCCGAGGAGGCCCGGCTGGTGCCCGGCGCGAGGGTGACCGGCTTCGAGTCCCTGGCCCGGGTGGCGCTGGCCTTCGGGGCGGACCCGGACGCCATCGTGCTGGAGGATTTTTCCGCCGTGGCCGGAGCGGCCGGGGACCGGCACCCGCCCGCGGCGGGCCCGCCGGATCCGGCCCCCGACCTGGCCGACGTCGCCGGCCAGCCGGGAGCACGGCTGGCGCTGGAGGTCGCCGCGGCCGGCGGCCACCATCTGATGATGGTCGGACCGCCCGGGGCCGGAAAGACGATGCTCGCGGAGCGGCTTCCCGGCCTGCTCCCGGATCTGGGCGACGAGGAGGCGATGGAGGTCACCGCTATCCACTCCCTGGACGGCCGGCTGGGAGCGGACGTCTCGCTGATCCGGCGCCCGCCCTATGAAAGCCCGCATCACAGCGCCAGCATGCCTGCCATCATCGGCGGAGGAAGCGGCATTCCGCGACCCGGCGCCGCCTCCCGCGCCCACCGCGGAGTGCTCTTCCTCGACGAGGCGCCGGAGTACGAGCGCCGTGTCCTGGACGCGCTCAGGCAGCCGCTCGAAAGCGGCCGGGTCGTGCTTCACCGCGTCGTGGGCACGGCAGCGTATCCGGCGAGGTTCCAGCTGGTCCTCGCCGCGAATCCTTGCCCGTGCGGACGCGCCACCGGCAAGGGCGCTGACTGCAGCTGCACCGCCATGGCCCGGCGCCGGTACTTCGGCCGGCTTTCCGGTCCGCTGCTGGACCGGGTGGATATTCAGCTGGCAGTCAACCGGGTCTCCTTGCCGGAACTGGCCGCCGCGGGGGACGGCGAACCGTCCGCCCTCGTGGCCGTACGGGTGGCGGCCGCCAGGAAGCGGCAGCTGGACCGGTTGGAGGGCTACGGGATGACCCGGAACGCGGAGGCTCCAGGGACCCTGTTGCGCGGAGCACTGCGGCTGCCGTCGGGCACCACGACCGTGCTGGACCGTGCCCTGGAGCGCGGCGCGCTGACGGCAAGGGGATACGACAGGGTGCTG
>JBIOFK010000052.1:0-13939 GCA_044447065.1 Actinomycetales bacterium | reverse complement strand
TGACCCAGTGCATGAAAAACCGCAGCGGCTGGAGGAACGGGGCCACCGTGCCCATGTCCGGACAGGACGCCAGCACCACCTGGCTGCCCCGTCTCCGCAGGTCCCGCACCGTCTCCGCCAGCGATGCCAGGGCCTCCTTGATGCCGCGCAGCTGCATGACGTCGTTGCCGCCGACAATGATGACGGACACGGTCGGGTGCAATCCGCGTTCGTCGATGGCCGCCACCTGGAGCGGGAGGTCCTGGGACGTCGCGCCGATGACGGCGACGTTATGCAACCTCACCGGCCGGCCCGACAACTCAGCCAGTCCGTCGGCGAGCATGTAGCCCACGGACCCTGCCGGCGAGTCTGCACCGAATCCGGCCGCCAGCGAATCGCCGAGCAGCACCAGATCCAGTGGCTCCCCCGCATTGGCGTCGCCGAACAGCCCCGCAGTCAGCACCGGGTCGATCGGGCTCGGCGGCGTCAACCGCCGCATCGCCCACAGGACCTCCACGGCAGTGAGGAACCCGAATCCCGCGACGGCGGCCAGGGCAGCCCCGGCGACAGTACCCGTGCGTCGCAGTACCGGAGCCCTCCGGCGCGCACCCGGGTGGCCCGTGAGCGGTCTGCCGGATGCCGCCGATACCGCGGTGCGCCCGATGGTGATGGAACCCATAGTCCGGACTTTACCCCCGACGGTCAGGCGCCGACAGTCAGTCCGCCGGCTGGCCGGCGACGGCCTTCCGTCAGGGTCTGCGGGCGGTGACGGCGAGTGTTCCGGCGCCGCTGAGCAGCGCCCGGAGCACCTCCTCCGTGCGGAAGCGGATCGGGCCGGTGGCGACGTGCTCGATGCCGTCGACGGTGATCTCGTGGGATTCGAAGTCCACCAGCCCCGTTGTTTCATCGGCCTGGGTGGTTTGGTACGAGAGCTCGCGGACCCAGCCTCGGTCGCCCGGACGGCCGCCGTCGGCCGCGCGGGCCCGACCTGTTCCCAGCCAGGGCCGCCGCGGTTACGCTGGCACCATGACCGAAATTCCAGCATCCCAGGACCCCGACCGCAGCGACGATGAAGCCGCCAGGGACTCGCTCGCAGGCGACTTCTTCAAACACGTCAACCCCGATGTCGCGGACCTGGACGAGGACGGGCCCGACCCGGACTCGGAGCAGGACCCGGACACACGCTAGGACGGACCCCCAGTCCCGTTCTTCACAGCGCGCCGTCCGCTAGGTCGGCCCGGCGGGCGCTTGGGCCCGTTCGCTAGCGCCGGCCCGGCGGACCCGCGACGGCGGGCAGGCGGTAGCCCAGAGCCGCGCTTGCCCGCGTTCCCGCAGCGGCGACCGCCGGGCCCAGCCTGCCCACCTCGGACTCGGTCACGCGCTGGGTCGGAAACCCCACTCCCAGGACTCCGGCCAGCTTTCCCGCGTGGTTGAAGATGGGCGCGCTGATGGACCCGACATCACTGTTCCGCTCGCCGAAGGCGGCATAGAAGCCCTGCGCCCGTGCAGCCAGGACCTGGTTGTCCAGGACGGCCCAGTCGACGGGAGTGGCAGGGGTGAACCGCTCCAGCTCGGCTCCATCCAGCGCGGCCCGTGCCTGCGGGTCGTAGGCCAGGAAAATCTTGCCGGGCGCCCCGGCGTGGATCGGCATCACCTGCCCGACAAGGAACGGGCGCATCACCACGTGCCGGGTCTCGGCAACGGCGACGACGGTCCGGTGCGCCCCGTCGCGCATATACAAGCACGCCGTCTCGCCCGTCTCGTCGCGGAGCTCCTTCAGGATCGGGCGGACCAGGCGGACGACGTCGAGCCCGAACGTTCCGGGCGCGGCCCACTGGACCAGGTGCAGCCCGATTCTGTAGCGGTCGCCGTCGCGGTCCAGGAAGCCCTCGCGCACCATGTTCTGCACCAGGCGCTGGCAGGTGCTGGCCGGAAGCGACGTCGCGCGGATGATCTGCTGCAGCGTCGGCTCCGGAGCCTCGATGGAAAAGCAGTTAAGAATCCGGGTGACCTTGTTCAGGACCAGCAGCGGCGCAGCGGGGCCGGTAGCCTCTTTGACCATTGCGTTCCCCTCCCTTGTCGGTACCCGGCCATTGTTCCATGGCAAACCCGTCGGCGGATTTCGTTGACAAGGCCAGACTAAACCCGCAGCATGGGTTAGGGAATCACAAAGTGGGTTTATCTGCCCGCCCTGCATCAGACCAATGGAGCAATGATGAAAGTTTCTGAAGTGACCCGGGAGCAGGCCGTCCGGCGGGCGACCGTGGCGAGCGTTGTCGGCACGACCATCGAGTGGTACGACTTCTTCCTCTACGGCACGGCAGCGGCGCTCGTGTTTCCGCACCTCTTCTTTCCCGGCCAGTCCGCCTTCGCCGGAATCCTGGCCGCGTTCGCCACGCAGTTCGTCGGGTTCGTGGCCCGTCCTGTCGGTGCGGCCATCTTCGGGCACTTCGGGGACCGGATCGGACGCAAGACCACCCTGATGGCCACCCTTTTCCTAATGGCCTTCGGCACCGTACTGATCGGCTGCTTGCCCACCTACCAGACGATCGGGGTGGCCGCACCGATCCTGCTCGTGATCCTGCGCATCATCCAGGGCATCGGAGTCGGCGGCGAATGGGGCGGATCCGTGCTGCTGTCCATGGAGTGGGGCCAGCTCAAGCGCCGCGGGCTGTCCGCCAGCTGGCCGCAGCTGGGCGTTCCGGTCGGGCTCGTCCTTTCCACCGGGATTGTGCGGATCACGACGGCGGTCACGGGCACCGACGGTTTCGCCGCCTACGGCTGGCGCATCCCCTTCATCCTCAGCATCCTGCTGGTCGGAGTCGGCCTGTTTGTCCGGCTGCGGGTCATTGAAAGCCCGGAATTCGAGGCCATCAAGGCCTCCAACAAGGTGGTCCGGAACCCGATTATGGAGGTCATCCGGCGCCAGCCCAAGCAGATTCTGCTCTCGGCCCTGGTCCGCACCTCCGAACAGGCGCCCTTCTACCTCTTCGTCACCTTCGTTATCACCTATGCGACGAAACACCTCAAGCTCAGCAGCAACTCCATCCTGGACGACACGTTGCTTGCCGCCACCCTCGGACTGATCAGCATTCCGCTGTTCGGCATGCTCTCCGACAAGTTCGGCCGACGGCGGATCTACGGTATCGGTATTGTGCTGACCGCGCTCTTCGCGTTCCCGTACTTCGGACTGTTCAATACCGGCAGCGCGGTGCTGGTCGCCGTCGCCATCATTGTCAGCCTGGTGCTGCACGACATTCAGTACGGTCCGCAGGCAGCGCTGATCGCCGAAAGTTTTGACGCGGATATCCGGTACACCGGCGCCGGGCTCGGCTACCAGCTGGCCTCCGTCATTGCCGGCGGTCCGGCCCCGCTGATCGCCGCTGCCCTGCTGGCCCACTACGGCGATTCGACGTCGATCTCCGTGTACATCATCATCTGCTGTGCCGTCAGCATGGCCGCACTGATCCTGCTGCCCAAGGCCGCGAAGGCCGTCGTCCCGTCCGGCGAACCCATGGTGCGCGGAGCGTGAGCGCACAGCCCGATTCCGGCACCGCTGCCGGAGGGACCGCCCTGGGCGATCTCGTGGTGCTGGACCTGACCCGGATCCTTTCCGGACCGTTCGCTACCATGACCCTGGCGGACCTGGGCGCCGACGTCATCAAGATCGAACAGCCCGGCTCCGGCGACGATACCCGGCAGTGGGGTCCGCCGTTCCAGGGCGGCGAGGCCGCCTACTTCCTGTCCGTCAACCGCAACAAGCGCAGCCTGGCCGTGGACCTGAAGTCGCCGGCGGGCCTCGACGCCGTCCGGCAGCTGGCGCGCCGGGCCGACGTCGTGGTGGAGAACTTCCGCCCCGGGACGGCGGCCCGGCTCGGCCTGGGCTATGACGAGCTCTCCCGGGACAACCCCGCACTGGTGTATGCCTCCATTTCCGGCTACGGCCAGACAGGTCCGGATGCCCAGCGCCCCGGCTACGACGCGATCGCCCAGGCGCGCAGCGGCATCATGTCCGTGACCGGCGAGGCGGACGGACCGCCGGTGCGGGTCGGTGTCAGCAGCGCCGACCTGGTCGCCGGGATGTGGGCGACCATCGGCATCCTTGCGGCCCTGCACGAGCGCGGCCGCACGGGACAGGGCCAGTGGGTGGACATCTCGCTGCTGGACGGCTCGGTCTCCTGGCTGACGTATGTCTCCAGCGGCTATTTCGCCAGCGGTGATGTTCCCCGCCGCTACGGCTCGGCGCACCCCACCATCGCGCCCTACCAGGCCTTCGGCACCGCCGACGGGTTCGTGATGATCGCCGTCGGCAACGACGGCCTCTGGCGCCGTTTCGCCGCGGCGCTGGAACGCCCCGACCTGCTGGCCGACGAGCGGTTCACCACCAACCCCGGGCGGGTGGAACACCGGGACATCCTGGTTCCGCTGCTCGAAGAGGTCCTGCGTACCCGCGGCACCCAGGAGTGGGTCACAATTCTGGATGCGGCGGGCGTCCCGGTGGGCCCGATCCAGACGGTGGACCAGGCCCTGGCGGATCCGCAGGTCCTGGCCCGCGGCATGGTGGCCGAACTCGACCACCCCCGCGCCGGCCCCCTCAAGGTGGTGGGCTGCCCGGTCCGGCTGACCCGCACGCCCCCGCGGATGCTCACCGCGCCGCCGCTGTTGGGCCAGCACACGGACGACGTCCTCGCCGGGCTCGGCCTCAACGCGGAGGAAATCGGCAGACTGCGCGACGCGGGGGCTGTTGCATGACGGTGGAAGACAGCGTGCAGGTCGGCACCGTTTCGGTCGGCATCGACGGAGCCGTCGCCGTCGTCAGCTTCGGCAGCGGCGAACGGTACAACGCGCTTGGGACTCCGGATTGGCGGCAGCTGCACAGCGTGGTGGCCTTGCTGGCCGACCGTGGCGACCTGCGTGCGGTTGTGCTGCGCGGCCGCGGCGGAGCCTTCTGCTCCGGCTCCGACCTGCGGGAATGGAGCACCGCGGAGGGCGCCGATGTCGCGGACAGCTTCGCCGTGCTGGAACGGGCCTTGCAGGCCATCGAGGACCTGCCGGTTCCCACGGTGGCCGTGGTCGAGGGAGTGGCCACCGGCGCCGGCTTCCAGCTCGCGCTGGCCTGCGACCTGCAATTGGTGGCCCGCTCGGCCCGGCTGGGAATGCCCATCGCCAGGCTCGGACTGATGGTTCCGGCCACCTTCGCCAACCGGATGGCGCTGCGGATCGGGCCGGCGCGCACCAAGGACCTGCTCTACGGCGGCCGGCTGCTGGACGGCGCCCAGGCCTACGGCATCGGCCTCGTCAGCACGCTGGTGGAGGACGGAGGCACCGACGCCGCGCTGGCCGGACTGCTCGCGTCATGGATGGAAGGGTCCGCTGCGTCGCTGCGGGCATCCAAGGCCGCCGTCGGGCAGGGACTGCGTCCGGTTTCCGACGCCGGCCGCAGGGCACCGGCCGGGCCCGGGGCCGATCCGCAGGAGTTCGAATCCCGGCTCCACCGGTTCCTGAACCGGCATCATCCACCCCGGTCATAGGCCGGGAAATCCAGACAGGGCCGGCATCACGGCCCGGCAGCAAGGAGCGCAGATGGCAATCATCGGATGGATAGGTCTGGGGCATATGGGAGCCCCCATGACGGCGCGCCTGGTGGCGGCCGGGCACGAGGTGCGTGGTTTCGATGCCAGCGCTGAGGCATTGGCGGCGGCCGTCGCGTCAGGTGTGGTTGCCGCCGGCAGCGTGGCCGAGGCGGTGCGGGGGGCCGATGCCGTATTCACCATGCTGCCTTCGGGCGCCGCGGTGCGCTCCGTCTTCCTGGATGACGGCGGCATCCTGGCCTCGGCGTCGGAGCATACCCTGCTGGTGGACTCGTCGACCGTCGATATCGCCAGCGCCCGCACGGTGCACGACGCCGCCGCCGCAGCCGGTATGCGGTTCGTGGACGCACCGGTGTCCGGCGGGATCAGCGGCGCCGCGGCCGGGACGCTGACGTTCATGGTGGGCGGGGAACCGGACGCCGTGGCCGATGCCGCCCGGTTCGTGGAGCCGATGGCAGCGAACGTTGTTCCGACCGGCGGGCCCACCAGCGGCCAGGCCGCCAAGATCTGCAACAACCTGATGCTGTTCATCAACCTGGCCGGCTGCGCCGAGGGCGCGGTGCTGGCCCGGCGGCTCGGCCTGGATCCTCAGGTCTTCTGGAATATCGCCTCCGTCTCCTCGGGCGACAGCTGGGCGCTGCGCACCTGGTGGCCCGTGGCCGGGATCGTTCCCACCGCCGCGGCGAACCGGAATTTCGACCCCACCTTCACCGCCGAGCTGGCGAGCAAGGACGTCGGACTGGCCTTGGCCGCTGGCCTGGACACCGGCACGGACCTGGAAATCGGCAGCCACGTGCGGAAACTGTTCGACCGGCTGATCGGGGCGGGCCTGGGGCAGAAGGACTGCTCCGCCATCGTGTCCCTGCTCGACGGCAGCACCGGGGACCTGCGGTAGGTCCCCCGGTGCGCACCGACTTCGATCCGCAGGCGCTGTCCTCCGCCGAGTTCTACCGGCTGCTGACCTCGGTGGTGGTGCCCCGGCCGATCGCGTGGGTGTCCAGCACCAGCGCGGCCGGCGTGGACAACCTGGCACCGCATTCGTTCTTCACCGTGGCCTCCGTCGATCCGCCCGTCGTCCAGTTCACCTCGGTGGGCCGGAAGGATTCGCTGCGGAACATCCTCGAGACCGGCGAGTTCGTGGTCAACCTCGCCCCGGCGTCCCTGATGCCGGAAGTCAACGCCACGGGCACCAATTTTCCCCCGGACGTCAGCGAATTCGAGATGGCCGGACTGGAGCGCGAGCCCAGCGGCAGGGTCCGGCCGCCCCGGGTGCGCCTGTCCCCGGCCGTGCTGGAATGCACGCTGCACAGCACCCTGGCCCTGGGCGACTGCGTCCTCGTCTTCGGCCAGGTGGTGCACGCCGCCGTCGCCGCCGAGGTGCTGGACGGCAGCCATCCCGACGTCGGCCGGCTCGATCCGCTCGCCCGGCTCGGCGGGGACGAATGGGGGCTGCTGGGCCGGGTCCTGGAACTCAGGCGCATCCGCAGGGCGGACTGGCCCGGATCGTTCAGGGGAACTCGATAATCTGGCGGATCGCGGCACCGTCCGCGAGCTGGTCCATGGCCTCGTTGATGTCCTCCAGCCGGATCCGGGAGCTGATCAGCTCCTCCACCGGCAGTTTCCCGTCCCGCCAGAGCTGTGCGTACACGGGGATGTCCCGGGATGGCACCGCGGATCCGAGGTAGCTTCCGATCACCGTCCTCGCCTCCGCGGTGAGCGTCAGCGGACTGATGTGGGCGCGCGCATCCGGCGAGGGCAGTCCGGCCGTCACCGTCGTGCCGCCGGCCTCCGTGGCCAGGAACGCCGTCTCGAAGGCCCGGGCGCTGCCCGCACATTCGATCACGTACCGGGCCCGGATGCCGCCGTCGGCCACTTCCTGCGGAGTGTAGGCCTCGTGCGCGCCAAGCCGGCGCGCCGTGGCCAGTTTGTCCGCCAAGGTGTCGACGGCGATGATCCGGGAGAGTCCCTGGGACACGGCCGTGAGCAGCGCGGCCATGCCGACACCGCCCAGCCCCACGATCATGATGCTGTCCGCCGGCCCGGGACGGGCGGCGTTGAGCACGGCGCCGCCGCCGGTCAGCACGGCGCAGCCGAGCACGGCCGCCACCGCCGGCGGCACATCGTCCCCGACTGGCACGGCCGACGCCCTGTCCACCACGGCGTAGGTGGCGAAACCGGAGACGCCAAGATGATGCTGGACCATTTCCGCGCCGCGGCGCAAGTGGCGGGTCCCGCGCAGCAATGTGCCGGCATTGTTGGACGCCGAACCCCTGCCGCACGGCAGCCTGCCGTCCTCGGCGCACTGCGCGCATTCCCCGCAGCGCGGCAAAAAGGACATCACCACCCGTTGCCCCGGAGCAAGGTCCGATACCCCGGGACCGAGCTCCGCCACGATTCCCGCCGCCTCGTGCCCCAGCAGCATGGGCACCGGGCGGACCCGGTTGCCGTCGACCACTGACAGGTCGGAATGGCAGACCCCGGCAGCCTCGATCCGGACCAGGATCTCCCCCGGTCCGGGACCGTCGAGCTCCAGCTCGCACACCTCCAGCGGCCGGGATCCGGCGTAAGGGCGGGGGCGTCCGATGTCACTGAGGACGGCACCGGTGATCTTCATGTAATAGCTCTCCTCGGGGTATGGCCGTCGGCCGACAGGACCAATCTACCCCGGCCGCAGCGCCGGGCTGTGGCACAGTAGTCGGATGAGCCAATCGGACTTTCGACCATGACCGGGACCACCGCCGGGCCGCTGCTGCGCACCGCGCTGCGGGTGGGCGGGGTGGTGCACGCCCTGCGCAGTGCCGCGGCCAGGGCCTCCGGGTTCGCGCCCGGGGTGGTCGCCTATACCTCCTACGGCTCAACCGGGTCCGTGCGGATCCTGGCCCGGGTCCTGATCGCCAACCCCGGCCACGCCGCCGGCCATGAGGAAAACGCCCGGCCGGCGAACATCCGCGGCTGGCGGGCCTTCACCAGCGTTCCCGTGCCCGGGGCAGCGGTCACCATCGAGATCGACGGCTCCCGCCACGAGGCGACGGCGGACGGCGGCGGGCTGGTGGACAGGGTGATACCGGTCCGACTGGAGCCCGGCTGGCACACCGCGATCCTGCACGCGGAGGGGACCGGGCCGGTGGAGGCGCGGGTCTTCGTGATAGCGCCGGGGACGTCCCTGGGCATCGTCTCCGATATCGACGATACGGTCATGGTCACCGCCCTCCCCCGGCCGTTCCTGGCCTTCTGGAACACGTTTGTGCTCAACGAACGGGCCCGGTCGGCGACACCGGGGATGGCGGTGCTGATGGACAGGATCCTGCGCAGCCATCCCGATGCGCCGGTGATCTATCTCTCCACCGGGCCGTGGAATGCCGCCCCCACCCTGGCGCGCTTCCTGGCCCGTAATCTCTATCCGGCGGGGGCGCTGCTCCTCACCGACTGGGGGCTGACGCAGGAGCGCTGGTTCCGCAGCGGGAAGGAACATAAGGCGAGAAACCTGGAGCGGCTGGCCCGCGACTTTCCCGACGTGCGCTGGCTTCTGGTCGGCGACGACGGCCAGCACGACGAGGAGGTCTACGGCGCCTTCGCCAAGGCGCACCCGGGCAACGTGGCCGCCGTCGCCATCCGCCAGCTCTCCCCGGGTGAAGCTGTCCTGGCCGGCGGCCGCGCCCATACCGGCGGCGCGGCCGGACCCGAGGCGGCGAGCAGCGCACCGTGGGTTTACGCGGGCGACGGCGCCGGGCTGCAGTCCCAGCTCGCGCCGCTGGGCCTGGGCTGAGCCGGCACCCCGCAGCGCCGGCGGCACCCCGCAGCCAGCTCCCGGAGCCGCGACCGACGCAGGTCTACCACCCCGGCGCCGGAATCACGCAGCTTCAGGTACCGTCCGCCAGGATGGCCCAGCCGCGGCCGCCCAGCCGGATCCGGCCCGGCGAGAGCGTGCCGCTCCCGGCCACCACCGCGGCGGCGGGCGCGGGCACCTCGACGTCGGCGGGTTCGGCGGCCAGGTTAAGCGCCACCACCAGGCGCTCGCGGACCGGATCCGCGCCCACAACCGAGTAGGACAGGCTGCCGTTGGCCAGGAAATGCACGGTGCTGCGTGCCGTGTGCAGCCACGGGTGCAGCCGGCGTAGGCCGATCAGCTGCCGGTGCAGCCCAAAAACCGGCCCGCCGGCGCCCGGCAGCCCGGCGGGATCGGCGGGGAAGGCCGGCCGCACGTCGTCGTCCCCGCCCACCCGGTCCTCCTTGGTGCCGCGGAACGCCTGCTCATCGCCGTAGTACACGCTGGGCGTGCCCCCGACCGTGAAGAGCACCACCAGCGCCAGTGGGAGCAGCGCCGGGTCAGTGAGCCTGCTGGCAATCCGGGTCACATCATGGTTGCCGACGAACGTCAGCGGCGCGAAGCTCTCCAGCATGGCGTTGTGACGTTCCAGGGCCGCGGCGAGTTCGTAGTAGTTCGCGTCGTTGAGCGAACTCCAGATGGCCTTCCATAGCTCGTACTGGGTGGCCGAATCCAGGCTCCCCGCCGCCACGGCAGCGGCATAGTCCCCGTGGATGTATTCGCCCACGAAGTACGCCTCCGGGAATTCCCGCCGCACCGCGCCCAGCACCCGGGTCCAGAACGACGGCGGCACGGCGTAGGCGGCGTCGAGGCGCCAGCCGTCGGCTCCCCGGCCGAGCCAGTGCTTCATGACCCCGGCCACGAACGCTGCCACATCCGGCTCCGCATGGTTCAGTGCGACCAGCTGGTGGTGGCCCTCGAAGTCCGCGTAGCCGGGTTCGGTGCCGGGTGCCCGGCCGGACCAGTCAAGGCTGAACCACGGCGCGGTGGACGCGCCCGGCCCCCCGCGGACGGCGTCCCGGAAAGGCGCGAAGGACCGGCCGACATGGTTGAAGACACCGTCCAGCAAAACCCTCAGCCCGCGGGCGTGGGCCTCCGCGACGAGCCGGTCGAAGTCGCCGCCGTCGCCCAGCCGCGGATCAATCCGGTAGTAGTCGGTCGTATCGTAGCCATGGGTTTCGGCGGCGAAGACGGGGCCCAGCGCTATTCCGGAGGCGCCCAGTTCCACGGCGTAGTCCAGCCACGGCAGCAACCGCCGCAGCCCATCGCCGGGGACTCCACCGGGAGCCGGCGCGGACCGTTCCGCGCCGGCGAACCCCAGCGGGTAGACCTGCCACCAGATCGCGTGCTGTACCCAGGACGGCGCCGCCACTGTCAGACCGAGCGCGAACGCAGGAGGGTGAACGAATGGTCGCGCACGATCAGCTGTTCCAGGGCCTCCCCTACCTGCTGGTCCGGGTCGCTGGACAAGGCCAGGTCCCACGGTTTGGCCGGTGCGGGCGGCAGGGCGAACTCCACGCCGTTTTCGGCGGCATTGAGCAGCAGGGCGAACGTGTCGGCCCCGGCATGGCCGAGGACGAACATGACGGAGCGCACGTCCGGGTTGGTCCAGTCCTCCTCCTCGAAGCCGCGGGCATCGGCGCGCAGCAGTTCCACCGTTGCGGGGAACCCGGTTCCCGGCGCCTGGCGGAACCAGTCCGGGCGCAGCGCGGGATTCTCCCGGCGCAGCGTAATCAGCTCCTTCGTGAAGCCGTGCAGCGCCGCATCCGTATTGGCCCAGTCGAACCAGGAAATCCCGTCGTCCTGGCAATACGCATTGTTGTTCCCGCCCTGCGTCCGTCCCAGTTCGTCGCCGCCGAGGATCATGGGGACGCCCGCCGACAGCAGCAGCGTGGCCATGAAATTCCGCCGCTGGCGGTCGCGGTAGTCGTTCACGGCCCCGTCGTCGGTGGGGCCCTCCGCACCGCCGTTGGAGGAGCGGTTGTCGTCCTCGCCGTCCTTGTTGTCCTCCCCGTTGGCCAGATTGTGCTTCCCCTCGTAGGCGGTGAGATCCGCCAGGGTGAACCCGTCGTGGGCGGTGACGAAGTTGACGCTGGACAGCGGAGCCCGTCGGCTGCCCTCGTAGACGTCGGGGCTGCCCAGCACGCGCTGGCTCAGGGTGCCCAGGACACCCTCGGCCCCATGCCAGAAGTCGCGGACGTCGTCGCGGAATTTGCCATTCCATTCGGACCAGTCGGCGGGGAATCCGCCCACCTGGTAGCCGGCGGTGTCCCACGGTTCGGCAATCATCTTCACCGGCGCCAGTACCGGGTCCTGCTGGATCAGGGTCAGGAACGCGCTGTGCAGTTCCGCGTCGCCGCCCTGGCGGGTCAGTGTGGTCGCAAGGTCGAAGCGGAATCCGTCCACATGCATCTCCGTGACCCAGTAGCGCAGCGAATCCATAATCAGTCCCAGGGCCGCCGGATGGCCAACGTTGAGGCTGTTCCCGGTTCCGGTGGTGTCGAAGTAGGCGGCGGGCTCGTCCTCGACCAGGCGGTAGTACGCCTGGTTGTCAATGCCCTTGAACGACAGCGTGGGACCGAGGTGGTTGCCCTCCGCCGTGTGGTTGTAGACCACATCGAGGATGACCTCGAGCCCGGCGGCGTGCAAGGCCTTGACCATCGCCTTGAATTCGTTGACCTGGCCGCCGCCATCCCCGGCGGAGCTGTAGTCGTTGTGCGGGGCGAAGAACGCGATGGAGTTGTAGCCCCAATAGTTACGCAGGCCCTTGTCCACCAGGTGGCTGTCCTGCACAAATTGCTGGACGGGAAGAAGTTCGACGGCGGTCACCCCCAGATCCGTGAGATGGCGGATGGCGGCCGGGTGCGCCAGCCCGGCATACGTTCCCCGGATCTCCTCGGGAACGTCCGGATGCAGCTGTGTGAACCCCTTGACGTGGACCTCGTAGATTACCGATTCGGCCAGCGGTGTGCGCGGGGCCCGGTCGGCCGCGCCGTCGTTCCAGTCAAAGTCGGCCTCGGTAATGACGCACAGCGGCGTTTTGCCGGCCGAGTCCGAGGAATCCATCGCGGACGGTTCGTCCATGTCATGGGAGAACACGCTCTGGCCCCAGCTGTATTGCCCCTCAATGGCCGTGGCATGAGGATCAAGCAGCAGTTTGTTCGGGTTGTGGCGCAGCCCGGCCGCCGGATCCCAGGGACCGTCCACCCGCAGGCCGTACCGTGTGCCTGGGCCGGCACCGGGGACGAGGGCGTGGAACACGTGCCCGGTCCGGTGCTCCAGGGCCGTCCGGCGCTCGTGTCCGTCGGCATCGAAAACGCAGAAGTCGATCCGCTCGGCCGTCTCGGAGTAGACGGCAACGTTGACGCCGTCGTCGCGCAGCGAGACGCCGAGGGGATAGGGCAGGGACCCGGGAGAGCTGATAGTCATACTGCTTAGTATGACGTGTCCGCGGCGCCCCGCGTTCCGGCCCGCCATTGTGGAATGCCGGTGTCAGTGCTAATCCTGAAGGCGGGCCGTCCGCACGGACGGCCGGCCGCCAAGCAGTGCGGGCCATTGCCGGATCCCAGGGAGAAGACATGACCGAGACCCACGACACCGACGCCACGCTCAGCCAGTGGAGCCGCCGGCTCACCCAGGCACTGCAGATCCTGGACTTCGAGGTTGACCAGGAATTGGTCGCCCGGCTGGCCCGGGAGTCCAGCCAGCACGTCGCCGACGGTGCCGGTCCGATCAGCACGTTCGTCGTTGGCTACGCCGCCGGGCTCAAGGCGACCGCCGGCAAGACCGCCTCCGCGGACGCCGTCGCCACTGCCGCTGCCGTCGCCCTGCAGCTTGCCGGCGACGGGACCGGAGCCCAGGCCGGCCAGGGCTGGACGGACACCGCGCAGTAGCCGCTGCCCGCCACTGTGCTGCGGGCGCCGCAATCCGGCCGCCGCTGGCCGCTGCCGCGGTGCCGGCGAGGGGCCCGGGGCCCGAAATAGCGCACCGCCCTCATCCGGGCGCTGCCAGCGGCGCCGCGGCCTGGAGGGGTGCCGCGCCCCGGATTGCCCGCTCCGGCCCCCGGCACGCGGCCGCAGCTAACTTCAGGTAGCCTCAGGCGGGCGCGGCGGACACTCCCGCCTGATCAGCCGCGGGGGCCGGATCGGCGCTGACGGGCTCCAGCGTGACGATGACGGCCTTGGAGATCGGCGTGTTGCTACCCTCGGCCACATAGTCCAGCGGCACCAGGACATTGGCCTCGGGGTAGTACGCGGCGGCGCAACCCCGCGCCGTCGGGTAGGCGACCACCCGGAAGCGCCTGAGCACCCGTTCGATATTGTCGCGGTGCTGGCCCCGGACATCCACGTACGCCCCGTCGGCGAGACCGAGTTCGGCCAGGTCCAGCGGGTTTACGAAGACGACATGCCGGCCGTTCTTGATGCCGCGGTAGCGGTCATTGTGGCCGTAGATCGTCGTGTTGAACTGGTCATGCGAGCGGAGGGTCTGCAGAATCAGGGTTCCCGCCGGCCGCCGGACCTCCTCCAGGTCGTTCACCGTCAGC
>JBIOFK010000051.1:0-14141 GCA_044447065.1 Actinomycetales bacterium | reverse complement strand
GTTGTCCAGCACCGTCAGGTCCGGAAACAGCCGCAGGTTCTGGAACGTCCTAGTGACGCCGGTGGCCGCGATGACCGCCGGGCGTTTGCCGGTGATGTCCTGGCCGTCCACCAGCACCTGACCGGAGGTCGGCTTGTAGAAGCCTGTGATGCAGTTGAAGGCGGAGGTCTTGCCCGCGCCGTTGGGCCCGATCACGGAAATGATCTCATTCGCGTTGGCGGTAAAGGACAGACCGTTGACGGCCTTAACCCCACCGAAAGATATCTGCAGGTCCTTGACCTCCAGCAGAGCACTCATTGTCCTGCTCCCGTCTTGGTGGGTGTCGGGGAATCCGCGGCCGCCGTCCCCGATGAGTCGGACTTCCGGCGCCTCCGGCGCCGTCCCTCCGATTCGTTGCGGTCCGGCTCGTAGGCGCGGGAGGGCCAGAACCCCTGCGGGCGCAGCACCATGACCGCCACCAGCACCACGCCGAAAACGACGTAGCGCAGGTTGCCCAGGTCGCGGAGGAACTCCGGAAGCAGTGAAATTGCTACGGCGCCCACCACCACGCCACGCATGTTGCCCATGCCGCCCAGCACCACTGCCATCAGCACCAGGGCGGACTGCAGGAAGACGAAGCTTTGCGGCGAGACCGCGGACAGGTGCGCCGCGAACAGCACGCCGCCGATTCCGCCCCAGACCGCGCCGAAGATGTAGGCCATCAGCTTCACCTTGTAGGTGTGGATGCCCATTGCCTCGGCGGCGTCCTCATCCTCGCGGACAAACCGCCAAGCCCGCCCCAGCCGTGACTTGCCCAGCCGTGCGGAGGCCAGCACAAACGCAGCGACCACCAGCACGCAGAAGTAGTAGAAGAGCACCGGCTGCTGCAGGTCCAGGCCAAACAGCTCGACCCCCGGGATGCCGAAGATACCGGAGGGCCCGCCGGTGATGGTGAGGTTGTTCGCTGTCAGCCGGATGATTTCACCAAAGCCCAGGGTCACGATGGCCAGGTAGTCACTGCGCAGCCGCAGCGTCGGAGCGCCGATGATCAGTCCGGCAAGGACGGTCATGATCACCACCGCGGGAATGGTGAACAGCAGCGGCAGCTCAAAGGACTTGGCCACGATGCCGGCGGTGTAGGCGCCGACCGCCATGAAGGCGATGTAGCCCAGATCCAGCAGCCCGCAGTAGCCCACCACGATGTTCAGCCCGGAGGCCAGCAGCACGAAGATGACCGCCGTCGTCATGATGCTCATCGCGTAGTTGGTGGCGATGATGAAGGGGAAAAGCAACGCGATGGCCAGCCCCGCCCAGCCCAGCTGGCGGCTTGCGAAAAGTGCGGAGATTTTGCTCTGCGGCTTGCCGATCAGCCGCGGCGCCATGGTGGTGTCGGTGTTTTCACTCATCCTAGACACGCTCCGTCACTCGTTCGCCCAGCAGACCTGTGGGCTTGAGGGTCAGGAACAGGATCAGCACCGCAAAGGTAAAGACGTCCCGCCACTGCCCGCCCAGCCACTGCGAGCCGAAGGCCTCCAGCAGACCCAGCACCAGGCCGCCGAGCATGGCCCCCTTGATGTTGCCGATGCCGCCGATCACCGCCGCAGTGAAGGCCTTCAAACCGATGATGAAGCCCATCAGGAAGTCGATTTTCCCGTAATAGGCACCGGCCATTACACCGGCCGCGCCGGCCAGCGAGGAGCCGATGAAGAATGTCCGGGTGATCACAGAGTTCACGTTGATGCCCATCAGCAGCGAGCCCTTCGGGTCCAGCGCGATGGCGCGCATGGCCCTGCCCGTGGAGGTGCGCTGGATGTAGGCGTTCAGCGCGATCATCAGCACGACGGCGATCAGCATCAGGACCAGCTGCGGCACCGCGATCCGGGCGCCCAGCAGGTCGAAGCTGGCGCCCTCCAGCCGGACCGGGAAGACCCGCGGATTCGGCCCGGCCACCGCGCTGACTCCATACTCCAGGGTGAAGGAGGCGCCGACGGCGGTGATCAGGACCGCCAGCCTGGGAGAACTTCGCAGCGGCCGGTAGGCGATGCGTTCGATGGCCACACCCGCGGCGCCGGTGAGCAGCATGCTCAGCAGCATCACCACCAGCAGCGCCACCAGCGACATGGACGCCGGGAACCCTCCCACCGAGCTGAGTACGGCGAATCCGATGAACGCCCCCAGCATGTAGATATCGCCGTGGGCAAAGTTGAGCAACTTGATGATGCCGTAGACCATCGAGTAGCCCAGGGCGATCAGTGCGTAAAAAGATCCGACAAATAAGCCGTTCCAGATGAGCTGTGTCATACCGTCCTGCCTTGAATCTGTGGGGAGCGGAAAGGCGGGTGCCGGTGGGTATCCGGCACCCGCCCTCGCTATCAGCTCAGTGCGTCCTTGAGCGTGAACTTGCCGCCGTTGACCTGCAGGATCTGGAAGCCGCCGTTGGAGAGCGTGTGCTCCGGGGTGAACTTCAGCGGACCGGAGAAGATCTTGAAGCCGTTGATCGCCTCCAGCGCCTTCTCCACATCGGCGCCCTTGGTGCTCTTGGCCTGGGTGATGGCCTCAGCAGCGACACGCACCGCGTCGTAGGACTGCGTCGAGTACGGGCCGGGGTCCGAGTTGAACTTGGCCTTGTAGTCGGAGATCCACTGCTCGGCACCCTTGATGGTGTCCGGGGTCTGCGTCATCGTGGCCAGTACACCCTCGGCGTTCGCCGCACCGGCGATCTTGATCAGCGACGGGTCAACGCTGCCGTCCGCGACCATGATCTTGCCCTTGTAACCGGCGGCCTTGAGCTGGTTGATGATCAGGCCACCCTCCTGGTAGTAGCCCGTCCAGTACAGCATGTCCGGGTTCGCCCCCATGATGTCGTGCACCACCGAGGAGTAGTCGCTCTCCCCCGCCGTTACGGACGTGGCCAGCGCAACCTTCACGCCGCCGTCGGACTCCACATCCTTCTTGGTCTCGGTCGTGATGTCTTTGGAGTAGCTGGTGTTGTCATCCACCAGCGCCACGGACTTCACACCGTCCTTTTTCATGTACGCCAGCGCCGCGGCGGCCTGCTGGACGCCGGTGCCGTTGATCAGGAACACATTGGAGAGCTTCTGGTTGACCAGGTCCTGCGAGTTCGCGGCCGGAATGATCATCGGGATGTCGGCCTTGGCGAAGATCGGCAGGGTCGGCAGCGTGGCGCCGGAGCAGTATCCGCCCACTGAAACCATCGCGCCGTTGGAGACCGCCTTATTGGCCGCCGCGGCGGCCTGGGTGGGGTCGCAGGCCCCGTCCTCGACGTCGAGCTGCAGCTTGCGCCCGTTCAGGACGCCACCCTTCGCGTTGATCTCATCGACCGCCAGCTGCATGCCGTTCTTCATGTACACTCCGGTGGGAGCGCTGGAACCCGAGGTGGGAATCACGGCCGCAAGCTTGATGGGTCCGGAATCGGAGCTGGCGCTGGATCCGGAGTTGCTAAGGATTCCGCTACATCCGGTGCTGGCCAGCAGGGTTGCCGCGACCACGCCCGCATAGACGGCTTTGGGGATTCTGAGTTTCATTGTCGGCCTCTCCTTTGACGGTGACAACATGTCGAGGATGCCGTACCGGCAACCCTTCCGTTGTAAGCGGCGTCACGAACAGGCCCCTTACAACAGTAAAATATGACATGCCACACATTGGGAGTCAACGGTCCGGAGCGGATTTTTGGACTCTGTTGGGTAACGGTTCAGCCGCCGTCCTTGGGCCGCTGATTCCTGTGGTCGGGGCCCGACGGACGGGCTCAGATAGCCGGGGCGCTTGCCTGTTGCAGGGGAACCGTTTTCAGGGGGAAGTCGCGGCCCGAAGGTGATGGCACTGCATACACTGCCATCACTGCATGCATTGCAATCGCCGCCAGGAATCACAGGCCTACCCAGGCAATAGATAAGGCAGCTGCCTATGGATCAGACCGCTGACCATGGCGCCCCCGCGCCGGCCAGTTCGATCCGGAGACCTATCCGGCGACCATCGCCGCGCTGCGCTCCCAGAATTCCCGCGCCAGACCGTCGTCGTCCGCCTGAGGGTTCGCCTTGGCTATCCGGCGGCGCCAGTAGTAGCCGCCGGACATCCAGTCCGGCCCGGGCGCCGAGGTGGCGAGCCAGACCAGTGTGTCCGCGCCCTGTTCGGGGGTGACCATGAAGCGCCGGAACAGCGGGTTGTACGCGAACCGGACCAGCGGTGAGGACTCGGCGCCGAAGTTGCTGGCTACCCCGCCCGGGTGGAAGGCCGCCGTCGCAATCCCCTCCGCTGCGTACCGGCGGTGCAGCTCGCGGGTGAAGAGGATATTGGCCAGCTTGCTGGCGCCATAGGCCCGGTTGGCCGAATAGCGGTGTACCGTCTCCAGGTCCGCCAGGTGGATCCGGCCGTACCGGTTGGCCATGCTGGAGGTGTTGATGACGCTCGCCCGGCTGGCCGTGAGGACATCCAGCAGCGCGGTGGTGAGCAGGAACGGCGCCAGATGGTTCACCTGGAAGGTGCGCTCGTGCCCGTCCTCGGTCAGCTCACGGCGGCCCATGATGCCGCCGGCGTTGTTCGCCAGCACGTCGATCCGCGGATACTTCTCCCGCAGCGCCGCGGCCAGCTCCCGGACCTCCTGCAGCCGGGCGAAATCGGCCACGAAATGGTCCGCCCCCAGTTCCTGTGCCACGGCCTGGGTTTTCTGAGCGGAACGGCCGACGACGACGACCTGCTCGCCTGCCGCCGCCAGGGCACGCGCCGCGGCGGCGCCGATCCCGTCGCTGGCTCCGGTGATCACGATGGTGCGTCCGGTCATGGCAGATTCCTTCGCTCGGTGTGCGGGACCCGATCAGTGCGGCCCGCAGGTAGAACGGCCCGCTTTACCCGCAGGTTCCGGAGATGAACAAGCCCCGACCATACGGCCGTCATCGAAACCTGGCAATAGGGCGGGGAGAGCGGCCCTCAGGTGAGCACGCGCAGCGGCGAGCCGGCCGCCCAGGCCCGGACGTCGTCGTACGCCTCGGAGTAGAAGACCCGGTAGGCCTCCTCGGTGACGTAGCCGATGTGCGGGGTGAGTACGGTGTGCGGGGCCTGGAGCAGCGCGGACCCGGCCGGCAGCGGTTCCCGGTCGTAGACGTCCAGGCCCGCGCCGGCGATCCGGCCCCGCTCCAGCGCGTCCACCAGGGCGGCCTCGTCGACCAGCGGGCCGCGGGCGGTGTTGATCAGGTAGCCGCCAGGGCCCAGCAGGGTGAGTTCCTCCGTCCCCACGAAGCCGCGGTATTCCTCGGTGAGTCGCAGGTGCACGCTGGCGATGTCGGCGCCGGCGAAGAGCTCGGCGCTGCCCACGGCTTCGACGCCGGCCGCCGCGGCCCGCTCGGCGGTCAGGTGCGGGCTCCAGGCGAGAACCTCCATCCCGAAGGCGTGGGCGTAGCGGGCCATCGCGGTGCCGATCCTGCCCAGGCCCAGGATGCCCAAGGTCCGGCCGGCCAGTTCGATGCCGGGCCGGCGCTGCCAGCCGCCGGAGCGGAGGGAAGCATCCTGGGCCGGAATTCCGCGGACCGTGGCCATCAGCAGCGCCCAGCTGAGCTCCGCCGCGGCCCCGGCGGATCCGGCCGTGCCGCAGACGGTGATGCCCAGGTCGCGGGCCGCGGCCAGGTCGATGGCGGCATTGCGCATCCCGGTCGTGACGAGCAGCCGCAGTCCGGGCAGGCGTTCCAGCACCTCCCGGGGAAACGCCGTGCGTTCGCGCATGGCCACCAGCACGCCGAACCCGCGGAGGGAGGCGACGACGTCGTCCGGGCCGTCGAAGGCCCGGCCGAAGGTGGTGGTCCGGATCCCCTGGTGTTCCAGGTCCGGCCAGGGCGCGAAGCCGGACGCGACTCCCTGGTAGTCGTCCAGGATGGCTAGTTCGTGCTGCATGGCCGGTGCCTCCGTCGCTCGTGGTCCGCCGCGCCGGGGTGGCCCGCCGCGCCCTGGCTACAGTGTCGCCGCATCCGGGCGCCGGCGTCGAATCCCGGACGCGGACGTGGGGGTGCCGGCTTCGGCGAGCGTGGCGATCGTGTCGTGGCCGTCGGGACTGGCTGCGGCCGTCGATACCTGCGGTGGCGGTGGCGGTGTGCCGTGCCTGTGGCTGGGCGATCCTGCGTGTCAGGGCTATGGCGGACACGTAGCCTCAGGGCTTAGCGTGGGAGGGGGCGCCGCACCGGGCGGACGAGACGGCGAGGAGCGCCATGTGCAGGCTTTTTGGGATGCATGCCGGAACCGCGCCGTCGCGGGCGACGTTCTGGCTGCTGGACTCCCCGGACAGCCTGCGGGAGCAGAGCCACCGGGAACCCGACGGCGCGGGCATCGGCTGGTTCGGCGGTGACGGCAGCCCGCAGGTGGACAAGCAGCCCATCGCCGCCTGGCGGGACAGCGATTTCGCCGCGGACGCCCGGGAGCTGGAAAGCACGACGTTCCTGGCCCATGTGCGCTACGCCAGCACCGGAGGCCTGAGCGTGGCCAATACGCACCCGTTCGAGCAGGATGGCAGGCTATTCGCGCACAACGGAGCCTTCGAGGGCCTTGACCTGATCGACCGGCGGCTGCGTGCGCTGGGCGCGGCGGACTTGGTGCTCGGGGACACCGACAGCGAGCGCGCCTTCGCGCTGATCAGCGCGGAAATCCGGCGGAACGGCGACGACGTCGGTGCCGGGATCCGCGCGGCGGTCGGCTGGATTGCCGGGCAGCTGCCCGTGTTCAGCCTCAACTTCCTGCTCTCCACCGCAACCGAGGTGTGGGCGTTGCGCTATCCGCAGACCCACGAGCTGTATGTGCTGGACCGGACGCGCCCGTCCGCTGCCCGCGGGCACCTGCATGCCCGGAGCCGGCGGATCAGCGTCCGGAGTAAGGATGTCTCCGTCCGCGGGGCCGTCATTTTCGCCACCGAGAGGATGGACGGGGATCCCGATTGGCGGCTGATGGAGCCCGGTGAGCTGATCCGGGTGGACAGGAATCTGCGGATCGAATCCAGCCGGCCGTTTCCCGCCCGGCCGGCACACGCGCTGGCGCTGGCGGACCTGGCCCCGGCGGCCGCCGCATCCCAGCGGGCCGACACTTTCTCCACCTAGCGGCGATACCGCTTAGAGCTCGGGATGTGGCACTAGCAGGTGTGTGTGCGCGACAGCGGCACCCCAACCCAGGTACCGACCAAGGCATCCACGGTGAGCGTGGATTGGCCGTTGGAAGTCAGGGTCTTGGTGAGGCCCAGTGTGCTTGCCGACGTGGTTTTGGACGTTGATGTTCCGTCCGCCGACTTCAGGGTGAACCGGTATGCCGTGGCCCGGCCCACTTTGCCGTAGGAACTGACTGATGCCGTGACCGTGATGTTTGACCCGGTGGTGCAGCTGTAGGAAACGGCGACCGAGGCCGGGGCCGGGATGGCATAGGTCCCCATTGATACGCTCGCGGCAGAGCTGGCGCTGAAGGCGGCCTGGGCAATGGAGGGGAACGTCGCCAGCAGGAGCGCGACCAGGAGACCGCCAACCCACAGCCGCATAGACAGTCCCGGACGCCACGGCGAGCCGTGAACGCGCGCCGAGCCTGCTGCCATTGCCACCACTGCCTTTCGCCGGGAGATCCGTCCTGTTTCCAGCATGGCCCACCAGCCTCAAGCCAAGCGCCCCGAAATCCTCAAGTTTTCCTCAACCCGCCGTCACTCCGGACGGGACCGCGGGCGTGGGAGACACAGGGATCCGCCGCGGATCTGGGAAGCTGGGACCATGGCCAACGAAGCGCAGAACCGACGG
This sequence comes from Actinomycetales bacterium, assembly GCA_044447065.1. Taxonomy (GTDB): domain Bacteria; phylum Actinomycetota; class Actinomycetes; order Actinomycetales; family Micrococcaceae; genus JBIOFK01. The sequence goes on along the minus strand of JBIOFK010000051.1, from coordinate 6,393 downwards.
GCCGTCGTCGTCGACGATGACGCGGACATCAGGCTCCTGCTCTCCCAGACCCTCGGGATGCAGGGTTTCGACGTCGTGCAGGCCGCCACCGGGGCCGAGGGCCTGGACCGGATCCGAGAGCACCGGCCGGACCTGGTGACGCTGGACCTGAACCTCCCGGACCTGGACGGCACCGAGGTCTGCCGCCGGCTGCGGGAGTTTTCCGACGCCTACGTGATCATGGTGACGGCGCGGTCCGAGGAAATCGACGAGCTGATGGGCCTGCAGATTGGCGCGGATGACTACGTCAGCAAACCGTTCAGTCCGCGCGCCATCCAGGCCCGGATCACCGCCATGTTCCGCCGTCCGCGCAGTGGTGCCCCGGCCGGCACGGGAGCCGGCCCGGGCACCCCGGCCGGAGCCGGCGTCGACCCTTCCGCGGGCGGCCATCCGGGAAACACCCACGCCAACGCCGACGCATCCGCGACCGGCGGCCCCGACGTCCTGACCCACGGCCGGCTGCGCGTCGACGTCGAATCTCGGCTGGCGTCCCTGGACGGACGGGAACTCTCGCTCACCCGGACAGAATTCGACCTGCTCGCCCTGATGGCCGGCTCCCCGCGGCGCATTTGGAGCAGGGAGGTGCTGCTGCGCTCCGTGTGGGGCCACGAGTGGGCGGCGAACGAGCACCTGGTCGAAGTCCACGTCGGGAACCTGCGCCGCAAGCTCGGCGACAAGCGCGGCGGGGCGCAGGTCATCCGCACGGTCCGCGGCGTCGGCTACGGGCTCGTTGCGGCAGGGGCGTAGCCGTGCCGGTCGATGAGGTGGAGCGCCAGCGGGTCCTGGCCGAGTACGACCTGCCGCACACCGCGGATTCCTGGCCCGACGGCGGCCCGGCGCAAGGGCCGGCGGGCGGGCCGGCGGAACCCGGGCCGGCCGCCGGCGCGACGGGGACCACTCCCCCGGCGGGACGCCAACCGGCGCACGGTCTCCCGGACCGGGAGGCTCCGGACCATGCCGCCCCCGACCCGGCCGCGCACCTGCGGAATCTCCTGGAGCTGGCCCGGACCCTGACCGGCCAGCCCTTCGCCGTCATCAACATCATCACGGCCGACCGGCAGCACCAGATCGCGGCGCTGGGCATCGATCCGCGGGTCTGCCGGCGCGAGGATGCGATGTGCTCGATCGGATTCCTCAACGGCACAACGACGGTCGTCGATGACGCCTCCGTGGATCCGCGCTACCGGTCCAATCCCTACGTGGACGGCAGCCGCGGCTCCATCCGCTTCTACGTTTCGGTTCCGCTGACGGCTCCGGGCGGGGCGGTGCTGGGAACCTTCTGTGTCGGGTCCCGGGAAAGCGGCCGGCTCAGCGCCGCCCAGCAGGTGGGCCTGGAAACGCTGGCGGCACAGGTCGTTGACATCCTGGAGCTGCGCCGGACCAGCCGCCTGCTCGCCACGGCACTGGCCGAAGCCCACCGCAGCAACGCCCTGCTCGCCGACTTCGCCGGCCGGATCAGCCATGACCTGCGTAACCCGCTGGCGTCGATTCTCGGCTTCGTGGAGCTCAGCGCGATGGTGCCGGACGCGACTCCGGACAGTTCCGAGGCGAAGTATCTGCAGTTCATCGGCGCCACCGGACGGCGGATGCTCACCACCGTGGAGGAGCTGCTGACCTTCGCGACGGTGGGCGGCACACTGAAACCGTCACGTCTGTCCCTGGCCGAGGTGGTCCGCGAGGTGGTGGCCGATCTCGACCTGACGCTCAGTGAACACGGCGCGCAGGTCGAGGTGGACGACGTCGACTTCACCGCGGACCCTGGCCAGGCGCGGATCCTGCTGCAGAACCTGATCCACAACGCCTGCGTGTACGCCCGACCCGGCGTCCCCGCCCGGATCCGCGTCTCGGGAACCTGCGGTGCCGAGGGGACGGAGCTCCGGATCACCGATAACGGAAAAGGCATCGCACCGCCGGACAGGGAACGGGTCCTTGAGCCCCTGGTGCGGCTGCACCGCAGCGGGGACCCCGGCGGTTCCGGCCTGGGGCTGGCCACCTGCGCCCGGATTGCCGCGGCCCACGGCGGAACCCTGGAGCTCGACGACGCTCCCGGCGGCGGAACCGTGGTGACCGTTCGCCTGGCCCCCCGCACCCAACTGAGTCGCAGCTAATGCACTTATGAGGGGCCCATAACTGCGTTAGCTGCGACCCAGTTGGGTGAGCGGGTCACTGGGCGGCGAGCAGGTCCCGGAGCGCCGCGGCGGCGGACATGGCGTCGAGCTGCAGGCGGCGCAGGGCCGCACGTGCCGGTTCCATCCGCCCGGCCTTCAGGCTTCCGTCCATCTCCCGTGCATCCTGCTCCAGCTGGCGGGTCCCGGTCATGGCCGCCGAGGCGGCGAGGCTGAGCACCGTGACCCTGGCGTCCTCGCAGGAGTCCCCCTCCAGCGCGGCGGTAATGTTCTCGATCCGTTCGGGCAGCATCTCCAGGAACCGTGCCGCGAACATCAGCGCCGTCGGCCTCGAATCAAGCTCCTCCGCGAGCGCATCAAGGCACGCCGGATCCAGCACGGCGGCCGGATCGGTGCGGGGAAGCTCGTCGGAGGGCGCCAACGCGATCACTGCCCTCCGTCGGGGACGTGGATGCGGTCGTTCGCCTGGACGCCGGCGACGTCGGGCGCCTCCTTGCGGGGCCTGCCCCAGATGGAGGTCAGCGCCAGGGCGACGACGCCGGCCGGTGCTGCGTACATGAGGACCCCCTTGACGATCGGAGTGCTGAAGGCCCGGATGACGTATCCGAGCTTCGGCACAATTCCTGCTGATGTGTAGACATAATTATCCGTCAGCGTCGCGGTCCACGGGTCCGCCACGCTGTTCGCGTCCCCCTTGGTGATCACCGTCGTCGCGCCCGCCGCGGTGCGGGTGATGCTGGCGATCCGGTGCGTCTCCACTCTGCCGTCCTGGACCGGGATGTGGTAGGTGATGATGTCCCCCGTCTTCAGGGACGCCACCGGAGTCCTGACGCTGACCACGACGTCGCCCGGATTGATCAGCGGCGACATGGAACCTGTCAGCATCGTGGAGGTCTGGTACCCCAGCACCCGGGGGCCGACGGCCAGGAACAGGAACGCCGCCACTGCCGCGGCCAGCACAACGGCCAGCACCAGGCGGACGGCGCCCCGGCCAAGGCGGCGGACGGGCGCGTTGGCCCGGGCCTCCTCGCGCCGGGAGCGCCGGGTGGCGGTGGCGCCGGAGCCTATTGTCAGCGCCATGGCCATCCTTCCTGGAGTGTGTGCTGCGGCTGCCGGTGGGCGGTGTTACTGGTTGGCGGCGGAGCGCTGGGTGGCGGTGAAGGTGAAGCCGAGCGTGCTGCTGAGCCCCTGGAAGGAGTTGTCGGCCGTGCTCGGCAGGGTCGTGGTGACCCGCAGGTTGTCGGACTTCCCAGCGGTGACGGAGGCGAGGTTGGCCAGGGCCAGGTTCGCGCCGATGGCCGAGCGGGTCGTCAGGACCGGGGCGGTCGTTCCGGTGCACGTGTAGGTGAAGGCCGGCGACGTGCCGCCCTCGGTCCACGGCACGGAGCAGCTGTCGATGACCAGCTGCAGGCCGCTGGCGGCGTCGGTATCCAGCTTGGAGGTCTTGGTCGCGGCCGTGGTCAGTGAGACACCGGCGAGGTTCACGGTGCCCGAGTTGGAGAGCGTGACGGCGCGCTGGACGGTATCTCCGGGGATGAGGCCCGCCGCGGCGACGCTGAGGCGGTTGGACGCATCACCGATGGCGATGGCCATGGTGCCGGCGGCGACATTCGCCGTCGCGGCGGTGGCGGAGGTGAACGCGCCGTACGTTCCGAGACCGGCCACGGACGCCGCGGTGGCAACCAGTGCAACCGAAGCCAGAACCTTACCGGAAGTGGTTTTGAGGCTGAGACCCATGATGATTGTCCGTTCTTGGCATCCGGCCTCGTCGTTGCGATCCGGGGAATCCTGTCTGCTCCAGCCGGTTGGCTGGCAAGAACTACTCTTCCGCGCCCAGTTCAAGACCGGCGGCGGGAATCGGACAAGGTTTCCTCAAGACTTCCGCAAGTACTGCGTGGACCTGCTCCGGAGCACGTAGTCTGGCTCCGGACGTAGCAGCACTATTTGGGGGGTAACGGGCGATCATGAGCACGCCGCGCCTGCCCCCGGGGCCCCGCCGCCTCGCCGCGGTACTTAGCGCAGTGGCGGCGGGAGTGGTCCTGCTGGCCGGGTGCGGCGTGGCCGCGCAGTCCGCGGAGCCCTGGCCGACGACGGCGGTGTCCGGCGCCTCGCCGTCGGCGCCTGCAACCTCGGCGCTTTCCCCCGCGCCGCCGTCGCCCGGCGCACCCGCGGCACCGCCGTCGTCGTCCGCGCTGGCCCAGCTCGCCACCCTGCCCGTCAAGGGGCGCGCGCCGAAGACCGGCTACGCCCGATCCCAGTTCGGCCAGGCCTGGGCGGACGTCGACCACAACGGCTGCGACACCCGCAACGACATCCTCAAACGGGACCTGTCGCCGTCGGCGGTCAAGCCCGGAACCCACGGCTGCGTCATCGCCTCCGGCACCCTTGCGGACCCGTACACGGCGAAGACCATCGCGTTCACGCGCGGACCCGGCACCAGCAGCGCCGTGCAGATCGACCACATGGTGGCCCTCAGCGATGCCTGGCAGACCGGCGCCCAGCAGCTGAGCGCGGCGCGGCGGACCGCGCTGGCCAACGATCCGCTGAACCTCCTCGCCGTGGACGGGCCGGCCAACGAGCAAAAGGGCGACGGCGACGCTGCCAGCTGGCTGCCCGCGAACACGTCCTACCGCTGCTCTTACGTGGCGAGGCAGATTGCGGTCAAGGCCACCTACGGGCTCTGGGTGACACGGGCGGAACACGACGCCATGGCGGGCGTCCTCGCCCACTGCGCGGAGCCCGGCTAGCCGTCACCCCGGGCCCGCGGGCCACCCGCCGCAGGGCCGGCGTCACTGCGGGACCGGCCACCACCGCGGGCCCGTCACAGCGGCCCACCGGCCCAGGGTCAGCGCGGCCCGACGGGGATCATCGCCCGCTTGTAGGTGAAGTTGGCCACGACCGCGAAGGAAGCGTACCAGGCGATGAGCGCCGTCACGACGCCGAGGTACCCGCCGATCCTGGTGAGCCCGGTGGTGGCGGTGAGGGCACCGAACGCCAGCGCCAGGAACGTCACGGACAGGAACACGAAGACCAGGAAGACGGCCATGTTGGTCCGCCACGCGGCGACCGTCATGTAAATCGTGAAGATGGCCCAGCCCAGCAGGAAGACGCCGACGCCCTTAGCCGCGTCGGCCCCGGCGCCGGACAGATCGGTGAAGCGGGCCAGGAACCAGTACGCCATCCAGAACGCCCCGTACGAGCAGAACGCCGTGGCGCCGAACGTGTTCCGGTTCGCGAACTCCCAGATGCCGGCGGCAAACTGGGCGACGCCGCCGAAGAACAGCGCCAGCCCGAACACCACCGGCTCCACGGTCGCTGGCAGCCAGCCCGCGTTGACGACGCTCAGCACGAACGTGGTCATCGCGAAGGCGCCTAGGCCCAGCGCCGCGGGATCGGCGAACGGCGGGGGCGTCGCCAACGGCGGGGAGGTCGGGTCCGGGTTCGACGCGCGGTTCCGCTGCGACCCCTGGATGTCTGATGAGTAGGCGGCTTCATTGCTCATGGCTAATCTCCCTTACTGAGTGAGGCGGCGATGGTCGCCATGATTCCCGAATCGGCCAGCGTGGACGCGTCCCCGGCCTCGCGCCCTTCGGCGACGTCCTTGAGCAGGCGGCGCATGATCTTTCCGGACCGGGTCTTGGGCAGCTCGGGCACCACGAAGATCCGCTTCGGTTTGGCGATCGGTCCGATTTCCTTCCCGACATGGCCGCGCAGGGTTTCTACGATGTCCGGGTCGGCCGCCGCCGATGCCCGCAGGATCACGAACGCGACGACGGACTGGCCGGTGGTCTCGTCCACGGCGCCGACGACGGCGGCCTCCGCCACGGATGGGTGGCTCACCAGGGCGGACTCGATCTCCGTCGTCGAGAGCCGGTGGCCGGCGATGTTCATGACGTCGTCCACCCGGCCCATCAGCCAGAAATCGCCGTCCTCGTCCTTCTTCGCCCCGTCGCCGGCAAAGTACATTCCGTCGAAGCGGGACCAGTAGGTCGCCTTGTACCGTTCGGGGTCGCCCCAGATGCCGCGCAGCATGGACGGCCACGGCTCGCGGAGCACCAGATAGCCGCCGGATCCGTTGGGTACCGGCGCGCCCTGCTCATCGACGACGTCGGCCGTGATGCCGGGCAGCGGCACCTGCGCGGAGCCGGGCTTGGACGCCGTGACGCCCGGCAGCGGGGCGATCATCATGGCGCCGGTCTCCGTCTGCCACCAGGTGTCCACGATCGGG
>JBIOFK010000050.1:0-14294 GCA_044447065.1 Actinomycetales bacterium | reverse complement strand
GTCCGGGGCGCGTATCTGCTTGCTGCGCTCCTGGGCGGGGGCGTCAACCGGTCGGGCGCCGGCCCGGCGGCTGCGGGTGGTGCCCGGCCCGGTATCGGCGGCGCCGCCGTCGTCCTCGTTCCCCGACGGGGGTGCGGCGGGGAACGGAGGCGCGCTCGGGGCAGGCATCAGGGGCACCCTGGGGTACCCGGACCCCGATGCCTGTTCGGCCGCCGAACCTTGCGCCTGCCGCAGTTCCCTGCGGCTGCGGACCGGTTCCTTTTCCTTGCTCATTAACAACTCATTCAGTGCTAGATCTCACCAGTTGGCTGGTGTCGGTTCCGCCATTGCCCGGGTTCTGGTAGAGCCCGTATTTGGCGATGTATTGCACCACGCCGTCCGGCACCAGGTACCAGACGGGGTTGTGCTGCTGCACCCGTACGCGGCAGTCCGTGGACGAAATGGCCATGGCCGGGACTTCAAGCAGACTCACGTCAGTACGTCCCGCGCCGTCGAGCTCATGCCCGGGACGGGTGACACCGACGAAGTGCGCTAGCGACCAAAGCTCGTCATTATCTTTCCACGAGAGGATCTGCGCCATGGCATCCGCGCCCGTGATGAAGAACAGATCAGCCTCGGGACGCATCCGCCGCAGGTCGCGCAGGGTGTCGATGGTAAACGTGGGTCCGGGCCTGTCGATGTCCACCCGGCTGACCGTGAACCGCGGATTGGAGGCCGTGGCGATCACCGTCATCAGGTAGCGGTGCTCTGCCGCGCTGACGTCCCGCTTGGCCTTCTGCCACGGCTGTCCGGTGGGCACGAAGACGACCTCGTCCAGGTTGAACACGGCGGCAACCTCGCTGGCCGCCACCAGGTGGCCGTGGTGGATCGGATCGAAGGTTCCGCCCATCACGCCCAGGCGGATCCGCCGGCCCTTGCCGGGTCCGTGCTCGCCCTGCGGCTCAGGAATGGGAGGGTCCGCCTTGGCCGTGGTCGTGCTTGTTGGTGTGCTGGCGGTGCGGATCGGAATGCTCCTCTACCGGCTCGTGGCGTCGGCCCAGGTTCGAATACGACAGGGTGATGCACAGCAGAATCAGCAGGATCACGAAGATGGTGCCGCCCACGACGTACGGCGGTGCGATGGTCGGCGCCTTGTCTTCGGCTTCTGATGCGGCGGCAACGACACCGGCGAACTGGATCAGCATTGGTCTCCCTGAGCTTTGATGACGGTCCCGGCAGCGCGCGCTGGCGCTGGCGGTCATTCTGTTTCATGGTACGCGTAAATGGCTGGCGCTGGCACTTCCTGCGGCCGCCGCTGCCAGTGGAACGGGCTAGCCCCGCACCTGTCCTTCGCCCTGGACGATCCATTTGGTGGTGGTGAGTTCGGTGAGTCCCATCGGACCGCGGGCATGCAGCTTCTGGGTGGAAATGCCGACCTCGGCGCCCAGGCCCAGTTCGCCGCCGTCGGTGAACCTGGTGGAGGCGTTGACGATCACCGCCGCCGAATCGACCTCGGCGATGAACCGTTCCGCGTTGGCCAGGTCGTTGGTCAGGATGGCTTCCGTGTGCCCCGTGCTCCAGCGCCTGATATGCGCCAGGGCCTCATCCAGGGAGTCGACCATGGCCACGGCCAGGTCCAGGTCCATGTACTCCGTGGCCCAGTCCTCGTCCGTCGCGGCGGTCGCCGGGACTGACGCGGGCAGCGCCGCCCGGACGCGCTCATCCACGTGCAGGCGCACGCCGGCGGCCGAGAGCGCCGCGAGCACCTCGGGCAGCACCGCCGAGCCGCTGTGTACGAGAAGGGTCTCCACGGTGTTGCAGACGCTGGGCCGCTGGGTCTTGGCGTTGAGCAAAATCTCGGTCGCCATCCCGGCCTCGGCGCTCTGGTCGATGAAAATGTGCACGTTCCCCTCGCCGGTCTCGATGACGGGCACGGAGGAGTTGGTGACGACAGACCGGATCAGGTCCCGCCCGCCGCGGGGAATGAGCACGTCAACGCGCCCGCGGGCCCGCATCAGCACCTCGGCGCCGTCCCGGCCGTAAGCGTCGACGCTCTGCACCGCGTCGGCGGGCAGCCCCGCCGATTCCAGCGCGCCGCGGATCGCGGACAGCAGGGCCTCGTTGGTGGAACCGGCCGCGCTGCCGCCGCGGAGGATGACGGCGTTGCCGCTCTTGAGCGCGAGCCCGGCGATGTCCACGGTGACGTTCGGGCGGGCCTCGTAGATGGCGGCGACGACGCCCATCGGCACGTTGACCTGGCGCAGCCGCAGCCCGTTGGGCAGGGTCCGTCCGCGGACCACGTTGCCGACGGGATCCGGCAGGGAGGCGAGGTTTTCCAGCGCCGCGGCGAGGTCCGCCACCCTGTCCGTGGTCAGGGTCAGCCGGTCCAGCAGGGCGCCGCTGGTGCCCGCCGCCCGGGCCCGGGCCACGTCGGCGGCATTGGCGGCCAGGATCGCGGACTGCTGTTCGGTCAGCGCGGCGGCAATGGCCAGCAGGGCCGCGTCCTTGGCGGCGCGGTTGGCACGGGCCAGCACCCGGGAGGCCACCCGGGCCCGGTCCGCGATGTCATGCACCGCGTTCGTCACGTCCGTCTCCACCACCAGCTCAGTCATGGATCAAGTCTAGAGCGTCGGCGGGTTCAGACCAGCACCAGGTCGTCAACGTGGACGACCTCGCGTTCATATTCGCGTCCCAGCTCCCTGGCGAGGTCATGCGTGCTGCGGCCGAGCATGGCCGGCAGCTCCTCCGAGCTGTAGTTCACCAGCCCCCGGGCCACCACGTGACCGGACGGATCGGTGATCTCCACCGCGTCCCCGGCCTCAAAGGATCCGCTGACCGCGCTGATCCCTGCCGGCAGCAGCGATTTGTGCCGTTCGCGCACGGCCTGCACGGCGCCGTCGTCGAGCACCAGCCGCCCGCGGATGTCGGCCAGGTGGGCCAGCCAGAGCAGCCGCATGGGCCTGCGCGCGCCGGTGACGGAGAACCAGGTTCCCACGTCCTCCCCTGCCAGCGCCCGTGCCGCGTTCGCGGTGGAGGTGACCAGGGCGGGGATACCGGTGCCGGCGGCGGTGGCCGCGGCGTCGACCTTGGTGGCCATTCCGCCGGTGCCGATGCCGGCCGGGCCCGCCTTGCCGATGTGCACCCCCTCGAGGTCGCGCCGGGAGGCGACGGCGGGCAGCCGGGTGCCGCCGCGCTGCGGCGGGGCGGTGTAGAGGGCATCGACGTCGGAGAGCAGCACGAGCGCATCGGCCTTGGCAAGGTGGGCCACCAGCGCCGCCAACCTGTCGTTGTCGCCGAACCGGATCTCGTGCGTGGCGACGGTGTCGTTCTCGTTCACGATCGGCACGACGCCGAGGTTCAGCAGCCGCTCCAGGGCCCGGTGGGCGTTCGCGTGGCCGGTGCGCCGGGTCAGGTCCTCGGCCGTGAGCAGGACCTGGCTGACGGTGATGCCGTGGGCGGCGAAAGCCGCGGTATAGCGTGCCATCAGCAGGCCCTGGCCCACGCTGGCGGCGGCCTGTTGCGTGGCCAGGTCTTTCGGCCGGCGGGTGAGCCCCAGCGGGGCCAGCCCGGCCGCGATCGCGCCGGAGGAGACCAGGATGATCTCCGTGCCGGTGTTCCGGCGCGCGGCCAGCACGTCGGAGAGGCCGAGCAGTGCCCCGGCGCTGATGCCGCCGCCCACGCTGGTCAGCGACGACGAGCCGACCTTGACCACAATCCGTGCGGCTGTGGCCAGCTGTCCGCGGCCGTCGGCGCTAGTGGCCATTGCCGCCGTCGTCGTCCGCCGCGGTTTCGGTGTGCGCCGGCACGACGGGGCGGCGGCGGCTGACGGACTCGGTCCAGATCCCGGCCTTACGCTCGGATTCGAGCTCGGCCCGCGCCGCGGCCTTCGCGTCCCTGCGCTCCTGCTGCTCCTCGCGCTTTTGCGACCGGGTGGGCCTGTCCCCCATGTCCGCCACCCGGATGTCCGTGCCGCGCGGGGTGGCGAGCAGTTCCGCGCCGGCCATCATCGTCGGCTCCCAGTCGAAGACCATGCCGTCGCCCTCGCCGATGACAACGGTGTCCCCCGGCGTGGCGCCGGTCTTGAACAGCTCGTTTTCGACGCCCAGTTTGGCCAGCCGGTCCGCCAGGTAGCCGATGGCCTCCTCGTTGGTGAAGTCGGTCTGCAGCACCCAGCGCTCGGGCTTTTCACCCAGCACGCGGAACAGCGGCTCCAGATTGCGTTCCTCGCGGCGGATCCGGAAGCCGGACTCGTTGACGGCGCGGGGACGCAGGACGACGGGCGTCGCCTTCGGCGGTGCCGCACGGACAGCGTCCCTGGCGGCCTGGACGATCTCCGCCATCGCGAAGCCCAGTTCGCGCAGGCCCTCGTGGCTGACGGCGGAGACCTCATAGACCTTGTAGCCGCGGGATTCCAGGTCCCCGCGGACGAACTCGGCCATGTCGCGGCCGTCGGAGGTGTCGATCTTGTTCAGGGCCACCAGCTTGGGCCGGGCGTTAAGCGGAATGACCTCGCCGTCCGCGCCCGCGAAGCTCATGTCGACGGCGTAGCGGTCCAGTTCCTGCTCGATGATGGCCAGGTCACTCAGCGGGTCGCGGTCCGACTCCAGCGAGGCGCAGTCCAGCACGTGCACCAGTGCGGCGCAGCGCTCCACATGGCGCAGGAAGTGGTGGCCGAGCCCGCGCCCCTCGCTCGCGCCCTCGATCAGCCCGGGCACGTCCGCGATGGTGAAGCGGATGTCTCCGGCCTGCACCACGCCCAGGTTCGGGATCAGCGTGGTGAAGGGGTAGTCGGCGATCTTGGGCCGGGCGGCGGACATGGCCGCGACCAGGGACGACTTGCCCGCGGACGGGAAGCCCACCAGGGCGATGTCCGCGATGCTCTTGAGTTCCAGGACGACGTCCCGCTCATCGCCGGGAATGCCCAGCAGGGCGAAGCCGGGAGCCTTGCGCCGCTGGGATGACAGCGAGGAGTTTCCCAGGCCGCCCTGGCCGCCGGCCGCCGCCACGAATTCGGTGCCTTCGCCGACGAGGTCGGCCAACACGTCGCCGGCCTTGGTCTTGACGACGGTGCCGTCCGGAACCTCCAGAATCAGCGTTTCCCCGTTCTTGCCGCCGCGCCAGTCGCCCATGCCGGGGCCGCCGTTGCTGGCGTGCCGGTGCGGGGCGTGGTGGTAGTCAAGCAGCGTCGTGGTCTGGGAGGACACCCGCAGGATCACGTCCCCGCCGTTGCCGCCGTTGCCGCCGTCGGGGCCGCCCAGCGGTTTGAATTTCTCTCTTTTGACGGAAACGCAGCCATGGCCACCTGTCCCGCCGGATACGTGCAGTACTACCCGGTCCACAAAGCTGGCCACTGGAATCTCCTCAAAAACAATCTCGAACGCCCGGACAAAAGTCTAGACGGTTGTTAAAAGCCAGTGGAGCGGACCGCCCGGTCCGCTCCACTGGAAAAAGCTGATGTGCTAGACGGCAGCAGCGGCTGCGTTGTCCACGATGTTCACGACGCGGCGTCCGCGGTGGGTACCGAATTCGACGGCACCGGCTTCCAGTGCGAACAGCGTGTCGTCGCCGCCGCGGCCAACGCCGGCGCCGGGGTGGAAATGGGTTCCGCGCTGGCGGACGATGATCTCGCCGGCCTTGACGACCTGACCGCCGAAGCGCTTGACGCCGAGGTACTGCGCGTTTGAATCGCGACCGTTGCGAGTGGAGCTCGCACCCTTTTTATGTGCCATTGGTTATCCCTACCTTCTCAAGCCAAAACTAAAAATTAGACTGAAACCCGTCGATCGCCTTATGCGATCGAGGTGATCTTGACCTTCGTCAGTTCCTGGCGGTGACCCTGGCGCTTCTTGTACCCGGTCTTGTTCTTGAACTTTTGAATGACGATCTTCGGGCCACGAAGATCCTCGAGGATCTCAGCCGTAACCTTTACCTTGGCCAGGTCCTTGGCGTCGGAGGTGATTTTCTCACCATCGACCAGCAGCAGGGCGGGCAGCTCCAACGTGCTGCCGGCGCCACCGCGGACGCGGTTCATGGTTACGTAGTCTCCGACGGAAACCTTCTCTTGACGGCCGCCTGTGCGGACAATCGCGTACACCACTGGGGAACTCACTTCTCTCGACGTTTATTACAAAGTTTGCGTGCGGAACCGTGGATGGGAATCCGGTTCAGCTGTGCTCTTACACACCATGCCTCAACGCCGCGGACCTCAATGGACTCAATGCCAGAGAGTGATGCCCTGAGGTGGCGTAAGCACCGAGGATTTAGTTTACGCTACTTATCTCTTCGGCGGCAAATAAGGCTGGCACCGGAGACCGGCACGTGCTAGGGAACACTTGCGCGCTCCCTCGACGAGTAGCGCGCACAGCCATAATACCGGCCGGCCGCCGAAATCCGCCGGATCAGCAGCTACGGCGCGCCGAAGCGGGCCGGGGTTGCGAAGAATTCCAGTTCATAGCGGGCGGACTGCATAAAGGCCGCCCGCATCCGCTCCCGCTCCGCGCCGGATGCAGCCCGCGCGGCGGCGTCCAGATGCGCGACGGCGGTCCGGGTGGCCAGCGCGAACTCGGGGTCCGCGTAGGTCTCCAGCCAGGCCCCGTAAGGGTGCGCCGGAGCGTCCCCCCGCTCCGTGTACCGCCCATGCAGCACCTCCCCCACCTCGGCGTATAGCCAGTAGCACGGCAGCACCGCCGCCACCAGCTCCGCGTAGCTCCCGGCGGCGGAGGCCGCAAGCAGGTGGTCGGCATAGGCCTTGGTCACGGGACCCGGTCCGGCCGGTGCAGCTTCGACGCCGGGCCAGGAGCGGTGCAGCCGGGCCTCCACCACGAGGCAGTTGCGCGCCGACGTTGCCCAGAACAGCTGTTCGCACTCCGTCGGGGCGAGCGCGCTGGCCCGGGCCAGGACCCTGGAGTAGGCATTGAGATACAGGGCGTCCTGCGCCAGGTAGTAGGCGAACTGCGGCCCGGGCAGCGTGCCGTCCTCCAGTTTCCGGATGAACGGCAGGGCAAAGATGTCCGCCCGTACCTCGGTGATGCCGTTTCAGAGGGAGCCGCTGAACCCGTCCGACCTCGGCGGGGCGGCAGCCCACAGTTCGTGGAAGTGGTTGACGGGGCCGTGGCCGGATCCGACTTGCAGTTCATCGGCGTGCTCTAGCGCCCCGTGCAGCCAGGCTTTGACTTCCCCCACGGCCTCGGTCCAGTCTCCGCGCCGCGCCGCGACAGTGGCGAGTGCGGCCGAGGTGGAACATCCCGTGCCGTGGGTATTGCGCGTGCTGACGCGTGCGGCAGCGAACTCGACGGTCGCGCCGTCGGGCTGGACCAGGGCATCCCTGGCCTGGTCACCGGCCAGGTGGCCGCCCTTGACCAGCACGCGGGTGCCGGCAGCGGCGGCCAGTTCCTGGCCTTGCCGCACGGCGTCCGGCCAGTCCAGCGCCAGTGGCAGGTCCAGCAGCACTGCGAGTTCGGGCAGATTGGGCGTGAGCACGTCCGCCAGCGGAAGCAGGGAGCGCAGCGCGTCTTCAGCGTCGGCGGCGAGCAGCCGGGATCCGCTGGAGGAGACCATCACCGGGTCAAGGACGACGACGGCGGGTCGGCACCGCAGCAGCCAGTCATGCACCGCGCGGATCACCTCAGCATTGGCAAGCATGCCGATCTTGACGGCGTCGATGACGATGTCATCCGCGAGGGCGTTGAGCTGGGCGGTAAGGAAGTCCGCCGGAGGCACATGCACGCCCAGCACGCCAAGGGTGTTCTGGGCGGTGAGCGCCGTGATGGCGGCCATGCCGTAACCGCCGTTGGCGGCGATGCTTTTCAGGTCCGCCTGGATGCCGGCGCCGCCGGAGGGATCGGAGCCGGCGATGCTGAGGACCCGGGGCACCTGCCGCAGGTCCGGCGGCACCGGGGCCGGATGGGCCGGTGCGGGACCGGCCGGGGCCGGATGTGCCGGTGCCTGGGTGGCGACGGTTCCGGAACGGTGGGGCGTGCTGGCCATCGGCTGCGGCATGGAAGACATCCCTCCGCCGGTACTAACCGGACAGGTTCAACGGGTTTCGTCTCAGCCGGCACTGCGCGCGGCACCCCGTGTCTGCGCATCAGCCTAGCGTGGATGCGCAGGCACGGGAAAACCGCGTGCCGCCGTTCGGCGTTAGAGTTCCGAGGCCGGAACACCGACTCCCAGGATGAGCGGCTCTGCTGCGGCGGACTTCGCGGCGGCGGCCGGCTTGGCCGCTGCCGCTGGCGCGGTTGCGTCCGCGTCAGGGGTTGCTGCGTTCGCGGCGGAGGCCAGATGCGGTGCCTCCTGCGCTCTCCCGCCGGTGCGCCGCTGGACCTCGACAGCGTTGGCCGCGCCCTGCGGACGGCTCGCCGCACGGTTCCGCCGTCCGCGCCGGGGCTGCTGCGCCGCCGGGCGGCCCTCAGCGTCCAGACCTGAGTGGTCCACCGCTTCGGGGGTCTCGGCAATGTGGTTCAGCGCCTCGGCGAGTCCGGCGAGTGCCTGCGCCGGATCCACTGCGGGTTCCGGGCTCTTCCGGCCGCCGCGGGGCAGTTCGACTGCCTCGCCGCCGAAGGTCACCACCGGGGGAACGCCGGCGGCCTTGTCCGCGGCGCCCCTGCCGACAGCAGCCGTGCGCGCCGTGGAAACAGGAGCCGGTGACGTCCGCGCCGGGGCGTCCTGGCGCTGGGACGGGGCGGACGAACGCTGCCCGCCGCCCTGTCCCCGGGGGTTGCCCTGTCCGCGCCGGTCACGGCCGTCGCGGATCTGGCCGTTGCGGCCACCGGTTTCGGGACTGATCGGCGCCTGCGTGAACCTGCTCCGGAGCTCGTCGGACTGGGCCGACCCGCGGCCACCGTCAGCCGGGGCCGAACCACGGCCACCGTCGGCCTGGGCCGGACCGCGGTCGCTGGCGGCGGCGGCCGGACCGCGGTCGCTGGCGGCGGCGGTAGTGCCGCCGTCGTGCGCCTGACCCTGCGCGGCGCCGTCGTGCGCCTGCTCGTCCTCGTGGTGCGCCGGGTGGTGGGTGGCCGCGGCGATATTGGCCAGCGCAGCGCGGGCCGCATTGGCCTTCGCCTGCCGCTCGTCGTCGCTCAGCCCGTCATGCTGGGCCGCGGACTGCGGCGCGTCGGCCGCCTGCTCCTGCTGGCCGCTGCCGCCCCTGCCGCGGCCGCGCTTCTTCTCACCGCGGGACGGACGGGCGCCTGACTGCTGCTCCGCGCGGGGCAGCGGCTGGTGCGTCTCGGCGGCGTGCGTGTGCTGGCTGCGGCGGTGCTCCACCGGGACGTCCTGCGTCACCACGCCGCGGCCGGCACAGGCCTCGCACTGCTCGCCGAACACTTCGAGCAGACCGGTTCCCATCCGCTTGCGGGTCATCTGGATCAGGCCCAGCGACGTCACTTCCGCCACCTGGTGCTTGGTCCGGTCGCGGCCCAGGCACTCCACCAGCCGGCGGAGCACGAGGTCGCGGTTGGATTCGAGGACCATGTCGATGAAGTCGATGACAATGATGCCGCCGATGTCGCGCAGCCGCAGCTGCCGGACGACTTCCTCGGCCGCCTCAAGGTTGTTCTTGGTGACGGTCTCTTCCAGGTTGCCGCCCGAGCCGGTGAACTTGCCGGTGTTGACGTCGACCACCGTCATGGCCTCGGTGCGGTCGATCACCAGGGAGCCGCCGGAGGGCAGGTAGACCTTGCGCTCCAGTGCCTTGGCTATCTGCTCCTCGATCCGGTGGGCGGCAAAGATGTCCTCATCCTTGGTCCACTTCTCCAGCCGGTCCACCAGGTCCGGGGCCACGTAGGTCACGTAGGCCTCGACGGTGTCCCAGGCCTCTTCGCCGGAGATGATGAGCTTGCTGAAGTCCTCGTTGAAGACGTCGCGGACGACCTTGATGGTCAGGTCCGGTTCGCCGTAGAGCATCTCCGGAGACAGCGCCTTCGTGGAGGTGGCCCGGGCCTCGATGCCTTCCCACTGCACGCGGAGCCGGTTGATGTCGTGCGTGAGCTCCTCCTCGCTGGCCCCTTCGGCGGCGGTGCGCACAATGACGCCCGCGTTCTCCGGCAGGTGGTCCTTGAGGATCCGCTTGAGCCGGTTGCGCTCCACATCGGGAAGCTTGCGGGAAATCCCCGTCATGGAACCGCCCGGTACGTAGACCAGGTAGCGGCCGGGCAGGGAAATCTGGCTGGTGAGCCGGGCACCCTTGTGGCCCACGGGATCCTTGGAGACCTGCACCAGGACCGAATCCCCTGACTTGAGTGCATTCTCGATCCGCCGGGGAGCGCCGTCCAGATGCGCGGCGTCCCAGTTGACTTCACCGGCGTAGAGGACAGCGTTACGGCCGCGTCCGATATCCACGAACGCCGCTTCCATGCTCGGCAACACGTTCTGGACCTTGCCCAGGTAGACGTTGCCGATCAGCGAATCCTGCTGGGTTTTGGAGACGAAATGCTCGGCCAGGATGCCGTCTTCGAGGACGCCGATCTGGATCCTGTCATCGCTCTGGCGCACCACCATCGCCCGGTCCACGGATTCGCGGCGGGCCAGGAACTCGGCCTCGGTAATAACCTGGCGGCGGCGCCCGGAATCGCGGGATTCCCGGCGGCGCTGCTTCTTGGCCTCAAGCCGGGTGGATCCGCGCAGCGAGGTCACCTTATCGGAGAGGGGGGCTTCGGTGTGCTGGCGCGGGGCACGGACCCGGGTGACCGTGTTGGGCGGGTCGTCCCCGGAGCCTCCCGACAGTTCCAGGTCCTGCTCGCCACGGCGGCGGCGGCGACGGCGCCGGGTGGACGAGCCGTCGCCGGCTGCCTCACCCTGGTCCGCGTCGGTATCATCCCCCGCGGCCTCGGAGGTCTCGGAGGTCTCGGCCGAGTCGTTCCGGCCGGCACGGCTCCGGCGGTTGCGGCTCCGGCGGCGTCCTCCGCCGTCGCCGTCGCCGTCATCGGTGTCGTCGTCGGTCTCGGCGGGCACCGGCACGACGGCGCTCAGGTCCGGCGCCTGGAACAGCACCGAGACCGGGGAGGCGGGGACCAGGAAGGGCGACGACGGCGCTGCGGCCTGGTCGCTGCCGGCCGCAGCCGTGATCTTGGTCGGTGCGGCTTCCGCCGTTGCGGCCTCCGCAGAGCCGGCGGTAACGGTGGCCTCGGCTGTGGCCGTTCCGGAGGCCGCTGTGCGGGTTCTCCTGCGTGTGGTCTTGGCGGCGGCTGCTTCGGGGACCGCCGCCGGGGCGTCGGCCACGACGTCGACGGGAGCGGGTTCTGCGGCCTTCTTCGCCCGGGTCCGGCGGACCGGCGCCTTCGTGGCCGGCGGCGCCTCAACCGGGTTCCCGGGATCGATGGCGGAGTCCTGCGGGGCCACGGCTACCGCTTCGGCCGGCACGGAAGCGGCGGCGGCTCCGACGGGAGCGGCGTCTACGGCCTTCTTCGCCCTGGAGCGGCGTGCCGGGGCTTTCTTGGCCGGTTCGGCGGCGACCGGTGCCGGCTCGGCAGCAACGTCGGCCGCTCCTGCGCCCGCCGATCCCGCATCCCCGGCCGCTCCGGGCTCGGGCGCCTTCTTGGCGCGGCTGCGGCGAACCGGTGCCTTCCGCACGGGCTCGGCGGCTGATTCGTTCGTTGTGTCAAAAACCTGATCATCGACCATATGTGGTATCACTCCAGCCCCCTCGACACCGCCACATTCGGCGCCCTGGGGAGCGTAATCGTCAAAACCCGCGGGCGTTGACAGAAAGTTCGTGGGCTACCGAAGAGTTCGGGCCAGCTATGGGGCACGGCAACACTCTCAGGCCAATGGCGCCTTTTCTCTCCCGCAGGTCCTTTCCAGCAGGGGCCGGCCGGTGGATATCGGGCGTGGCGGGTGTTTTTCCCGGCCGCAGCCAATTCATCACCGGGCGAGCAGAAACGCTTGCCATTGGACTGAACACCGAATGTGGATCGGGGTCCAGCCACCTCCATTCTCTCACATCCGATCCCCGCCGGCCGGTATTGGCCACCTGCGGCCCCTGCGGCGCGCCCGGCAGGCTTCCCGCCGCGGGGGCAGGCAGCCGTCTTCGGCGCCCTCCCAGTCCGGCGGGCTAGAATCGTGCCGGACCGCCCGGTAGCGACAACGAAGGTGATTATGGCCAAGAGCAGGATTCCCGCAGCATTCCCATCCGTGACGGACGGCGGGGCCGACACAGATCGCAGCGGCCCGGATTCCGTTGGCGCGGGTCCTGTTGGACCGTCCGCTGCCGATCCGGAGCGCCGCTGGCCCGCACTCACCCGTTCCCGGCCCTTCGGCGCGCTGCTGCTGATTACCGGTGCGGTGTCCTGGATTGCCGGCTTCGCCCTGATGCTGGACAGGATCGAGCTCTATGTGAACCCGAACGCCACCGTCAGCTGCGATCTGAATCCGTGGGTCTCCTGCGGGGCGGTCATGAAGACGCACCAGGCTGAACTCTTCGGATTTCCGAACCCTCTGATCGGCGTCTTCGCGTTCGCCGTGATCATCACCGTGGGCATGGCGCTGCTCTCCGGTGCCCGATTCGGCCGCTGGTTCTGGATCGGCCTGCAGACCGGCGTCACCCTGGGTTTCATCATGATTGTCTGGCTCTGGTCGCAGGCGCTGTACGCCATCGGCATCCTGTGCCCCTACTGCATGATCGTCTGGGCCATGATGATCCCGATGTTCGTCTTCGTCACCCTGCGCAACTTCGTGGCCGGCACCATCCGCGTCCCCGCGTCCGTCACCAGGTTCCTCACCGCCTGGGCCTGGGTGATCGTCGGACTGCTCTACCTGGGCGTCATCGCCAGCATATTCTTCCGTTTCATTAACATCTTTATCGGCGGCGGGGCCGGCTAGGCGAACCAGATACCGATCTCGCGTTCGGCCGGCCGGCTAGGCGAACCAGATACCAATCTCGCGTTCGGCCGACTCGACCGAGTCCGACCCGTGGACGAGGTTCTGCTGGACCTTTTCTCCCCAGTCTCGGCCGAAATCGCCGCGGATGGTGCCCGGGGCCGCCGTCGTCGGATCCGTGGCCCCGGCAAGGGAGCGGAAGCCCTCGATGACGCGCTCACCGGTGAAAATGGCCGCGACAACGGGGCCCGAAAGCATGAATTCCAGGAGGGGTTCGTAAAAGGGTTTGCCGGCGTGCTCGGCGTAATGCTGCTCAAGCTGTTCCCGGGTGGCCGCGGTCTTCTTCAGTTCGGCCAGGACGTAGCCCTTGGCTTCGATGCGGGCGAGGATCGCTCCGGAAAGCCGGCGGGCAACGCCGTCGGGCTTGACCAGGACAAGGGTGCGCTCGGTGGTCATGGTTGCTCCTAATGCTGTGATGGTTGAAGGTTGAAAAGACTGTGGTGACAGACGGGTCCGGGGGCCGGATCAGGGTAGTTCGCCGGCCCAGCCCTGGCCGGAGTGGTCGGCCTCCCAGGCGGCCTGTTCGGCGTCCCGGCGGGCATTCTCGCGGTCCAGCCGCAGCCCGGTGCGCAGGGCGTACCACCAGGCCAGCGCGAAGGCGGCACCGATGAAGAACATCATGGGTTGCAGGAAGCCGGTGAGAATCAGCACCAGCTGCAGGACCCAGCCCACGGCCGGCCCCCAGGGCCGGGACACGACGGCGCAGGCCAGGACCAGCACCACGGCCAGCGCCAGTCCGCCGCCCAGGATGACTCCGGCGGGCAGGCCGCCGGCCTTGAGCCCGAAGGCGACCAGGGTGGCGAAGAACGCCACAAAGGCCTCGAGCCCGAGGACGGTGGAGGCAAACATCACCTTGGTGGACCGGCGCTTCTTGGGCATGCCGGGCCGCCATTCGCGCTGGGCACGGGTCAGCTTAGCCACGGCTGGCCTCCCCGCCGGGGCGGCCAAGCAGGATGCGGGCGTCGGCGACAAGCGTAATGGAGCCGGTGATCAGCACACCGCCGGCGAGGTCATTGTTGGCCTCGGCCCGCTCGACGGCCCACTCGATGGCATCGTCGAGTTTCTGCGTGATGTGGATGTTCTCCTCGCGCCAGCCAAGATCGGCGGCCAGCTCCGCCAGTTCGGCGGCCGGGATGGCCCGCGGCGAGTTGGACTGAGTCAGGCAGATTTCCTCGGCCAGTTCGCCGAAGGACTCCTGCAGCTGGCGCAGGATTCCCTCGGTGTCCTTGCCGTGGAGCACGCCCAGGACAAGCACGAGCTTGCTGAAGCTGAACGCCTCCTGCAGCGCCTCGGCGCTCACGCGGATTCCCTCCGGATTGTGCGCCGCATCCACCACGATGGACGGGGAGGTGCGGACCACTTCCAGGCGGCCGGGTGAACTGACGGTTTCGAAGGCCGTCCGCAGCACCTCCAGGTCAAGCTCCCGCTCCCCGCCGCCGAAG
>JBIOFK010000049.1:0-14338 GCA_044447065.1 Actinomycetales bacterium | reverse complement strand
CAGCTGCAGAACCGGGCCGCGGCCCTGCGCGTGCTGCAGTCCCGGCTGCTGCTGCTTAAGCAGGCCGAGGAGAACGCGGAAAAGAAGGCCATGGCCGGTGATGTCAAGGCGTCCTGGGGTGACCAGATGCGCTCTTACGTGCTGCACCCGTACCAGATGGTCAAGGACCTGCGCACCGAACACGAGGTCGGCAACGCGGCCAATGTGCTGGACGGGGACCTGGACGGCTTCATCGACGCCGGCATCCGCTGGCGCGCGGACAACCGCAACGCCGAGGCCTAGACCAGCATCACGGCCGGCGGCCAGACGCCGCCACCGCACCGCGGCCTCAGCGGACCTCGGTCAGCGAGGTGGTGAACAGGTCAATCAGCGCCGGCATCCCGCCTGATTCCATCGCCGCGCGCTGGCGGACCGAGCCGGTCCCCACGGTGCGGAGCCGGTCCAGGCCCGCCGCGACGAAGGCGCCGTCGCCTTCCGCGGCCAGCGCCGGGGCGACCATGGCCGCCAGCGCCCCCACCACATCCCAGGCCGGTTCCAGGGAACCGCTCAGCGGATTGAGCAGGTTGGACTCGAGACCGTGCCGGCCCGCCTGCCACAGCGCCGCGTCGAGCACTTCCGGCATCGCGGCATCCTGCGGGCGCGGCTCGATGCCGTCGTTTAGGGCGGTGACCACCAGGGCACGGATCAGGGCCGCCAGCAGGACCGAGTCCCGGGCCTCCAGCTGGGCGTCCGCCGCCCGGACCTCCAGCGTCGGATAGTTCTCGGACAACCGCGCCACCCAGGTGATCACGCCCCGGTCGATGATGACTCCGGTGTCCACGAGCCGCTGCACCCGTTTTTCGTAATCGGCCGCGTCCTCGAACACCGGCGGCAGGCCCTGGACCGGCCAGCGCCGGTAGGAGATGGTGCGCCAGCTGGCGAAGCCGCTGTCCCGGTCCTGCCAGAACGGGGAGTCCGCGCCGATGGCCACGATGACCGGCAGCCACGGGCGGATCCGGTTCAGGGCCCGTACGCCGGCGTCCTTGTCGGGAATGTTCACGTGCACATGCAGTCCGCTGACGTACTGGTCCGCCACAATCTCCCGCGCGCTCTCCCGCAGCTGGTGGTAGCGCAGCTTATCGGTCACCTCGGGCGCTTCCGTGCGCATCCGCGGCGGGGTGGCCACCGACGCCGCCCTGACCTTCATCTTCTGCGCCGCCCGGTGCAGCTCGGTCCGGAACGCGGTCAGCGACCTCAGGGCCTCGGCCGGTGTCGCGCACGGCGGGGTGGAGGTCTCCACCTGGCAGGCCAGCAGCTCGGCCTGGATATCGCCGTCGGCCACGTCACCGGACTCGCTCAGCAGCCTGCGCACCTCGGCGCTGACAAACGCCGGCAGGCCCGTCGCCGGGTCAAGCAGGAAATACTCCTCTTCGATGCCGAACGTGACCATCCTGCTCCTCTCCACGGGCGGGGCCGCCGCCGGTTCCGCCGGCGACGAGGCGACGCCACGAGCCTACAGTCGCCGGGGCTCCCGCTGCGGGCTGCTACGCCAAATGGCGACACACCGGGCCATTTCCCCGCGGAAGGGAATATCGAAACCTATAGTCAGATGGCCGGTGGACTCTTCCCCCCAGCAGATGCCCATGCACCGGTTGTCAGTTTCGCGCTGATTGGGTCAGACGGTTTGGTTAGCAAAGTCATGATTCGTTTCGATAATGTCACCAAGGTCTACGACCAGAAAAGCCGCCCGGCGTTGGATTCCATCTCCCTGGAAATCGACCGCGGCGAGTTCGCCTTCCTGGTCGGCGCCTCCGGTTCGGGCAAGTCGACCTTCCTTCGCCTGGTGCTCAAGGAGGACCGCGCCACCCGCGGCTCCGTCTACGTGGCCGGCCAGAACGTGGCCAACATTTCCTCCTGGCGCGTGCCCCGCCTGCGCCGCGGGATCGGCGTTGTCTTCCAGGACTTCCGCCTGCTGCCGCAGAAAACCGTCTTCGCCAACGTGGCCTTCGCCATGCAGGTGATCGGCAAGAGCCGTGGCATCATCCGCGAAACCGTGCCGGAAGTCCTGAAGACGGTGGGTCTGGAAGGCAAGGAGAACCGGATGCCCCATGAGCTCTCCGGCGGCGAGCAGCAGCGGGTGGCGATCGCCCGCGCCGTCGTGAACAAGCCCGGCATCCTGCTCGCCGACGAACCGACGGGCAACCTGGATCCCACCACCAGCGTGGGCATCATGAAGGTGCTGGACAAGATCAACCAGAACGGCACCACCGTGGTGATGGCCACCCATGACGATGACATTGTCAACTCCATGCGCAAGCGGGTCATCGAACTGCGCAACGGCGTGATCCTGCGCGACGAGGCCAAGGCGCTGTACACCTCGATGATGCCCATCATCCAGCAGTCCACCAGCGACGACGACGGCGGCGCCTCCGCGCCCGACGAGTCCGGGATTGCGGGGGCCCGCAAATGAGGCTGGCCTTCATTCTCGGCGAGATCGGCTCAGGCCTCCGCCGGAACATGTCCATGGTGGTCTCGGTCATCCTGGTCACCTTCGTGTCCCTCACCTTTGTCGGCGCGGCCGGGCTGCTGCAGATGCAGATCAGCCAGATGAAGGGCTACTGGTACGACCGCGTCCAGGTTGCCGTCTTCCTGTGCGGGGATACCTCCTCCTCGCCCAACTGCGCAGCCGGGCCGGTAACGGCGGAACAGAAGGCCAACATCCAGGCACTGCTGGATTCGCCCGCCATCAAGCAGTACGTCACCAGCGCCACCTACGAATCCCAGGACGAGGCGCTCAAACACTTCAAGGAACAGTTCGCCAACTCGCCCATCGTGGACACGGTGACGGCGGATCAGCTGCCCTCCTCCTTCCGGGTGAACATGGTCAATCCGGAGAAATACCAGATCATCAATGAATCCTTCTCCTCCGTCCCGGGCGTGGACTCGGTGATTGACCAGCGCCAGCTGCTGGAAAAGCTGTTCTCGGTCATGAACGGCGCCTCGGTGGTGGCGGTGACCATCGCGGCACTGATGATCGTCTGCGCGGTGCTTCTGATTGCCACTACCATCCGGCTCTCGGCGTTCAGCCGACGGCGGGAAACCGGGATCATGCGCCTGGTGGGCGCGTCGAAGGCGGTGATCCAGCTGCCCTTTGTGCTGGAGGGCGTGATAGCCGCGGTGATCGGGGCGGCCCTGGCATCGACTACGCTGTGGTTGGTCTCCAAATTCTTTATCCAGGGATACCTGGCCCAGCAGTACCGCGACACGGCCTTCATCTCCAGTACCCAGGCGCTGATCATCGCCCCGGCGCTGATTGTGCTCGGCATACTGCTGGCCGGGATCTCCTCACTGCTGACTCTGCGCAAATACCTGAAGGTGTAGGACATGCTCCCGACAACGAACGCCGCCCGCCGGACGCAGGGACACCGGCTGGCTGCCCTGACCCGGCGCACCCTCAGCGCCGCCGTGATCGTCGCCCTGGCCGGGGCGTTCTTTGTCGCCGGACCGGCCAGTGCCGACAGCCTGGATGACCAGGCGCAGGCGCTGCAGAACAAGGCCGCCGACGTCGCCGCGTCGCTGGAATTCGTCGACGCCGGGGTGGCGAAGTCCGCCGCGGACCTGACCCTGTACCAGGGCCAGCTGCCCGGTGCGCAGCAGGCCCTGGCCGATGCGCAGAGCAAGGTGGCCGCCGCGACGGCCGAGGTGCAGTCACTCGCGGCGCGGGTGGACCTGGCCCAGCAGAGCAAGGATAAGATCACCGCGCAGATCCAGTCGGACCAGGCGCAGGTGGCCGCCACCAAGAAACTGATAGGACAGATCGCCTCCCAGTCCTACAAGTCGGGCGGCGTGCCCACCGACCTGTCACTGCTCTTCGGCAGCAGCGGCAGCAGCACCCTGGCATCGTCGATGGACCTGGCGAATTCGGCCATGCGCAGCCAGAACGCCGCGCTGGACAAGCTCAGCCAGCAGGCGGCCACGAACGTCAACTCCGCCGCCCGGCTGGCCGCCGTCGAGGGTGAAATAAAGGACCTGAAGGCCAAGGCCGACGCGGCCCTGGCCACCGAGCAGTCGGCCCGCGATGACGCCGCGGCCAAGAAGACCCAGGTGGACACGCTGATCAGTGACACCACGGCGCTCAACGCCCAGCTTGAGGCCAAGAAGCCGCAGATCCAGGCCGCCCTGGCGCAGGTGAAGGCCCAGCAGGCGGAGGTTGCCGCGCAGATCTCCGAGCGCCAGCGCAAGGAACGGGAGGCCGCCGCGGCCGCCGCCCGGGCAGCGGCACTGGCCGCCGGAAACCAGAACTACGTGGCCCCGCCGCCGGGCAACCCCTCCGCCTTCGGCCTGCGCCACCCGTTCGCGGCCAATATTCCGATCACCTCCGGCTGGGGCTGGCGTACGGTGCCGGCCGGAACCATCGACTTCAACGGCACCGGCTCGTACCTGCACACCGGCATCGACTTCGGAGCGCCCTGCGGCACCCCGGTCTATGCACCCGCCGCCGGCACGGTCACGGTCGCCGGCTGGACGAACCTGGGCGGCGGCAACACCGTGATGATCAGCCACGGCGTCATCCAGGGCAACGCCCTGACCACCGTCTATTACCACAACACATCGGTCACGGTCTCGGTCGGCCAGCATGTGGAGCCGGGCACGCTGATCGCCTACACCGGCAGCACGGGCAATTCCACCGGCTGCCACGCCCACTTTGAAACCTGGCTCAACGGCACTCCGGTGGACCCGATGACCCTGCTCTAGGGCGGTAGACTGGTGAGGCGGCTTTTGCGTACCCCGGCCGCCCCCCGCCGCCGACGCGGCTGAGGCCGCAGGAATCGAAAAGGAGCAGTACCGTGCCCAAAGAAAGTGGCCTGAAGGTAGTGGCCACCAACCGGAAGGCCCGGCACGACTACCACATCCTCGACACCTACGAGGCGGGGCTGGCCCTGATGGGCACCGAGGTGAAATCGCTGCGCGAGGGCAGGGCCTCGCTGGTGGACGGCTTCGCCACGTTCTACAACGACGAGCTGTGGCTGGAATCCGTCTACATTCCCGAATACCTCAACGGCAGCTGGACGAACCACTCCGCCCGGCGCCGGCGCAAGCTCCTGCTGCACCGGGAGGAACTGGACAAGATTGCGCACAAGACGCGCGAATCGGGGTTCACCATCGTGCCCCTGCAGCTGTATTTCTCCGACGGCCGCGCCAAGGTCGAAATCGCCCTGGCCAAGGGTAAGAAGGAATACGACAAGCGCCAGACCCTGCGCGAAAAGCAGGACAACCGCGAGGCCCTGCGCGCCATGCGGGAAAAGAACCGGGGCTGATGCCACCGCTGGCCGACTTCCTCTCCACCTGGACGTTCGACCCCTGGGCGGCCGGGCTGCTGCTGGCGGCCGCGGCAGGATTCGGCTGGGGACTGCGCCGCGCGGGCCAGCGCGGAATGCGGTGGCCGCTGCACAGGACCGCTGCGTTCTACCTGCTGGGCCTGGGCCTGTACGCGGTGGTCTCCTTCGGGTTCCTGGGCGCCTACTCGTCATCGCTGCGCTGGGCGTTCTCCATCCGCCTGGCCGTGCTGCTCTTCGTGGTCCCGGTGCTGATGGCACTGGGCAAACCGCTCACCCTGGCCCGCGCCGCCCTCGGGGACACCCCTGCCGGGCAACGCCTGGCCAGGGCGGCCCGCTGGCCGATGAAACTCTTCGGCAACGCCATCATCGCCCCCCTGCTGAGCGTGCTGATCTTCTCGATGATGCTGACGCCGCTGTCCGGCGTCGCCCGGCTGAGCCCTCTGGCCGAGGGGCTGATCGCCGTTCTGGTGCCGCTGCTGGGCCTGCTGCTGATCCTGCCGATCACGGAGGCCGGAACCCGCACCACCACGTCGCTGCTGATGGTCGAGTTCGTCTTCGCCTTCATCGAGCTGATGGCCGACGCGATTCCGGGCATCCTGCTCCGGCTCAACGGGCACGTCCTGGACGGGGTCGCCGCCGCCAGCGGCCCCGCGGCCTGGTTCCCGAATCCGCTGCGCGACCAGCAGCTGGCGGGGGACTGGCTCTGGTTCATCTGCGAGGTCGCGGACCTCCCCATCATCGTGCTGATGTTTGTCCGCTTCTCCAGGACGGACAAGCGGGAGCAGGCGGATGTCGATGCGCTCAGCGATGACGAAATGGACGCCCTCGCCGAGGCCCACCTGCGCCAGGGCCGCGCGGGCGCGTAGGCTCGGAGCCGGGACGGAGGCCTGTCACAGATGGCACAACTATCGAAGCGTTGGTGGGTGACCATCGCTGTCGTCGCCGCCGCGGGGCTTGCGGCGGCGGTGGTGTTCCTTGGCGCCCCGGGGCTTTTCCGTTCGGCGCACGACGGCGTGAGCCAGGGACCGCTGCCGGCCACCTCCGGTTCCGGCGCACCCACGACCGCCGCGGCACCGCCGTCGTCGGCCCCTCTCTCCGCGACGCCGACGGAATCCGTGCCGGCACCGGCCCCCGCACCGACTTCCGCACCGACGGTTCCTGTTCCGACCAAGCCGCCCGCCCAGCAGGTCCTGGCGGCGCTGACGCCCGAGCAGCGGATCGGCCAGGTCCTGATGGTCAGCTCGCCGGTCGGCGGCGCCGACGCGAACACCCTGGCCGCGCTGGATCTGGACCACGTGGGCAACGTCTTCCTGAAGGGCCGCAGCTACGCCGGGTCAGCCGCCGCCGCATCCGTGGTGGCGGCGCTGCGGACCCACGCGAGCGCCGCGGCGACCGGGGGAGTGAAGCAGTTCATCGCCACGGACCAGGAGGGGGGGCTGGTGCAGATCCTCAACGGCCCCGGTTTCTCGGCCATGCCCTCGGCGCTGCAGCAGGGCACGCTGGCGCCGGGCGTGCTGCGCGGACAGGCCGCGGAGTGGGGCCGGGAACTGGCGGCGGCTGGGATCAACGTCAACTTCGCACCCGTCATGGACACGGTCCCGTCCGCGGCGTTCGCACCGTCCAACATCCCGATCGGCCATTACAACCGTGAATTCGGGTTCACCCCGGCCGTCGTCAGCAGCCACGGAACCGCCTTCGCGCAGGGCATGGCCGACGCCGGGGTCCTGCCGGTGGTCAAACACTTTCCCGGCCTGGGCAGGGTGACAGCAAATACGGACACCTCCACCGCCGTCACCGATTCCATCACGGTCCGCAACGACCCCTACGTGCAGCCCTTCCGCGACGCGGTGCAGGCTGTCCCGGGCTGGGTGATGGCCTCCAACGCCTACTACCCGGCCATTGACCCGGACCACATCGCCCCGTTCTCGCCCGTCGTCCTCAGGGACATGATCCGCGGAGACCTGAACTTCACCGGAATCGTGGTCTCCGACGACCTGTGCGACGCGGTGCAGCTCTCACCCTTCAACGAAGCCAACCGGGCCGCGGACTTCATCGCGGCCGGCGGCACCATGGCCCTGTGCACCAACCAGGCCAAACTGCCAGTGCTCTACCAGGGAATGCTGGACCGCTACCGGGCTGACCCGGCCTTCGCCAAACAGGTGGACGCCGCGGCGCTGCTGGTGCTGACCAAGAAAGCAGGGGCAGGCCTGCTGGGACCGTAGGTGCCGGTCGGCGAGGCCCGAGGCCTGGGTGCCGGCCGCCTGAGAAACCGGGTGCCCGGGAATAATCTGCGGCCCATCTGCGCTACACTGGTTAATCCGCCGTCAGACGCGGACTTTGATAACACCATACGGGGATGACAGGTTTCGACGATGTCAGTCGCAGCAGGTGAAGCGGGCCGAGGATGCAGAATTATCTCGTAAACGCTGTCTGCAAAACCATAAGTGCCAAAACATCGCGCACTGACTTCGCTCTTGCTGCCTAAGCAGTAAGACAGTCCGTCAGCCAGAGGTTGCTATTGCCCCTGATACTGGCGTCATTTAAATAGCCACTGCTGGTAGCTCTCGCCGTTGGAGCCACCGGGACACTTAGACGGCTGGGCCCGGGTCAGCCACCTGTTCGCAGGATGGCTGGGGCCGAGAAATCCCGACGCGAACTGCGCCCGGAGAAGCCCTGCTAACACGACATCGGACGGGGGTTCAATTCCCCCCATCTCCACTAGAAATCAGCAGGCCAGAGGCATATCGTCTCTGGCCTGCTGATTTGGCCCCGGATTTCCGGGGCCTTTTCTTTGCCTGCTGACATTTCGGCGGAAGCGTCGCAGCACAGCCGTCGATTGATGGCGCCGTGCCCGGGCTGGGTTCCGGATTCGGAACCCAGCCTTCCTTCCCCTGCCTCATCTTCGCGCTTGGCTGCCTCTACCACCCAAGCAGGGCACGCACCGCTTGCGCCACGTCCTTGGGCGCCCGCCCTCCTGCCGCCACAATGTGCTGTTCGAGGCGGGCTTGCGCCAGGATGCCATGGAGCTCGCCGCTGCGATGCAGGTACCAGGACAACTCCGCGCTGTCCGGTTCGTGTCGGCTCCGGAGCCGCTCCTGAACATCCTCAATGGGCAGCTCCAGCCGGATCAGCGTCAGTTTCCCTCCACCCAGGGCAGCGCGGTAACGGTCAACTTCCGTACGGTCCTCAAGCACTCCTGCCAGGATGAACCGCCGCGCCCCCACATCACGGTAATTTCCTGCGACGGATTGGAGGTTCCTGAGTTCAAGTTCGTGGTGGAACCGGTCCGTAGGAGGGACAGGCCAACTCCGCCGAAGCTGATCCAGATCGATCATCGCGCTGCCGATCCCGTCGTCGGCGAGGAGCCTGTGCAGGGTTTCGCCCGTGGTCGTCTTGCCTGCACCAACCGTGCCGTTGAGGAAGACGCTCTCAAGATCCATTGCCATTCAAGAAGTCTAGGCGGACCGTCGGAGTCCTTCACGCATCAAGCGGACAGAACGGCCCAGCATGGCCTGCCGGGCTCCGTGTCTCCCCGCCACTTCCAATCTACCGCGCACCAGGGGGCTTGCGGCAAGGCCCCCGTGATGCCGCAGACTGGCTCAGACGTGCCCGGAAGAGATGCACGGAAAAGGCTTTGGAGAGGCGGGGATGGTGATGGCTGAAGTGATCATCGCCGGAGGCGGTCCGACGGGAATGATGCTGGCCGGTGAGCTGGCGCTGGCGGGGGTGGATGCGGTGATTGTGGAGCGCCGCCCGACGCCGGAGCTGGTGGGCTCACGTGCGGGCGGCTTCCACTCGCGGACGATCGAAATCCTCGACCAGCGCGGGATAGCCGACCGGTTCCTCGCCGAGGGCCACGCCGTCCAGGCGGCATTCTTCGGGACCACGACTCTGGACATGAGCGACTTTCCGACCCGGCACCCATACACACTCGGCCTGTGGCAGAACCATATTGAGCGGATCCTGGCCGGCTGGATCGGGGAGCTGGGCGTGCCGGTCCAGAGGGGGCTCGAGCTGGCCGGCGTCGAGCAGGACGACAGCGGGGTCGAGGTGCATCTGGCCGGCGGCGGTCGGATGCACGCGCTGTATCTGGTCGGCGCCGACGGCGGGCGAAGCGCTGTCCGCAAGGCTGCCGGCATCGAGTTCCCCGGCTGGGATGCGACGAGAAGCAGCCTGATCGCCGAGGTGGAGGTGACCGAGGAGACGCCGGCGGGCATCCGCATCGACGAGGTCGGGATCCACGGACTGCACCTGATGGAGGACGGGCAAACCATGCGGGTGATTGTGACCGAGAAGCAACTCGGACCGGCGACCGAGCCCACCCTGGCTGACCTCGCCAAGGCGCTGACCGAGGTCTATAACACCGATTTCGGGGTCCACAGTCCGACCTGGATCTCGCGGTTCACCGACGCCACGCGGCAGGCCGCCGCCTACCGCAGCGGCCGCGTGCTGCTGGCCGGGGACGCCGCGCATATCCATGCCCCTTCGGGCGGGCAGGGGATCGGGCTGGGCATCCAGGACGCCGTGAACCTCGGCTGGAAGCTCGCCCAAGTGGTCAAGGGCATTGCGCCGGACGGCCTGCTGGAGACCTATCACGCCGAGCGGCACCCCGCCGGGGCCCGCGCGCTGAAGCACACGATGGCGCAGTCGCTCATGCAGCGGGCCGACCCGCGCATCGGCGCGTTGGCCGACACGGTGGCCGACCTGCTGACGATCGATGAGGTCCGGAAGCGTTTGGCCGGACTCATTTCCGGCCTGGACGTCCGCTACGACTTCGGTGCGGGGCACCCGCTGCTCGGGCGCCGCATGCCCGATCTCGACGTCGTCACCGCCAAGGGCACGCTGCGCGTGTTCACCCTCCTGCACACCGCCCGCGCGGGGCTGCTCAACCTCGGCGCGCCGGGCAACATCAACCTGGGCCCGTGGGCCGATCGGGTGCAGCTGGTGGACGCCACGTACGACGGCGGGTGGGAACTCCCGGTGATCGGTCCGGTCAGCGCTCCGGCTGCTGTGTTGATCAGGCCGGACGGGCATGTGGCGTGGACGGGAGACGGGACCCGGTTGGGGCTGAATGACGCGCTGGCCCGCTGGTTCGGGCCCGCGCGGCGCTGACCGCCGAGGCTGGTCGATTTCGAGGGCGGGATGGGCTATCTGGACAGGTTAGCCCCCATTCGGGGAAATCTCGGGACTTTCCCCAGGCGTGCAGCCGCGTGGGGAGTGTTATCAGCAGGTCACGGCTACTGAAGGCCCAGAAAAGGGGACGGCATAAGTGGGCACATCCTCGTGTGAGCGGTCCTGGCCAACCGCATTACAGTGCCTGGCAGCCGCATGATCGGCGGATGACCAGCTCTGTCGGAAAGATCCGGTGGAGCTGCTCGGCCGGGTCGGTACCGACTATCGCGTCGACGGCGGCGGCGGCCATGGCGGCGAGGGGCTGCTGCACCGTTGTCAGCGCCGGCCAGGTGTATTCGGCCTCGGGGGATCCGTCGAAGGAGATGATCGCGACGTCTTCCGGAATGCGGATCCCGCCCTCATGGAATGCCCGCAGCACGCCGACGGCCTGGCTGTCCGAGCTCACGAAGACGGCGGTGGGTCGCTCGGCGCCGGCCAGCAGCCTCTTGCCTGCCGCGTATCCGCCCTCGCGGCTGAACCTGGTGCGCGCAATGGGCCCCTCTGACAGCCCTTCCGCCGCAAGCGCATCCAACCAGCCACGTTCCCGGTCATCGGTCTCATAGGTCACGGTGGAACCCATGACGAGCCCGATGTTACGGTGTCCGTGCCCGGCCAGGTGCCGCACCGCGTCACGGGCACCCTGCCGGAGGTCGACGCCGACGCCGGCGAAACCGGGGGCGGCCCGACTCTGGTTTAGCAGCACCACGGGAATGTCCGCGGAGACAGTCTCGGCGAGATCGGGCTCGATGGCCACGCTGTCCAGCAGCACGCCGGTGACCTGGCGGGAGATGAAGTTGCGCAGGTGGCGCCGCTCCTTGGCCAGGGAATCGTTCGAGTCGGCCAGCAGCAAAGCAAAGCCCAGGCGGTCAGCGGCCTCCTCGACCGAATGGGCCAGCTGCGCGAAAAGGGGATTGCTGTTTTCGGAGATGATCAGTCCCAGCATCTCCGATGACCCGAGTTTCAGCGCGCGGGCCGCTGCGTTGGGCCGGTAGCCCAGCACCCGGATCGCGTCCAGCACCCGGGCGGCGGTGGCCGGCGCCACGTTCTTGGGTCCGGAGTTGACGACGTAACTGACGACGGCGGTGCTCACCCCCGCGTACCGGGCCACATCCTTGCGGGTGACGACCGCACGCGGTGGCTGCACCTCCGGCCTGGTCATGGAATGAATGCTAGCCGTCCTTAGACCGGCGCCGAACCGTGGTCCGGGATCTGCAGGCGTTCGCCGCCGCGCAGGGCCGACTGGTGGGCGATGATGCCGGGCAGCGTGAAGCGGGCGGCCACCCAGGCGTTGACCGGCGGCAGCGTTCCCTTGCCGGCGGCTGTGACGAAGTCGTCCACCAGGAAGTGGTGGCTTCCCTCGTGGCCGTTCGGGGCGCCCTCGAATTCCTGCGGCAGCCGTCCGACGTCGTGCACCTCGGCGTGGCCGGAGACGAAGGCGGCGCGCAGGGCCGGCGCCACGTTGGCGAGGGCCGGGTCGTCGGCGGAGAGCGTGGCGTCGGTGGCCAGCAGGTCGGAGACGTCCGTGACGGTGTCCTTGTCCTGCCAGACGCTGACTTCGGCGAGCTGTTCGAAGCTGGCCTCGGTGCCGAAGTAGCGGAACCGGGATTCGCGGATGTGCGAGGGGTAGCCCACCCGGCGCATCTCGTTGATCCGCATGGCGCCCCCGTCGTTGAGCTCGAACAGGGCGGAGGCGTTGGAGAAGTCGTTGTTGAACATGCTGAGGTCCTTGTCGAAGACGCCGTCCCCGCGCCGGTCCCGGATGCCGATGCAGCTGACGCTGACCGCGTGCGCCGCAAGCGCGCCCAGGACCCCGCCCACCGAGTGCGTGGGGTAGAGCATGGGCGGGTAGCTGGCGGTGCTCTTCCACGCCTCGCCGCCGCTGTACTGGTAGGCCTCATAGAAGCCCAGATCCATGTCGTGGACGTAGTCGCCCTCGGAGTAGAACACGCGGCCGAAGGCGCCGGCGGCCTGCTTGCCGCGGGCGTAGACGGTGGCCGGGTTGTAATAGCTGGTCTCACCCATCATGTAGGTCAGCCCGGTGTCGCGGACCGCCGTCATGATGTCGGCGATCTCCTCCTCGGAGATGGCCATCGGAACGGCGGAATACACGTGCTTGCCGGCCCGGAGCGCCCTGACCACCAGCGGGCCGTGGGTCCAGCGCTGGGTAAAAATCGCGACGGCGTCCACATCGGAGGCGAGCATGGCGTCGAAGTCCTCGACGACGCCGTCCAGCTTCTCCTGTTCCACCAGTGCGGCCGAGCGCTCCGGGAGCAGGTCGGTGACGACGATGCTGCCGACGCCGGGATGCAGCCGGAAAAGCCTGGCGAACTGGCCGGCGAACTGGCCGGCTCCGACAATGCCGAGGGAAATGGTCATCGAAAATCCTCTCTGAGGTCTGCGGTACTGAGGTCTGAGGTAGGGCCCGCGGCCCGGCGTGCTGGTGTCTTACGTTTGCGCCAGTGGTGTCCATCGACACTGTGCCAACATTTTCTACTCGAGTCAATGGATGTGTCGGAATCAGCCAGGAAGGCAGGAAAAACTGACAATCTTTACGTGTAGATATGTGATTATCTGCCGCGTACATCACGACCCGAGAATGCCGCTCCGGCCTGGGACATATAAGGTGAAAGGGAACGGACCTTCACTAATGCGCGGGAGAGGAACAGCCCGTGTCGGAACAGCCTGACGTGTCGATCGACAGCGATCTCGCCCGTCGGCTCGTGAATGCACAGTTCCCGCAGTGGTCGGATCTTCCCATCAGCCCGGTTGAGCCCGGCGGGTGGGACAATCGTACTTTTCGTCTCGGCCGGAGATTGAGTGTCCGGCTGCCGAGCGGTCCTTGGTATGCCTTGCAGGTGGAGAAGGAGCAAAGCTGGCTGCCGCGACTGTCAGGCCCCCTGCCATTGGCGATCCCGGTCCCCGTTGCTAGCGGGACGCCGGGTGAGGGTTACCCGTATCCGTGGTCCGTCTATCGCTGGCTGGACGGCGAAGTTGCCGGCGAATCGACTGTCGAAAATCCCGCGGAGTTCGCCGTCGCCCTGGCTCAATTTCTCCGGGCCCTCCACCGTGTTGACCCTTCGGGCGGTCCCGCCCCGGGAAAACACAACTTTTTCCGCGGGGCATCGCCGGCGGTTTACGCCGGCGAAACCGTGGCCGCGATTGACAAGCTGGGCGGTGAAATACCGGGCGACGCTGTCAGGCGGGTCTGGGATCAAGCCGTGGCCGCCCCCTGGGACGGTGACCCGGTTTGGTTCCATGGTGACGTGGCTGCCGGAAACCTGCTGACCCGCGGCGGCAAGCTTTCCGCCGTCATAGACTTTGGCTGCGCCGGCGTCGGGGACCCTGCCTGTGACATCGTGATCGCCTGGACCTTCTTCCACGGAGCTGCGCGGGACGCGTTCCGCAGAACCCTGCAGGTTGAAGATGCGACCTGGGCCCGGGGGCGCGGCTGGGCCCTATGGAAGGCCCTCATCGGCTTGGCCGATGCCCTGGAGCATGACTCCGGCGACGCGGAAGGTCTTCGCCAGGTCATCGCTCAGTTGGTCCTCGACGACGGATAGGGCCGATGAATTGAGCGGGGGAGGCACCGGGGAGTGCTGACACAAAAACAACGCCTCCGTTTCGAAGCACCGAATCCGCGGGCGCTCCCGGGCGGGAAGCCGCCGAGTCTGACCTTCTTCGACTGTTTTCGGCCCGACTGCGGTGGCCGGTTGGTGGGTTACGGCGGGGTAACGGTTTGGCGGGGGACCCATACGCCGGTGGGGTGGTGTCGAAGTGCTTGTGACAGACAAGCCCACTGCTGAAGGATTTGGTTTTTATGCGTAAGTCGATTTTTACTACTGTTGGTG
>JBIOFK010000048.1:0-14350 GCA_044447065.1 Actinomycetales bacterium | reverse complement strand
GGCCTGCACCACGGGGGCGGGGGCCGGGGTGGACGCAACGGTGGCTTCCGGGAAGGAAATCGTCACCGTGGAGGCCGCGGTGACGGCCAGGGGCAGCTGGCCGGCGCTCTTGAGCGTGGCTGCGTTGCCGGAGTGCTGGACAGCGGGCTGCGCGGCGTTGGCCGCGATGCCGCTGGTCAGGACCAACCCGGAGGCGGCAGCGATGACTGCGGCCTGGCGGCCCATGCCGCCGGCATTGTTGCCGACAGCCTTGGCGATTACAGCGATCGAGGTGGTCTTCGGGACCTCTGCACGGTGGCGTGCGATCGATTCACGAGTAGACATTCGGTGCTCTCTTTCAAATTCCTTCAACCGCGCGGATGGCGGCCTTATGGGCATAGCGGACTCGGCGGGATTTCTTATGCGGGCCGCCTGCCCGCCTGTACTTACGGGAGGGTGTAGAAAACGCTGGTTCCGGTCGCGGACGCGGGCAGCAACATAGTGCCCTGGCTCGGGTTCAGGGCGCTGATGATCATGCCGTTGCCGACATAGATTCCGACGTGGACGCCGCCGTTCTGGACGACCAAGTCACCGGGCTGCGGGTTGGAGGTCTGGACCATGACGCTCCACTGGTTCACGCGGGGGATGTGGATACCGGCCTGGGCGTAGGCCCACTGGACGAATCCGGAGCAGTCCCAGCCGGTCACGGGCGAGGTTCCGCCGTGGACGTAGGCGTGGCCGATACCGGTGTAGGCAGCGGCGACGACGCCGGCGTGGCCGGTTCCGACGGCGACAGCGGGAGCGGGTGCGGGCTGTGCGGCAGCAGCGGCCTTGACGGTCGTAGCGGCCGCCGTCACGGCTGCGGTGGCCGTCTTGACCTGGGCGGCGACCTCGGCTTTGATCTGCGGGGCCTGGACGACGACCGGCGCCGGGGTGGACTCCACCTGGGAGGAAACGAACGAGGCGGGAGTGGCTGCCGGCACGGACACAGGCTGCGC
Organism: Actinomycetales bacterium; assembly: GCA_044447065.1. Taxonomy (GTDB): domain Bacteria; phylum Actinomycetota; class Actinomycetes; order Actinomycetales; family Micrococcaceae; genus JBIOFK01. Next base: position 13,373 of record JBIOFK010000048.1, on the reverse strand, counting down.
GGCAGTCTGGACGGCGATGGTATCGGCTGAAACCCGGCCGGTCTGGGCGGCCTGGGCCGGCAGTCCAACGCTGAGGATCAGGGCGGAGGCGGCCGTGACAATGGCTGCCTGGCGGCCAAACGTACCTGCGTTGCTGGACACTGCCTTGGAGATGACGGTCAGCGGGTTCGTGCTGGCCGTAGCCGCGCGGTGGCGGCCGAGGGTATTGACTGTGGACACGTTGGAAGCCTCTCCCAATGCCTGCGAGGTAAGCTGTCGGATTCGGATGGGAGTCACCCGGCCGCTCCACATTCCACTCCTGTTCCGCACGCGGAACTATCCCGTGAAATGCTTTGCGGCTTCACCCCAAGGACTTCTTGCGAAGCCCGTTATTGGTTCCCCCGCCCCTGCCAGACGAATGTTGCGAACGGACCGTGTGCGGTGGCAGAGCTAGGCAATCCACACATGGGCACCAACTTCTGTCAAAGTTGGTGCGCCACCAACGGTACATGAGTTGTGACCGAATGTCACATTCCGATCACGGCGGTTTCCGGCGGGTTTTAGAGCCATCCGAGAGGGTCCACGGGAGCGCTGTCGATGAGCACCTCGAAGTGCAGGTGGCACCCGGTGGATGCCCCGGTGGTTCCGCTGTGGGCCACGACCGCCCCGCGGTCCACCTGCTGCCCCACGGCGACCTGGCTGGAGGAGAGGTGGTTGTAGGTACTGGAGAGCCCGTTGCCGTGGTCGATGACGACCCGGTTCCCGCCGCCGTAGGGATGCCAGCCGGCGAAGCTGACGGTCCCGCCGGCCGCCGCATGCACCGCGGTGCCGCAGGCGACGGCGAAGTCCTGGCCGGTATGTTCCTCGCCCTTTTCACCCGTCAGCGGGCTGATCCGGGAGCCGAAGGCGCTGGTGGGTGCGAGGGTGTCCAGGGGCGCGCTGAGGATTCCTTTGGACGCCGCGGCGGTGACCTTGGAGGCGGACACGGCCAGGGCCTGATGTAGCTTTCCGTCCGGGCTGAGTCCGCTGCGGACCTCGGTACGGGAAAAAGCCACCGACGCGCCGGCCGCCGCGGAGACAGCGGCAGGTGGCACATCGGGAGCGGGCATGGAGGGGCTCGCTCCGGCGCTGGTGGTGGGGATCGTGACCGCCAGGGCGAGCCCGGCGATGGCGATGGCCATGCCCGTCATTTGGCCGGCGCCCGAGCCGATGGCGACCCGCGCCGTCGCCCGCCGTGCGGACGATCCGCGCCGCGGACGCGCACCGGTGCGTTCAGCACTGAGCGCGTCGCGGCGGCTGATCAGGATGGCGTCGGTGGATGGCCCGAGGGGGCTCGCCGCCGCGGTCTGCGGGCAGGCCCGGCGGCGGCCGTGCCGGCGCGTGGCGGGACTGTTATAGGGCAATGCTGAACCTTCCGTGGCCGGCCGGAACCGGTTGCAGATAGCTGGTGTCTGCGGAGCCTCGGGAACCGGCGCCTGGCCGGGCCGCACCCGCCGGCCGGTTGCCGGGAGGTGGCTCATGCTTCCTTGCCGGGGCACGATCAGCGGCTCGCGGGGCAAGGTCCGGGCCGAAAATGGTAACGCTTTGGTATCGGCGCCACGGTGGCCACTCTACGCGACCCCCGGTGGTCGTGATAAATCCGTAATCCCGGCCGTGGATACCGGTCTGCGCGTTCAGCGTAGTGCGTTCAGTTGTTATCGTTCAGCTGAGACTGACGAACACGTGCGCCGCCACCTCGGGCGGAAGCTCAAGGGCGCCGGAAATGCCGGGTACGCGCACGGAAATATAGTCCCCTACGCGGGCGATCGAAATAGCGGCCCCCGGACGCAGTCCGCCCTCATCGAGCTGGGTGAGCAGCTCCGGTTCCACCTGGATCCGTTCGGAGAGACGCTGGATCACCACGGTCGAGGAAGGCCCGTAGTCCGACATCGCCTGCTGGAGGGTAAGGGCACCGTCCGGCACCTCGGCGTTCGGCGCGGCCCCCAGTGCCTCGAGGCCGGGTATCGGGTTTCCGTAGGGGGACTTCTCCGGATGGCCGAGCAGTTCGAAGAGCCGCTGCTCTACCCGCTCGCTCATCACGTGCTCCCACCGGCAGGCCTCCTCGTGCACGTAGGCCCAGTCCAGGCCGATCACGTCGGAGAGAAGCCGTTCGGCCAGCCGGTGCTTGCGCATCACGGAGACGGCTTTCCGCCGGCCCAGGTCTGTCAGTTCCAGATGCCTGTCCCCGGAGACCACGACGAGTCCGTCGCGTTCCATCCTGCCGATCGTCTGCGACACGGTCGGGCCGGAATGGTGCAGCCGCTCGGCGATCCGGGCGCGCAGGGGGACGATGTTCTCCTCTTCGAGCTCCAGAATGGTGCGCAGGTACATCTCAGTGGTGTCGATCAGATCCGCCATGGCACAGCCCTCCCTCGTGTCTGCTCTACGTTAGCGTGAGTGTCCGCGGCGGAGTTAATCAGCGTTGCGCACCGGGTAGCGCCATGTGACTGCGCATTTTAGAGCTCACCGGCCCCCTGCGGCACAATGAATCCAGGCCACTCCACCACCATGACGAAACCGGGAGCCACCATGAGCGACGCCACCACCATTGTTATTCCGGAGAACCTCAAGCCGAAGGACGGGCGGTTCGGCGCGGGGCCCTCCAAGGTGCGGCCCGAGCAGGTCCGGGCGCTGGCCGCGGCCGGCACGACCCTGCTGGGCACCTCGCACCGGCAGGCGCCGGTGAAGAACCTGGTGGGCGAGGTGCGGTCCGGACTCAGCGAGCTGTTCCGTGCGCCGGAGGGCTATGAGGTGGTGCTCGGCGTCGGCGGTTCCACCGCCTTCTGGGACGTGGCCGCCTTCGGCCTGGTGGAAGCCAAGGCCCAGCATCTGAGCTTTGGCGAGTTCGGTTCCAAGTTCGCCTCCGCCACCGACGGGGCCCCCTTCCTCTCGCCGTCCTCCATTCTGCGGGCGGAGCCGGGCAGCCGGCCCGTTGCCCGCGCCGAACAGGGCGTGGACGCCTATGCGTGGCCGCAGAACGAGACGTCGACCGGCGTCGCCGCTCCCGTGGAAAGGGTCAAGGGAGCGGACGAGGGTGCGCTGGTCCTGATCGACGCCACCTCGGCCGCCGGCGGGTTGGCGGTGGACGTGGCCGAAGCCGATGTCTACTATTTCGCGCCGCAGAAGAATTTCGCGTCCGACGGCGGCCTGTGGCTGGGGCTTTTCTCCCCCGCAGCGCTGGAACGGGCCGCCCGGATCAAGGCCGGCGGCCGCTGGATTCCCGACTTCCTGGACCTGCAGACCGCTATCGATAACTCGCGCCTCAACCAGACCTACAACACCCCCGGGCTGGCGACCCTGGTGACGCTGAACGAACAGGTCGCCTGGCTCAATTCCCGGGGCGGGCTGGACTTTGCCGCCGCCCGGACGGCCGATTCCGCGGGCCGGCTCTACAGCTGGGCCGAAGCCTCCGCCGTCGCCGCACCCTTTGTGGCCGACCCCGCCGACCGCTCCAACGTCATCGTCACGATCGACTTTGATGCGTCGGTGGACGCGGCGGCGATCGCAAAGACGCTGCGCGCCAACGGCATCGTGGATGTCGAGCCTTACCGCAAGCTTGGCCGCAATCAGCTCCGCGTCGCGACCTTCGTCGCCATCGATCCCGAGGATGTCAGCGCGCTGATCGCCTGCATCGACTACATCCTGGGCCGGTAGGCTGGGCCGGATCGCCCCGGGCGCCGGCCCGCGGCGCCGGGGCACGGGACGGGGCCGATAGTTCCGGCTCGCTCCGTCCCGTGGGTGTCAGTCCTCGTCGCTGTCTTCGGCGCCGCTGTCGGCGTCTTCCGCGTCGCTGTCGTCCCCGTCGGCGTCGTCATCGCTGTCTTCGTCGTCGGCGTCGGCCGGTGTTTCGGCAATGACAAGGTCGTCGAGTTTGGGGACGGTCTCGTTGTCCTCGGGGCGGACGCGCGCCGCCCACGGCACCCAGTCGGGGGCCAGCACGGAGTTTTCGCCCGGCAGCAGCCCGACCTCATTAACAGTGGCCACCTTGGACCGGGAGAGCCTGGTCAGCACGGCGAACCACTGCCAACCGCGGTAACCGGTCATGGTGCATTCGAACAGGTGGGTGACGATCCGCTCACCCTCGCTTTTGGCGCCGAGATGGGCACCGATAAACTCATCGGCGCCGATACTGCGCACGGCTTCCCGGGCGACGTCGACGGCGGCCGCGAGCGCGGCGTCAGGCTTGCCGGTGCGCCAGACGGGAACGCTGGAGCGGGTGCTGTTCCGTGCGGCCATCAGGCGTCGAAGCTTTCGGCGACCTTGCGCAGCGCGGCGGCGAGGACCTTGGCGTTCTCGGGGTAGGAGCCGCTGTTGAGCTTGCCGGTGGACTTTTCCAGCATCGAGGCGAGGTCCTGCACGATCGGGGCGAGGTCGCGGGCGGGGAGGCGCTTGGCCTTCGCCACCGACGGGGCCTCTTCGAGGATCCGCGCCGAGAGTGCCTGTGCGCCCTTGCGCCCGTCGGCCACGCCGAACTCCATCCGGGTTCCGACCTTGATCTCGCCGGCCGCGGCGGGCAGGGCGTTGGCATGCAGGAACACTTCCTGGCCCTCGTCGGTGGTCAGGAAGCCGAAGCCCTTCTCGTTGTCGTACCACTTCACTTTGCCGGTAGGCACTGTAACCTCGCTTGATTGGCAGCCTGCGCTGCGGTGCTGCGGTGCCGGGAGCGTTCTGGCACGGGTCAGCGCCGGGCCCCCTCGGCGCCATGGTCTATTGTCTTCTAGGGTAACGTGCCCCGCCCCGGTTTCCCGCTTTGTGGCGCCCCTGTCCGCTGATAGCGTTGCAGCCATGGACAGCAGCACGGGAACCGCGCAAACGGCATCAGGCGCGTCCCCGGGACACCGGATGGGCGTGGCGGCAGCGGCCCTTGCGGTGCTGTGCGCGGCAGATCTGTGCGGCCTGCTCATCATCGTGTGGGCCGGCGGTGTTCCGTGGTCCGGGCTGACCTGGATCGCGATGATCGGACTGCCCCTGACCTTCCTGCTGCTCGGCGCCGCGCTCATCCTGGCCATCCGCCGCCGCCGCAGTCTCTAAGACCGTTCACCCGGGCCACGCCCGCGCTGTAGCGTTAGGGGGATGTCCTCCCTACGGGTGCTAACCCTTGAGCTGGCTGCGCGCAGCGACGCTTCACTGCGCAGGCTGTTTGCCGCCAGGCCGGACCTGGTCCGGCCTCCGGTTCCGGACTTCGCCGCGCTGGCCGCCCGCGTCTGCACCCGGGCGAGCCTGGGCCGCGCGCTGGACCGGCTGGACCTTCCCCAGCTTCAGGTGGCGGAAGCATTGTTACTCACCGCCGACGAGGACGCGGGCCGGCCGGCCACGGCTGCCCAATTGAAGCGGGCCATCCCGGGCTGCACCGCCGGCGCGCTCACCCCGATCCTGGCGGAACTGGAACGCCAGGCGCTGGCCTACCGGGTTCCGTCCGCGGCCGGGGCGCCCAAGTCCGCATCATATTATCCGGTCGGCGCGCTGCGCGAGGTCATCGGCGCGCACCCCGGCGGCCTTGGCCGCAGCTACCCCGAACTGGTGCGTGCCGTCGCGGCGGCCGGCCCCGCACTGATGGAGGCGTCGACCCGGCTGCGCGCCGCCGGCTACCCCGTCCGGCCGGCCGGCAACGGAACGGAGGCCGCACTGGCTCTGGAGGACTGGCTGGCGGCCCCGGAGGTGCTGCCCGAATTACTTGCCTCGTCCCCGGAATCCACGACGGCGCTGCTGGCCAAACTCGCGGCGCACCCCTTGGGCTCCGTGCCGAAGGCGCGCCGGGCCCTGCCGGACCTGATGACCGCCACGACGGCGGTGGATTGGCTACTCGCGCACGGACTGATCGTGGCCATCGGCGAGGAAACGGTCGAGCTGCCGGCAACGGTGGGCCTGCTGCTGCGCGGCGGCGCTGTCATCACGGAATTCGCGCCCCGCCCGGCGGTGCCGGCCATGGCCCAGGTGCCCGCCGCCGTCGTCCGGAACGCGGCCCTGAGCGCCGCCTCCGAGCTGCTGCGCAACCTGGCTGCAGCGCTGGATGCGGTCCGCGCCGGGCCGCTGGCTACGCTGCGTACCGGTGGCGTGGGGATCCGGGAGGTCCGCCGGATCACCGAGGCGGTGGGATGTGCGCCGGAGCTTACCCCGTTCCTGCTGGAGCTCGCCGCGGCGGCGGGGCTGGTGGTACTCAACGTCGATACGTCCCGCTGGGAGGCGGCCGGGCCCGCGGTCACGGCCTGGCTCGCCCATCCGCGGCAGCAGCAGTGGCTGCAGCTTACGGGGGCGTGGCTGGAGGCCGACCGGGTCCCGGACTTGGTCGGATCGCCTGCCCCGCGGGGATCCGGGGCCGCCGGGGCCGGAGCCATCAACGTCCTGGCGGCGGAGGCGCACCGGGCGGACGCCCCCGAGCTGCGCCGCGCAGTCCTTGCCGCCGTCCTGGAGCTGCACGACGCCGTCGCGGCCGCCGGCGCCGCCGGCGCCGCGCCGACTGCCGGCCAGGTGCTGGAACGGGTGCGCTGGCACCGGCCCCGGCTCGTGCGCCGGCTCAGGCGGCTGCTTCCGGGCTTCCTGCGCGAAGCCGCGCTGCTGGGGATCCTGGGCTCCGGGGCGCTGTCCCCGGCCGGCGTGCCCTGGTGCGCCGGTGACGCGGAGGGTGCGGCCCTGCTGCTCGCCGCGGAGCTGCCAGCCCCGGTGGACCATGTGCTGCTCCAGGCCGATCTGACGGCGGTCGCGCCGGGATACCTTGACCCGGACCTGGGCCGGGAGCTGCGCCTGCTTGCGGACGCCGAGGGCCAGGGGCCGGCCGCCGTCTACCGGTTCAGCAGCGCCGGGATCCGGCGGGCCCTGGACGCGGGCAGGAGCGGAGACGGGATCCTGCGGTTCCTGGCGGAACATTCCGTTACGCCCGTGCCGCAGCCCCTGGAATACCTGGTCCGGGACACGGACGCCAGGCACGGCGCATTGCGCGCCGGGACGGCCGGCAGCTACCTGGTGGCGCGGGATCCGGATTCGCTTGCCGCGCTGCTGGAGCTGCCCGCCCTGGTTCCGCTGGGGCTGCGGCTGCTGGCTCCCACGGTCCTGGTCAGCACCGCTGCGGCGGGCGAGCTCACGGCCGCGTTGGCGGAGCTGGGGCTGCATCCGGCCGCCGAGGTCCGCGCGGAACCGGGGCCTCAGGCGGCGGCCGCGCTCCGGGCGGCCGACGGCGCCGGCGGGGCGACCGCCGTCGCCCGCTCCCGTACCGGACCCGGCGGTACCGGCCCGGACGGCGGTACCGTCGCCGCCGCCTCCCCGGCCTGGCCTGTGCCCGGCCGCGTGCCGGAGCCGACGGCGCCGGAGGACATCGCCGCCCAGCTCGCCGCGCTGCGCGCCAAGCCGTCCTGGGTGCCCGCCGGCGCCGAGGCCGGAACCCAGCTGGGACTGGAGGCCCTGCAGCGCGCTATCCGGCTCAAGGTGGCCGTGCGTATCACCCTGGTGGACGGCAGCGGGAATGCCGAACGGCTGGAACTGGTTCCCTTGTCATTGAGCGGCGGGCGGGTCCGCGTCTTCGACCCGCAACGGAGTACGGAACGGGTGGTATCCATCCACCGGGTGATGGAGGTAGAGCCGCTGTGAGTGACGGACCGCTGATAGTCCAAAGCGACAAGACGATCCTGCTGGAGGTCGACCATCCGCAGGCCACGGAGGCCAGGCACGCCATTGCCGCCTTCGCCGAGCTTGAACGCGCCCCCGAGCACATGCACAGCTACCGGCTGACACCGCTGGGCCTGTGGAACGCCCGCGCCGCCGGCCTGGACGCCGAGCAGGTGCTGGACACGCTGCTGACGTACTCCCGCTTCCCGGTTCCGCACGCGCTGCTGATCGACATCGCGGACACGATGTCCCGGTACGGCCGGCTGCGCCTGGAGAAGGATCCGGTGCACGGGCTGGTGATGCGCACCGACGACTATCCGGTCCTGGAGGAGGTGCTGCACGCCAAGAAGGTCGAGTCGCTGCTGGGCCCGCGGATCGACGGCGGGACCGTCGTCGTGCATTCATCCCAACGCGGCGCCCTCAAACAGCTGCTGCTCAAGATCGGCTGGCCCGCCGAGGACCTGGCAGGCTACGTCGACGGCGCCCCGCACCTGATAGCACTGGATGAGACCGGCTGGACACTGCGGCCGTACCAACGCCTGGCGGTGGAAAACTTCTGGGCCGGCGGCAGCGGCGTCGTCGTGCTGCCCTGCGGTGCCGGCAAGACGCTGGTGGGCGCCGCGGCCATGGCCACCTCCTCCACCACCACGCTGATTCTGGTCACCAACACCGTTTCCGCCCGGCAGTGGAAGGACGAACTGCTCAGGCGCACCTCCCTGACGGAAGCGGAAATCGGCGAATACTCCGGGGCCGTCAAGGAAATCCGGCCGGTCACCATCGCCACGTACCAGGTCCTGACGCTCCGGCGCGGCGGGCTGTTCCCGCACCTTGAACTGCTGGACAAGAACGACTGGGGCCTGATCATCTACGACGAGGTGCACCTGCTGCCGGCCCCGATCTTCCGGATGACGGCGGATCTGCAGGCCCGGCGGCGGCTGGGCCTGACCGCGACGCTGGTCCGCGAGGACGGGCGCGAGGGGGAGGTCTTTTCGCTGATCGGCCCCAAACGCTACGACGCGCCTTGGAAGGACATCGAGGCGCAGGGCTACATTGCGCCGGCCGATTGCGTGGAGGTCCGGGTCGACCTGCCCCGCGACGAGCGGATGGCCTATGCCATGGCCGACGACGGCGACAAGTACCGTTTGTGCGCGACGAGCGAGACGAAGACCGCTGTCGTGGAACAGTTGGTGGCCCGGCACGCGGGCGAGCAGCTGCTGGTCATCGGGCAGTACATCGACCAGCTCGACGAGATCGCCGAGCGGCTCGACGCCCCCGTGATCAAGGGTGAAACCTCGGTCAAGGAACGCCAGCGGCTCTTCAGCGCCTTCCGTGCCGGGGAACTGCACACCCTGGTGGTCTCCAAGGTGGCGAACTTCTCCATCGACCTGCCGGAGGCTTCGGTGGCCATCCAGGTTTCCGGCTCCTTCGGCTCCCGGCAGGAGGAGGCACAGCGGCTGGGCCGGCTGCTGCGCCCGAAGGCCGACGGCCGCTCCGCCCGCTTCTACACCCTGGTCGCCAGGGACACGCTGGACCAGGATTTCGCCGCCAAACGGCAGCGGTTCCTGGCCGAGCAGGGCTACGCCTACCGGATCCTGGACGTCAAGGACATCGCTACCGCCTGAACGGCCGCTTCCGGGCGGTACTGTCCAGCGCGGTTCCACCTGGCGTGACCCGCAGCCCCACGAAACACCCAAGCTACGTTCAGCCAATTCTCAGAAAACGGGTCCAGCATGGGAATGTGAAGAAGACCGGACCTGAAGCCAAGCTGCTCGTCGTTGACGACGAGCCGAATATCCGTGAACTCCTATCCACCTCGCTGAGGTTCGCCGGCTTCGAAGTCGTCGCCGCCGGCAACGGCCGCGAGGCGCTCGCCGCAGCCGAGGAGTACAACCCGGACCTCGCCGTCCTGGACGTCATGCTCCCGGACATGGATGGATTCACCGTCACCCGCCGCCTGCGCGCCGCAGGCCGGCACTTCCCCGTGCTCTTCCTCACGGCCCGGGACGACACGGAGGACAAGGTCACGGGCCTGACGGTCGGCGGCGACGACTACGTCACCAAGCCCTTCAGCCTGGACGAGGTGGTGGCCCGCATCCGGGCCGTGCTGCGCCGCACGCAGCCGATGGATGACGATGACGCCGTCATCCGCGTTGATGACCTGGAGCTCGACGACGACGCGCACGAGGTCCGGCGGTCGGGAACCACGATTGAGCTCTCCCCCACGGAATTCAAGCTGCTGCGCTACCTGATGCTGAACCCGAACCGGGTGCTCTCCAAGGCCCAGATCCTGGACCATGTCTGGGAATACGACTTTAACGGCGACGCCTCGATCGTGGAATCCTACATCTCCTACCTGCGCCGCAAGGTTGACACAGATCCCAGCGCAGCGGCCCTGATCCAAACCAAGCGTGGCGTCGGCTACGTGCTGCGGACGGCGGAAAAGCGCTGAACCTGCTGCGTGCCTGGAAGAACGCCTCCCTGCGTTCACAGCTGGTGGCGATCATCAGCGCTCTTCTGCTGGTGTCCTTGCTGACACTGGGCGCCGCCAGCTATCTTCTGCTGCGCTCCTTCCTGGTGGAACAGATGAACGGGCAGCTCGCGACGTTCAGGAACTCCCAGGCTGTGCAGAGCATCGCCGCCGCGAACAACGACGCAAGCACCGTTCCGCTCGACTATTACCTTGGCTACTACGACGCGCGGGGCACGCCGCTGGCCCAGAACAGGTCGGGCAAGGACCACCCCAACCTGCGGTCGCTGTCACTGACTGACGCCGAAAAGTGGTCCCAGGGACCGGTCAAGGTGCCCAGCAGCGACGGCGGCGATCCGTGGCAGGCGGTCATTATCGCCCCCGTCAATATCTCGATGAGCAACGGCGGAGTGCACAGCACCATCCCCGGCTACGTCGTCGTCGCGCTGCCGTATGAACCGCTGAACAGCACCTTGGAACGGCTCGGCGTGGTGATAGCCGGCGTCACGTTCCTGGCGGTCTCGCTCGGCACCCTCACGGCCTATTGGACCGTTTCGCGATCGTTCCGGCCGCTGGGCCGGGTGGAGAAAACAGCCGCCGCCATCGCCGCCGGCGACCTCTCCCGGCGCGTGGAAATCGAAAATCCCAGCACCGAGGTGGGACGCCTGTCGGGCTCGCTGAACGCCATGCTGGCCCACATCGAAACGGCCTTCGCGGCACGGACGGCCTCCGAATCCCGGATGCGCCGCTTCGTGGCGGACGCGTCGCATGAACTGCGCACCCCGCTGGTCACCATCCGCGGATTCTCCGAGCTGTACCGCCACGGCGCCTTGCAAAACCCTGACGATGTGGGCACCGCCATGGGCAGGATCGAGAGCGAGGCGAAGCGGATGGGCGAACTCGTCGAAGACCTGCTGCTGCTGGCCCGGATCGACGAGCAACGGCCGCTGCAGCGCCGGCCGATGGACCTGCTGCTGCTGGGCCATGACGCCGCCGTCGATCTGCGGGCGACAGCGCGGGAACGCACCATCACGGTGACCGGGCTCGACACCGCGCACCCCGGCCCCGCTCCCGCGATCGGCGACGAGGCCAAAATCCGCCAGGTCGTGGCGAACCTGGTCGGCAACGCCCTGCGGTACACGCCGGCGGGCTCTCCCCTGGAAATCGCCGTCGGGGTCCGCGATGGATACTCGCTGCTCGAACTTCGCGACCACGGCCCGGGCATCTCCGATGAGGAGGCGCCGCGGATCTTCGAACGCTTCTACCGGGCGGACAGCTCCAGGAACCGCGTGACCGGCGGCAGCGGCCTGGGACTGGCCATCGTAGCCGCCATCGTGGCGGCCCACGACGGCACCGTCCGAGCCTCGGCCACCCCCGGCGGCGGAGCGACGCTGACCGTCAGCCTGCCCTTCGACGACTCGACCGGGTCCGCAGAGGTGGAGACGGAAGTGGAGACGGAAGTGGAGACGGAAGTGGACGCTCAGGTTGATGTCGAGATGGACTAGCGCCGCCGCCTGTCCCGGGATGCCCGGCCGCTAGGCCGTGAAAAGCCTGGTGTTGCGCTCCTCCGCGTCCGCATAGGCCATGGCCGCGCTGGAGAGCGCCGTGTTGATGCCCTCCAGTGACTCTTCGACCCGCAGTTGGGTGGCCCGCCAATCAGCCATCAGGGCCTGGAAGCCCGCGCTGGCCGACCCGGTCCAGGTGTCCTGGAGCTCGGCCAGATTGTTCTGCATCGCGGCCACCTCCGAGCGGATTTGTCCGATCGACGACCGCACGGCAAGGCTCTTGACGGCGAGATCGTCACTATCGACGTGGAATTGGACCATGATTGCCTCCGGCACGTTAGGAATGACTGGTCCTTGCAGCGTAGGCAGCCACCGCCGCGCCGGACAGCCCCGCCCGGGCCTATGTGCACACGCGGGCCCCCGCCGTCTCCGGTGGAGGACCGTAGCCCACTGAAGCGCTGTCGGCGGCGGGCCAGGACCTGCTCCCCCGCACCCAACTGGGTCGCAGCTAATGCACTCATGGGGCGCCCATAAGTGCATTATCTGCGACCCAGTTGGGTCAGGCCTCGGGGGTGGCCTGGTGGAACCGAATCCGCCACTGACCCGACGCGCGCCGCCAGAGGGAACTGCGCAAGGCGGTACCGCGTCCGTCCGTGAAACGGTAGGTGAGCAGCGCGGTGTCCTTCGCGAACAGATCGACGTTCAGCAGCTCCAGGGTTCCGTCCAATTCCGGATTGCCGGCGAGCTCGGAGAGGATCGCGTCCCGGCTCCACATCCGGCCGGAGACGCCGATTTCTTCGAAGTCCGGGTCCAGCAGCACCGCCAGCCGGCCGGCGTCGGCGCGGGTGCGGGGGTCCTGGAGCTCGCGCTCCAAGGCAACCAGCCGATCCGGTTCGGACAGCTCGTCCACGCTGAAGTCCTCCAGGGTGGAGAAAAGGTCCGGCTCCTCGAGTTCCGCTTGAGCGGCTCCGGCAGGTGCGGCTCCGGCGGACGCGGCTCCGGCGGACGCGGCTCCGGGAAAGCCTGGGCCCGACGGCGGTTGGGTGCCATTCTGGTAGGCGGTGGCCGCGGCCCGGGCCCGGACATCGGCGGCTTCGTTCAGGTCGTGTCCGGCGTGGCCCTTGACCCACTCGAAGCTGTAATTGCGCCCCCTGATGGCGGCGTCGATGTCCTTGAGCAGGTCAACATTCAGCACCGCCTTGCCGTCAGCCTTACGCCAGCCCTTGCGCTTCCAGCCGGGCATCCACTTGGACACGCAATTGATCACGTACTGGCTGTCGCACAGGATCAGCAGCGGCTCGTCGGCACGGTGCGCAGTGGAACGGAACAGGTCCAGCACCGCCATCAGCTCGCCCTGGTTGTTGGTCCCGTGCGGCCATCCCCCGGCCCGCCAGCAGGCATCGTCCACGTACCAGGCCCAACCAGAGGGGCCGGGGTTTCCCAGCGCGGACCCGTCAGCGGCAGCAACAATCGTCATGGCTCCATACTTTCAGATGCGCGTGTGAATCCGAGCCATCTGACCCGGACGCGCAAGAGGCGCTCCTGCTGAAACAGCAGAAGCGCCTCTTGGTTCCAAAACTTGCCGCGCCAGCGCCAAGTCTTGGACGGCGTGGGTGGGCCCACAACCTCAAATGGGGAGAGGTTGGGGACTAGAAGCCGCCCATTCCGCCCATGTCATCGGCGCCCGGTCCGGCCGGAGCGGACTTCTGCGGCTTGTCGGCCACAACCGCTTCGGTGGTCAGGAACAGACCGGCAATGGAGGCCGCGTTCTGCAAAGCAGAGCG
>JBIOFK010000047.1:0-14588 GCA_044447065.1 Actinomycetales bacterium | reverse complement strand
CCCCCGCGGTCCCCGCCGCCGGGTGCTTCGCAGACGGGTTCAGACAACGGTGGGACACCCCGGGAACAGGTGTCCGAAACGGAACCGGCGGCAGCGCCCGATTGTGGCAGGATGAGCACTAGGTACCGGAAGGAAGGACTCGAGATGGCCGGCCAGGAACAGAAGAACGTTTCACCCCGTGAGGAAGAGGCGGAGTCACCGGACACGGCACCGCCCGCCGCCCCCGCGGGAGCAGCCCCCTCGGCGCAGACCGAGGGAGTGGACGATCTGCTCGACGAGATCGACGGTGTGCTCGAATCCAATGCCGAGGAGTTCGTCCGAGGCTTTGTCCAAAAGGGCGGACAGTAACGGCAAAGATGGAGGACTCCGTGTTTTTCGATACGGCCGGCCGGGTGGCCGCCGCAGCAACCTCATCCTTTACCGAACACCTGCGCCAATCCCGGCCGGAATTGCTGCCCTTCGGCCAAAACCTCCCCGCGGGGGCCGTGCCGGCCGTACCGCATGCGACCACCATCGTCGCGATGACGTTCGCCGGGGGGGTGCTGATGGCCGGGGACCGGCGCGCCACCATGGGGACCACCATCGCGAGCCGGCACATCGAGAAGGTCTTTCCGGCGGACAACTACTCCGTCCTGGGGATCGCCGGAACGGCCGGGATCGCCATCGACATCACGCGGCTGTTCCAGGTTGAGCTCGAACATTACGAAAAGATCGAAGGCACCCTGCTGAGCCTTGACGGCAAGGCCAACCGGCTCGGTGCCATGATCCGCGCGAACCTTCCGATGGCCATGCAGGGGCTGGCCGTGCTGCCGCTGTTCGCCGGCTTCGACACCGGCCGCGGCATCGGACGGCTTTTCTCCTACGATGTGACGGGCGGACGCTACGAGGAACTGGAGCACCACAGCGTGGGTTCGGGGTCCGTATTCGCCCGCGGCGCGCTGAAAAAGCTGTGGCGACCGAACCTGGCGGAGGACGAGGCGCTCCGCGTCGGGGTCGAAGCCCTGTTTGACGCCTCCGACGACGATTCGGCCACGGGCGGCCCGGACATGGTCCGCAAACTGTGGCCCATCGTCTATTCCGTCACGCGCAGCGGCGCCCGCAAGATCAGCGAACGCGAGCTCTCCGCCGTCGTCGCCGACGTGGTGGCCCAGCGGACCGCCGAGGGCAGGGAGGCCTGAGATGACGCAGCAGTTCTACGTATCCCCCGAACAGGTCATGAAGGACCGCGCCGACTTTGCCCGCAAGGGAATATCACGGGGGCGGTCGGTGGTAGTGGCCAGCTGCGCGGACGGCATCGCCCTGGTGGCGGAAAACCCCTCGCCCTCGCTGCACAAGATCGGCGAAATCTACGACAAGATCGCCTTTGCCGCGGTCGGGAAATACAACGAGTTCGAGAGCCTCCGGCAGGCGGGCGTGCGCTACGCCGACGTCCGCGGCTACTCCTATGACCGCGGTGATGTCACCGCCCGCGGACTGGCCAGCGTCTACGCCCAAAGCCTGGGGGCCGTTTTCACCGCGGAACAGAAACCCTTCGAGGTCGAGCTCGCGGTGGCCGAGGTCGGCCGCAGCCAGGCCGAGGACCACCTCTACCGGCTGACCTTCGACGGATCCATCGCCGACGAAAACGGCTTCATAGCCATGGGCGGGGCCGTCGAATCGGTCCACGCGGCCCTCGCGGCAGGCTGGGATGCCTCCGCCGGGCTGGGCGCAACGGTCAGGCTGGCCGTACAGGTCCTCTCCGCCTCGGGCAACGGCGCCGCTCCGCTGGGCGCCGGCTCGGTGGAAGCGGCCCTGCTGGAGCGCAATTCCGAGTCCGCGCGCGGCTCCGTCCGCGCGTTCCGCCGGCTGGACCCGGACGAGCTCACCGCCATCCTGTCCGCGGCGGCGGAAGGCTGACGTGGAGCGGCGCATCTTTGGCATCGAAACCGAATTCGGCATCGCCTACTCGTCCCCCAATTCCCGCCCGCTGTCGCCGGAGGAAGTGGCCCGCTACCTGTTCCGCAAGGTCGTCAGCTGGGGCAGGTCCTCCAATGTGTTCCTCGCCAACGGCTCCCGGCTATACCTCGACGTGGGATCACACCCCGAGTACGCCACGGCGGAGTGCGACGACGCCGCGCAGCTGATTGCGCACGACCGGGCCGGCGAGCTCATCCTCCAGGACCTGGTGGAAGAGGCCGAAAAGCGGCTGCGGATCGAAGGCTTCGACGGCACCGTGTACCTGTTCAAGAACAACACGGATTCGGCCGGGAACTCCTACGGCAGCCACGAGAACTACCTTATTCCCCGCCGCGGCGAGTTCAACCGGCTGGCCGAGATCCTCATTCCGTTCCTGGTCAGCCGCCAGCTGATCGCCGGTGCCGGGAAGGTCATTTCCGGTCCCAAGGGGGCCCGTTACGCCTTCTCCCAGCGGGCGGACCACATCTGGGAGGGCATTTCCTCCGCCACCACACGCTCCCGGCCGATCATCAACACCCGCGACGAGCCGCACGCCGACGCCGAATTCTACCGCCGCCTGCACGTGATCGTCGGGGATTCCACCATGTCGGAAACGACGTCGCTGCTCAAGACCGGCACGGTGGACCTGATCCTGCGGATGGTGGAGGCCGGTGTCATCATGCGGGATCTGCGGCTGGAAAATCCGATCCGCAGCATCCGCGAGATCTCGCACGACCTCACCGGCCGCGCCACCGTCCGGCTGGCCAACGGGCGCGACCTCTCCGCCCTGGAAATCCAGGAGGAATTCTTCACCAAGGCCAGCGAGTTCGTGGCGGTCTCCGGCGCCCACACCAAGCACGTGCCGCGCATTCTTGAACTGTGGGGACGGACCTTGGAGGCCATCCGCAGCGGGGAGCACTGGCGCATCGACACCGAAATCGACTGGGCGATCAAGAAGAAAATGATCGACGGATACCGGAACCGGCATTCACTGGACATGGACTCGCCCCGCGTGGCACAACTGGACCTGACCTACCACGACATATCCCCGCACCGCGGACTTTTCAATCTGATCAGCGCCCGGGGCGGGGCCGCCAGGGTAGTCAGCGACGCCGAGATCGCGGCCGCGGTGGACCAGCCGCCGCAGACCACCCGGGCGAAACTGCGCGGCGACTTCGTCCGCCGGGCGCAGGCCGCGGGGCGCGACTACACCGTGGACTGGGTCCATCTGAAACTCAATGACCGCGCCCACCAGACCATCCTGTGCAAGGACCCGTTTGCCAGCACCGATGAGCGCGTTGACGCCCTGATCGCCTCGCTCACCGCCTGACCGCGGCCGCACCCCGCTCCCCGCGGCACCGGCCACACAGCAGACTGCCAGCACACTGCCAGCCGCGCGCTGCCCTTTTATGGCGGGATCCGGGCTAAACTGGTAGCTGACGCTCTGCACGCCAGCACGTGCTGCCTCACCCACCCAGCCCCAACGAAAGTGTTTTTGTGCGCCGAATTCTAGCCATACTCGTTCCCGCGCTGCTGCTTCTGTCCGGCTGCAGCGGCGCCGGCACCCCGGCAGCCTCATCCAGCCCCAGCGCCAGTGTCCCGGACGCCCACGCAGCAGACCTTGCCTCCGTCAAGGTCACCGCGGGCGACGCCGGCAAGGCCCCGAAGGTCGACTTCACCAAGCCGCTGAAAATCAGCGCCGAATCCATCAAGGTGGTCAGCGAAGGCAACGGGGCCAAGGTCACGAACGGCCAGTCAGTGGTCCTGCGGTCGGTCGGCTACAACGCCGACACCGGCGCCAGCCTGGGCGACGACTACTCGTCTCCCACCGGCCAGTCCTTCATCCTCAATGACTCCTTCAAATCGCAGTACCCGTTGGTCTACAGCACCTTCGTGGGAGCCAAGGTCGGTTCGCAGGTCGCCTACGGCATTCCGGGAACCCCGGCCACCGCCGGCAGCACCAGCTCGGCCGGCCCGTCGGCCAGCGCCTCGCCCAGCACGCCCGCGCAGCCGGCCCAACTGGTGATTTACCAGATCGAATCAGCCAAGGACGCCCCGAAGCTGCTGAGCAAGGATGAGACGGACAAGCTGGACAAGGCGGGCGACCTGCCCACCGTGGCCTTCGATGCCAAGGGCGTCCCGTCCATCACCATTCCCAAAAAGGACGCTCCGACAGACCTGGTCGCCAAGGTCCTCACCGAAGGGACGGGCGCCACGCTCAAGTCCTCCGACACCATCACGGCGAACTACACGGGGTGGCAGTGGTCCGACGGATCCAAGTTCGATTCCTCCTACGACAAGGGCGCCCCTGTCGATTTCCCGCTCAGCAGCGTGATTCCGGGATGGACGCAGGGTCTGACCGGGCAGAAGGTCGGATCCAAGGTGCTCCTCGTGATCCCGGCAGTACTGGCCTACGGGGACACCGCAACCGCCGGGCAGCCGTCCGGTCCGCTGGTCTTCGTTATTGACATCCAGGCCAAAAAGTAGAGTTCACCCCGGTACCAACCCTCACCCCTGAAGGAGCATCATGTCTTTTGGCCAGCGCGAATTCGCCAACCTTGAAAAGCCCGAAATCGAATTCCCGGACCATGAGGTCCCGACCGAACTGGTCATCCAGGACCTTGTCGAGGGCACCGGGGCCGAGGCCCAGTCCGGCAGCACCGTCTCGGCGCACTACGTCGGGGTGGCCTTCTCCACCGGGGAAGAGTTCGATTCCTCCTACGGCCGCGGTGCGCCGCTGGACTTCCGGGTCGGGGTGGGCCAGGTCATCCAGGGCTGGGACCAGGGCCTGCTGGGCATGAAGGTCGGCGGACGCCGCCGGCTGGAGATCCCCTCGGGGCTGGCCTACGGCGAGCGGGGCGCCGGCGGAGCCATCGGGCCCAACGAGGCGCTGATCTTCGTCGTCGACCTGGTCGGAGTCCGCGGCTAGCGGGTCCGGCCCGCCGCCGTCATCGGGCGGCCCGGGCACGCCACGGGGGGGGCCGGGCCCCGGGCCTGGTCGGGGCCGCGGGCCCCCCCGGGGGGGGGGGGGGGGCCCCCCTATGCCGTCCGGGCCCAGGTCCGGCGGTACTCTGAACACCGTGTCCACACCTGCCACAGAACGACTGCTCAACCTCGTCATCGCCCTGCTCGGGTCCCGACGCGGACGGAGCCGGGAATACATCCGCACCGCGGTCGCCGGCTACGATTCGGACGCGTCGGAGGAGGCCTTCGGGCGCATGTTCGAACGCGACAAGGTCCAGCTGAGGCGGCTGGGCATTCCCATCCTCAGCAACGAGGACCCATCCGGAGACGGCAAGAACTCGTGGACCTACCGGATCGATCCGGCCGACTACCGGCTGCCCGAAATTCCGCTCGACGAGCAGGGTGCCGCCGTCCTGGCCCTCGCGGCCCGGGTCTGGGAACAGGCATCCCTGGGCTCCGCCGCGGCCCGGGCCCTGCGCAAGATCGCCACCGTGGCCGGCACCCGGAGCGAAGCGATCCCCGGCGCCCCCGAATCCCGCATCCGCACCAGCGAGGCGGCCTTCGACCCGCTCTGGGAGGCCCTGCTGGGCCGCCATCCGGTGACCTTCGCGTACCGCAACGCCCAGACCCGGGACACCGCGGTGCGCACGGTCCGGCCCTGGGGCCTGGGCAACAAGTACGGCCAGTGGTACCTGGACGGGTTTGACGCCGGCAGGGGCGGACAACGTCTGTTCCGGCTCTCGCGGATCAGCGGGGACGTCACCGTCCACCCGGAGGTCTTCTCCGCGCCGGAGGGCTATGACATTGCCGACGCACTCGACCGGCTTGGCACCGGGGCGGTGCTTGAGGCCGTGCTCGATGTGATCCCCGGCGCCGCCGCCCTGATCCCCGGAGCGGCGCAGACCCCGGGGCCGGCGGATGCGGGATCCGGTGCGGCGGACGCCACCGCCACCGCCAGCGCCAGGGCCGCGGCGGACGCCGGAAGCCCGGAGGGCCGGCAGCGGATCACCGTCAGCTACCGGGAACCGGAAATGCTGGCAGCCGAGCTGGCCGCCCTCGGCCCCGCCGTCGTCGTCGTCGCGCCCGCAGATCTGCGCGCCGACGTGGTGCACCGGCTGGAGCGCACCAGGGACGCCGACCTTGCCCCGGCCGTCGTGCCGGACTTCGCCGCCGCCCGCGCCGCCGCGCACGACAAGGAGACCGCCGAGGACAGGCTGCGCCGGCTGCTTGACCTGGTGCCGTTCCTGGTCAGGAACTCCGGCATCGCGTTCGACGAGGTGGCCCGGGAGTTCGCCGTCAGCGCCGGCCAGCTCACCCGGGACCTGGAACTGCTCAGCGTCTGCGGACTGCCCGGCTACCTGCACGGGGACCTGATCGACGTCCGCTGGGAGGACGGCCCGGTCTGGATCCGGGACGCGGAGGTGCTGCAGGCTCCGCTGCGGCTCACGCAGGCGGAGGCCGCCGCGCTGCTGGTGGGCCTGGAATCGCTACAGTCGCTGCCCGACGCCGCCGCCCGCGACACCCTGGACCGGGTGCTGGACAACGTCAGGCAGGTGGCCGGGCCGCAGGCCTGGATAGCCGACGTCGTGGAGGCCCGGATCAGCCCGGCGGCGTCGCTGGACACCCTGAGCCTGCTCCAGCGCGCGGCGGCCACCGGCGGACTGGTGCGCCTGGACTACTTTGTCCGCGGACGCGGGGAACTGACCACCCGGACCGTAGAACCGCGCCGGGTCTTCGGCCTGGACTCGGTCTGGTACGTCGAGGCCTGGTGCCGCTCCGCCGGCGGCCTGCGCAATTTCCGGCTGGACAACATCCGCACCGCCTCCGAGGTGCCCGGCCATGCGCCCGACCGCGGACCGGCGGCAGGCGGCTTCCCGGCGTCGATCTTCACCCCGGGCGACGACGACCAGGTGGTCACGCTCGCGCTGGCCCCGGACGCGGTCTGGGTGGCCGACGCCTACGCAGCGCAGCGGCGGGCCCTGCTGGCCGACGGGAGGACGGCCGTCACGCTCCGGCTGGCGCGCACCACCGTCGTGCCGGCGCTGCTGGCGCGGCTGGGCGGGTCCGCCCAGCTGCTGGCACCGGAGCAGCTGCGCGGAACCTCCGCCCGGTGGGCCACCGCGGCGCTGGAGGGCTACCCTGAGGCACCCGGCCCCACCCCCTAGACTGGCGGTATGCCTTGGTGGTTCTGGATTATCCTGTGGGTCGCGCTGCTGGCGCTGTCCCTGCTGTACGTTGCCGCGCTCGGCCTGCGCCTGTGGCGCCAGCTCGTGGCGGCCAAGCGCGCCCTCGAAGGCGCCGGCGGCAGGCTTGCCGCATACCGGACCGAACGGGCCGAAGCCCTGCGTGCCGCGGCCCCCGCAGCCGGCGACGGCGGGGCGGAGCGGCCATCGCCCGGTGCAGCGGTTTTTGCCTCGCCGGACCAAATGAAGGATGATTACACGGCAGCCAAGGCCGCACGGCAGTCCGCCCGCCGACGTCGGCGCGTGGCGCTGCGAACAGCACGCGGCCAGTTGCGCTCACTTCGTGATGTGGATCTCAGCAATACCCCGTAGCGGCTGTAGGATGTATTTAGACCGAAAGGACCCACCGTGGGCAAGCTTTTTGATAACCCGGCCATTCTCCTCGTACTCATCGTCGTGGTGATCCTGCTCTTCGCCGCACCGAAGCTTCCGGCCATGGCCCGCAGCCTCGGCCAGTCGATGCGGATCATCAAGTCCGAGGTCAAGGAAATGAAGAACGACGGGAAGACGGAGAATACCTCCGCCGCTCCCGAGCCCCCTGTTGAGGGAAGAATTGTCAATAACCCCCAGCAGCAGGGCACGCAGGCCCCGGGCCCCCAGCAGCAGCAGGGCAGCCAGCACACCGGCGACGGCAATACGCCCTCCTCCGGCCTCTAGTCCCGTCGAGCAGCAGGCGCAACTAACGGTGGCCGGAAGTAAAGGGCGTAAAGCCAATCCCGAGGGGCGGATGTCCCTGAAGGAACACCTGATCGAACTGCGCAACCGGTTGGTCAAATCCGCGGCCGCGCTGCTTGCCGGCGCGGTTGCCGGCTGGTTCCTCTATAAGCCGCTGTTCGCCGCGATGTCCGAACCGATCAGGGAGATTTCCGCCGAGCGCGGAGTCGTCGCTTCGGTGAACTTCGACGGGATTTCGACCTCCTTCGACCTGCAGCTCCAGTGCGCGTTTTTCCTGGGCGCCATCATCTCCTCACCGGTGTGGATCTATCAGCTCTGGGCGTTCATCACCCCGGGGCTGACCAGCAAGGAACGCCGCTACACGCTGGGCTACATGTTCTCTGCCATCCCGCTGTTCCTGGCGGGCATCTATTCCGGCTGGGTGATCATGCCCAACATCGTCCGGGCCCTGACGTCCTTCACCCCGCAGGGCGGCTCCAACATCATTCACGCCACGGACTACCTGACGTTCGTGATGCAACTCCTGCTGTTCATGGGAATTGCGTTCCTGGTGCCCGTCGTCATGGTGGCAGTGAACATGGCCGGCATCGTGCGGGGTCGCAGCTATTTCAAGGCCTGGCGGCTCACGGTGCTGGGCATCACCGTCGTCGCCGCGATGGCGGCCCCGGGCAGCGACGTCTACTCCATGTTCTTCCTCGGTGCCCCGCTGCTGGTGCTCTACTTCGGTGCCATGGGACTGTGTGTCCTGCTGGACAAACGCAGGGACCGGCGCACGGCCAGGAAGGTCAGCGAGACCGAGTCCTCCATGGATGTACCCACCAGTGCGTCGGAGCTGGAGCAGCTCTAGCTACCGTAGGCTAGGACCATGTCTCCGGAGCCTGTTTCTTCCCCCTCCCAGAGGTACCAAGCGGCACAGGCCAGGGCCGCGGAGGCCAGGACCCGGCTGGGAGCGTTCAAGGCCACGCTGGACTTTGAACTGGACGATTTCCAGCAGCAGGCGTGCGCCTCGCTGGATGCCGGCAGGGGAGTGCTGGTCGCGGCGCCCACCGGGGCGGGCAAGACGATCGTCGGTGAATTCGCCGTCTACCTGGCCCTGGACCGCGGGCTGAAGGCCTTCTACACCACCCCGATCAAGGCCCTGAGCAACCAAAAGTATGCGGAGCTGGCCCGCAAATACGGTACCGGCAACGTCGGCCTGCTGACCGGGGATACCAACATCAACTCCGAGGCGCCGGTCATCGTGATGACCACCGAAGTGCTCAGGAACATGCTCTACTCCGGCTCGGAGACCCTGGACGACCTGGGCTACGTGGTGATGGACGAGGTCCACTATCTGGCGGACAGGTTCCGCGGGGCCGTCTGGGAGGAGGTCATCATCCACCTCCCCAGCGAGGTCCAGCTGGCCTCCCTCAGCGCCACCGTCTCCAACGCGGAGGAATTCGGCGCGTGGCTGGACACCGTCCGCGGCCACACCGACGTGATCGTCTCCGAGCACCGCCCGGTCCCGCTGTGGCAGCACGTCATGGTGGGCCGGGATATCGTGGACCTGTTCGCCACCGACACCCCGTTCGACGAGTTGGGCGCTGCGGCACCGGGGGACGACGACCCGGCCGCGCCGCGGCCCGCGGAACGCTTCGAGGTGAACCCCGAACTGCTGCGGCTGGCACGCAGCGAATCCCAACACAGCCTGCATTCCCGTTACGGCGGCGGCCGGCGGGGCAAAGCGCACCGCGGTCCGGAGCGCCCGGTGCGGACCGAAACCGTCCGCCGGGCCAGCAGGCCGCAGGTCATCACCGCGTTGGAACGGGCCGGCCTGCTGCCGGCCATCACCTTCATCTTCTCCCGGGCGGGCTGCGACGGAGCGGTGCGCCAGTGCGTCGATTCCGGCCTGTGGCTGACCACCGAGCCCGAACAGCGGGAAATCGCCCGCCGGGTGGACGAGGCCAGCCGCGACGTGCCGCCGGATGATCTTGACGTGCTGGGCTTCTGGTCCTGGCGGGACGGGCTGCTGCGCGGATTGGCCGCCCACCACGCCGGCATGCTGCCGACGTTCAAGGAGGTTGTCGAGGGCCTGTTCGCCGACGGGCTGGTCCGCGCCGTCTTCGCCACCGAGACGCTCGCGCTGGGAGTGAACATGCCGGCACGGTCCGTGGTGCTGGAAAAACTCGACAAGTTCAACGGCGAGGCCCATGTGGACATTTCCGCGGGGGAGTACACCCAGCTGACGGGACGCGCCGGGCGCCGCGGGATCGATGTGGACGGCCACGCCGTCGTGCTCTGGCTGCCCGGCACCGACCCGGCCTCCGTTGCGGGACTGGCGTCCCGGCGCACGTATCCGCTGAACTCGAGCTTCCGCCCGACCTACAACATGAGCATCAATCTGATCGCGCAGTTCGGCCGCCCGCGCGGCCGCGAGATCCTGGAGTCGTCCTTCGCCCAATTCCAGGCGGACCGTTCGGTCGTCGGCCTGGCCCGCCAGGTCCGCTCCCGCGAGGAATCGCTGGCCGGCTACGCGGAGTCCATGACCTGCCATCTCGGTGACTTCGCGGACTACGCCAGGCTGCGCAGGGAACTCTCGGAGGCGGAGAACGACGCGTCCCGCAGCCGCAACCGGATGCGCCGGTCGGCGGCCGAGGAATCCCTCGAACGGCTGCTCCCCGGCGACGTCGTGGACGTGCCGGCCGGCCGCAGCCCGGGAATCGCCGTCGTGATCACCGCCGACCTGCAGTCCAGGGAACCGCGGCCCACCCTGCTCACCGCGGACAAGCAGATCCGCAGGCTCAGCGTCCATGATCTGGACGGTCCGATCGCCCCGGTGGCCCGGATCCGGATACCGAAGTCATTCAACGCCAAGCTGGCGAAGGACCGGCGGGACCTGACAGCCTCGCTGCGCGACGCGCTCCAGCGCCACGGCCCGGCGCTCCCGCACGGCCGGCACTCCGGGTTCGAGACCGGCGGAGCCGCCGCGGACCAGGAACAGGCCATCACCGAGCTGCGCCGGGCGCTGCGCGCGCACCCCTGCCACGGCTGCAGCGACAGGGAAAGCCACGCCCGCTGGGCCGAGCGCTGGTGGTCGCTGCGGCGCGAAACCGACGGGCTGATCCGTCAGATCGAAGGCCGGACCAACACTATCGCCAAGACCTTCGACCGCGTCTGCGAGGTGCTGGCGTCGTACGGCTATCTGGAGCCCGGGGACGACGGCGGCCTGCGCCCGAGCGCCGACGGGCAGCGGCTGCGGCAGGTCTACGGCGAAAAGGACCTGCTGATTTCCCTGTCGCTGCGCGCGGGCGCCTTCGATGGGCTGGATGCCGCGGAACTGGCCACCGCGGCCACCGCGCTGGTCTACCAGGCCAAACGCGAGGACCGGGGCCTGCGGCCGCGGATGCCGTCCGTGGCGCTCGAATCCGCCGTGGACCTGATCGTGCGGCAGTGGTCAGCGCTGGAGGACGTCGAAGGGGCGCACCGGCTGCCGCTGACGGGTGAGCCCGAACTGGGGCTGGTCTGGCCCATGTACAAGTGGGCCAAGGGCCGGCACCTCGAAGACGTCCTGGACGACACCGAGCTGGCGGCCGGCGACTTTGTCCGCTGGGCCAAACAGGTCATCGACCTGTTGGACCAGCTGGCCGGGGTACCCGCCCTCCCGCCGTCCTTCGGGCGGCTCTGCGTCCAGGCCATCTCCCTGGTCCGCCGGGGCGTCGTCGCCTACTCCGCCGTGGCGGAATAGGCGCCCGGCGGGCCCGGCGGGTGGCGCACCCGCCGCGCCCCGCGCCGTCGACCTTTGCTCCGACCACGACCATCCGCCGGCCATTCCCCGGACCACGACCCAGCAGCACAGCAAACGATGAAGAAGGTTTCCGCCATGTCCCTGACCCTGTACCGTAACGGCTCCGTCTACAGCGCAGCGGACCCGCTGGCCACGGCCATGCTGGTCGACGGCGATACGGTGGCCTGGGTGGGCGGGGAGCACGCCGCCACCTCCCTGGCGGACGGCCGGATGGAGGTCATCGACCTGCAGGGGATGCTGATCACGCCCGGATTCGTCGACTCCCATGTCCACGTCACCGAAACGGGACTGGCCCTGTCCTCGCTGGACCTGCGGGACGTGCCCTCCCTGGCCGCGGCCCTGGAACTGGTGGCGGGCGCCGCCCGGGACACCGGCCGGGGCACCGGGGCCCTGATCCGCGGTTACGGCTGGGACGAATCCGGCTGGCCGGAGGGCCGCGGCCCGTCCCCGGCCGAACTTGACCGCGCCGCCGGCGGACGCGAGGTGTACCTGGCCCGCGTGGACGTGCACTCCGCGGCGGTCTCAGCGGCCCTGGCCGGGCGGCTGGGCCTTGCCGCGCTGGACGGCTGGCAGCCGGAGGGTCCGGTGCTGCGGGCGGCGCACCTGGCCGCCAGGGCAGCCGCCGGAGCGCTGACGGAGGCGGAGCGCGGCAGCTACCAGCAGCGTGCCCTGGCCGAGGCGGCCAGCCAGGGCTATGTTGCCGTGGCGGAAATGGCCATTCCGGCGCCGGGCGCGGCCGAGGATCTCCGCCTGCTGATGGGCACCAGCGGAGCCGCGCACGCCCGAACCCAGGTCCTGCCGTACTGGGCCCAGGCCGTCTCCAGCGAGGCCGAAGCGCGCTCCGTGCTCGCGGAGCTCGGCGTCCCGGTGATCGGGCTCGCCGGAGACCTGAACATGGACGGTTCGATCGGATCGAGGACCGCCTGGCTGCGCGAGCCCTACGCCGACGCGCCGGACAGTTCGGGGACTGCCTACCTGACCGCCGGCCAGGCAGGGGCCCATCTGGCGGCGGCGACGGCGGCGGGCCTGCAGGGCGGCTTCCACGTCATCGGCGATGCCGGCCTGGATGCCGTGATCGAGGGCCTGAGGATTGCGGCGGACACAGCGGGCATCGCCGCCGTCCGCTCAGCCGGACACCGGCTCGAGCACGCGGAGATGGCCGACGCCGGGGCGATAGCGGCGCTGGCGGAGTACTCGGTGACCGTATCCATGCAGCCCGTCTTCGATGCGCTCTGGGGCGGCGCCGGATCGCTCTACGCCCGCAGGCTCGGCGCCGGACGAGGCGCCGGACTGAACCCGATCGCCTCCTACTTCGGCGCGGGAGTGCCTGTCTGTTTCGGCTCCGATGCCCCGGTGACCCCGATGCGTCCCTGGTCCAGTGTCAGGGCCGCCCTGGAGCACCATCAAAGCCGGCAGCGGATCTCCGCCCGGGCGGCGTTCATCGGCCATACCCGGGCCGGCTGGCGGGCGGCCCGGGAACGGGACCCGCTGATGGGCCAGCTCGTTCCCGGGGCGCCGGCGAGCTTCGCCGTCTGGGAGGTCGAGGAACTGATGGTCCAGGTGGCCGATGAGCGGGTGCAGTCCTGGAGCACCGACCCGCGGGCCAGGACGCCGCTGCTGCCGGCGCTGGACACCGACACCGACCCGCGCTGCGTGCGCACTGTCCACCGGGGCCAACTGCTGTACTCGGCCTAACCGGCCGGGCAACGCGCCGGGCCGGATTGCACAACACGCCGCCCGCGGGGCCGATTCCTAGGAAATCCGGTAACTTTTTGTGACCCGATCCGTCGCCCTGACCTGCACGTACACCCGTTCCTGCAGGTCAGGGCAGCGTTGACAGTTCGCGCACAGTCCGTAGGATTTTAGCTCATCGGGTTCTTTTGAAAAAGCATTTGGAAGACCTGGCCAGTGCAGCACCGCAGCCACGTTCGGGCGGCCCAGGACCGCCGGACTACCGGAGACGCGGGTGCGGGACACTGGCTCCTGTAACGGGCAGGTTCACGCGTCAGTAGAAAACAGTTGGGGCATCACCGCGACGGCGGTGTCCCAACTGGCCCGAAGACGCGTGAGCCTGCCCATTTTCCTGCCCGTATACTTGACTTTCGGTGCGGGCGAGTCCTGCGCCGCCGTTCTGCCGGTCGCCGGCCCCGCCAATGAAAGGCACCGATCTGTGCGTGTTCTGACAATCATTCCGACGTACAACGAGCTTGAGTCACTGCCGAAAACGCTGGCCAGGCTGCGGGCAGCGGTGCCCGACTCCGACGTCCTGATTGCCGACGACAACAGCCCCGACGGCACCGGCACGCTGGCCGACACGTTCGCCGCAGCGGACCCGGCCGTGCACGTCCTGCACCGCCAGGGCAAGGAAGGCCTCGGCGCGGCCTACATCGCCGGCTTCCGCTGGGGCCTGGACGCCGGCTACGACGTGCTGGTGGAGATGGACGCGGACGGCTCGCACCGGCCCGAGCAGCTGCCGTCGCTGCTGGCAGCCCTGGAGCAGGGCGCCGACCTGGTGCTGGGTTCTCGCTGGGTGGCCGGTGGCGAAGTGGTGAATTGGCCGCTGCGCCGCAAGCTGCTCTCCCGCGGCGGCAGCCTCTACTCCCGGATCATGCTGGGCGTCTCGGTCCGGGACATCACCGGCGGCTACCGGGCGTTCCGCCGCAGCACCCTGGAGGCGTTGGACCTGGCCAAGGTGGACTCGGTGGGCTACGGCTTCCAGGTGGATATGCTCTGGCGGGTCGCCCAGCTGGGCCTGATCATCGTCGAGGTCCCGATCACCTTTGTGGAACGCGAATTCGGCGCGTCCAAGATGAGCGGCAACATTGTCCAGGAGGCCATCGTCAGCGTCACCAAGTGGGGCCTGATGGCGCGCTGGGCGACGCTTCGGGGCAAGCTGCGTAAGTAGGGCATCTTTTCCGGATAGTACGACGACGGCGGGGGGGGGGCCCCGGGGGGGCCGCCCGCCCGCCGGGGGGGGGGTGGGGGGG
>JBIOFK010000046.1:0-15135 GCA_044447065.1 Actinomycetales bacterium | reverse complement strand
CCGAGGGCGTTGAGGGCCAGGGCGGCGTTCCCCGACCTGTCCAGCCTGCCGTTGCTGAGCACCGCGCCGTTGCCCACGACGCGGATCCGGCCGTCGGCGCTGGTGACGTAGCTGCCGGCGGTGGATCCCGGCGCGGCAAAGCAGGTGACGGGTCCTCTGTACAGGCGCCCCTGGCCGGCGCCGGAAGCCGTTTCGCTTTCGCCGGCGGCGATGGCCGCCGGATTGTCGCAGCCGGCCGGGGCCACGGTGGCGGCGTCCGGGCCGACGCCGGCCGAGGTGATCTGCGCCGCCAGCGCGTCCAGGTCGGCCGGGCCCGGCTGCACGAGCACGACGACGGCGCCGGTGCCGGCCAGGCGGGCCAGCCGGCCGGCGTCGAGGATCAGGGTCGGATCCGAGACCAGCACGGTGGCCCGCTCCGCGCCCGCGAGTTCCTTCATGGTGGCGTCGAAGGTGTCGGTCGGGGTGACCCGCACGCCCTGGCCCCGCAGGATTTCGACCACCGCACGGGCTCCCCCCGGCGCCGGGTTGTCGGCTCCCAGCGGGTCCCTGGCCGATCCGGACAGGGCCGACGCGAGCAGGAGGGCGAGCACGGCGGCCGTGATGGCGCCGATGATCAGCCAGAGCCGGTGCCGGGAAATGGCCGCGGCGGCCCGGGCCGGCCAGCCTTGCCCGGCAGCGACGCGCATCGGGGCGGGCGCGGGGGAGCGGACTGCGCCGCGGATGGTCACCGCGGCACCGCCAGCGGAGCCGGCTGGATTCCGGCCAGGGCGGGCTGGCTCTGGTTCAGCGCCGCCTCCAGGCCGCGCATCTGTTCGTAGGAGGCGGAGTCCGCTCTGTCCCCGCCGTACCTGACGGCGTCGAAGCGGCCGGCCGCCGTGGACAGCGCCGCCCCGTGGCCGGGAAAGGCGCTCCGCAGCAGCGCCGCGGCCTCGTCGGCGGTCCGTCCCGGCGCCGCGGGCAGGATGTCACGTTCCTCGGCCGAACGGACCAGCGCCCGGAACGCCTCGGTGACCGCAGCGCCGAAGTCTCCCGATGTGGCCGATTGCGCCGCCAGGAGCCGGTGCGCGGCCGCGTCGGCCAGGACCGGGGAACTGCCGAAAATACCGTCCCCGCTGCCGGCGAGCGTGCGGCGCCGGTTGAGCCTCGGGCGCACCAACCAGGCGGTCACCGCCAGCACAAGGAGAATTCCGGCCGCCAGCAGGGCCAGCCCCACACCGGCGTCCGGGCCGGTCAGGCCCGCCAGGAAATCCCGTAAGGTCCGCGAAAGCCAGTCCCAGAGCTGTTCGGCGGCGCCGGGCCTGGCATTGCGGTACGCGGCCTTCGCCAGTTCTTCCTGGGCCAGACGCCGGGCATCATCGCTGCCGGGCACCACCGGGACCGCCAGGAGCGCCGCCGGGAAGGTCACGGCAGCGCGGAATTCCACGGTCCGGCGCCCGGTCCCGGCGCCCCCGTGCCTTGGGTTCCAGTGCCCTCGGTTCCGGGGAAGGGGCCGCCGGGGAAGGGCACTCCCGCGACCGGGGCTCCGGCCGGAAACGTTCCGGCTTGGAACGGTCCGGCCGGAAACGTTCCGGCCTGGAACGGGACGGCGGGCGGGCGGATCCGGCCAGGGATCCCGTCGGGATTGGTGCCGGCGTCGCGCTCGTGTTCCTTCATCAGGACAATGTCGAAGCCTTCCTTGCGCATGCGCAGATCCATATAGATCAGGGAGAGCACACCGGCCTGGAAGGCCAGCGTCACCGCGCCGATCAGTGTGCCGAGGACAATGGAGATGCCTTGGATGAGCAGTTGCTGCTGCAGCACGTCGGACGGGCCCGGGTTTGGCTGGGTGATGCCGAAGATCAGCCCGATCAGCAGGGTGATCGGCACGGTGAGCGCGCCCCCGACGGCTCCGGCGATGATCTGGGCCAGCAGATACGTGCCGAATGTCCGCCACCAGTTCCCTGCTGTCAGATCCCAGGAGCGCCTGATGGCGGCGAAAACCGGAAGGTCTTCCACGATCATGGCGGCGGGGGCCAGCAGCAGCTTTGTCGCGGTGAACACAACCCCGACGACGACGGCGGCCAGCAGCAGGAAGCCGAGCAGCCACGCCCAGTTGCCGATGGTCAGGGCCGCGGCGATGATGGCCGCGGCCACTACGGCGAACAGCACCACAGTGGCCGCCGCATACAGCAGCGCCAGCACGAGCAGGGACCCGACCCGGGGTGCGGCGAGCCGCCACATCTGCGTGAACCGTGTCCTACGGTCCAGCACCGACCGCGCCACCGGAACCACCAGCGCCCCCTGCAGCAGCATCGTGCCGAAGGTGGAGAGCAGTCCGTTGACCAGCAGCACAGCTGTAGCGCCGACCAGCAGCCCGGCCACTTGCCCGCCGGTGGGTTCGTTGCCCTGTTCCAGGGCCGGAAGGACCGCGCTGGCGGAGATGACGAGGAGGAGGACCAGGCTGAGGACGGCCGAGGCGCCCTGGAGCAGCAGGGCCGAGCCGAACATCGCTTTCGCGTTCCGCCGCCCGGCATGGAACGCGCCGTCGAGGACTTCGCCCAGGCTCAGCGGACGCAATGGGATGACGCCGGGCTTGGGCGGGGCAAAATAGCCGGGCTGCTGGCCCCACCCGGGCTGCTGGCCCCACACGGGCTGCTGGCCCCATGGCGGAGCGGCATCCGGCGGCATGTGCTGGCCCCACCCGGCCTGCTGGCCCCATGGCGGAGCGGCATCCGGCGGCATGTGCTGGCCCCACCCGGCCTGCTGTCCCCACGGCGGGGAGGCTGGTCCCTGGGGTGTCCCGGCGGCGGGCGGCTGTCCCGGCGCGGCCGGTCCCGGTTCCTGTGTCATCGCTGCCTCCCCAACTGCCGGCCGAGTGAACGGCCATGACATCGCGCGCCGTGCCGGGCACGCCGCCGTCGTACGTCCGCCCTCGGTAGGGCAGAATGGTCTACGGCATCAGCCTAGCCCCTACGCCGGCTCCCAACTGGGTCGCAGTTAAGGCTGTTTTGGGCGCCCGGAACGACCTTAACTGCGACCCAGTTGGGTGCGGGGGCGGGCCGGCACCGCGCGGCCGGGCCGGGGCTGGACGACATTGGGGCTCTGATAAGGGAACATATAACTATGAAGGCACGCATTCTGGTAGTTGACGATGACGAGGCACTGGCCGAGATGATCGGCATCGTGCTGCGCAACGACGGCTTCGATCCTGTCTTCTGCACCGATGGTGCACAGGCACTGGCGACGTTCCGGAGCTCCAAGCCCGACCTGGTGCTGCTGGACCTGATGCTTCCCGGCCTGGACGGCATCGAGGTGTGCCGCCTGGTCCGCGCCGAATCCGACGTTCCGATCGTGATGCTTACCGCCAAGTCCGACACCTCCGATGTGGTCCGCGGCCTCGAATCGGGCGCTGACGACTATGTCCCCAAGCCGTTCAAGCCGGCGGAACTGGTGGCCCGCGTCCGGGCCCGGCTGCGCCCGGGTGACCAGAAGGCGCCCGAAACCCTGACCATTTCCGACGTGACCATCGACGTCGCCGGGCACGTGGTGGAACGGGCGGGGCAGCGGATCTCCCTGACGCCCCTCGAATTCGACCTGCTGGTGGCGCTGGCCCGCAAACCGTGGCAGGTTTTCACCCGTGAGCTGCTGCTCGAGCAGGTCTGGGGCTACCGGCACGCGGCCGACACGCGGCTGGTGAACGTGCACGTCCAGCGGCTGCGGTCGAAAATCGAGCGGGATCCCGAGGCCCCCGAAGTGGTGCTGACGGTACGCGGCGTCGGCTACAAGGCGGGCCAGTAGTCCTGGCCGGGACGGTGGCTGTGGACGTCGTCGAGGGCGGCGGGGCGGACAAACCGATCCGGCCCTGGCAGGCCTCGGCGCTGCGCCGGTCACGGGCCGCCCTGGCCTGGCTTATCCACCGGCGCGACGGCGTGCTGCGGCATTGGCGCCGGTCGCTGCAGTTCCGCACGGTGGTGGTGACGGTGCTGGTCGCCTTCCTCGCCTTCGCCGGCGTGGGCGCGTACCTGTCCAACCAGATCGCCAACGGGCTCTTCCAGGAACGGCTGCAGCAGGCCCGCCAGCAATCCTCGCGGGGCATCACCCAGGTCCAGGACAGTTTTGACAACGCCCAGCTCAGCGACCTGCCGTCCCTGTCCACCTACGTCCGGGACACCCTCAAACTACTGGAATCGGGCAGCTCGGATTCCGGCCAGCGGTACCTGATGGTGCAGATCCCCGGCCAGAGCAACCCGCTGAACGTGGCGGCTGTGGATTCCGGCGGCATCACGCAGGCGACGATCCCGGATGAGCTGCGGCAGGCAGTGCAGCAGAATTCCGGACAGTACTGGCAGTCCTTTTCACTGCCCATCGGCAGCAAGGACACCCATCCCGGTCTCGCCATCGGCAGCCGCGTGAACCTGCTGGGCACCGGCTACGAGCTGTACCTGATCTATGACCTGAACAGCGCCCAGGACACGCTGAATTACATCCAGGGCGTGCTCTGGCTCTGCGGGAGCATCCTGCTGCTGCTGATCGGCGGCATCGCGTGGTATGTGACCCGCAACGTCGTGCTGCCGGTCAGCCATGCCGCCGCGGTGTCCGAAAAACTGGCCGCCGGTGAACTGCAGGAGCGGATGACGGTCCACGGCGAGGACGAGGTGGCCCGGCTCGCCACCTCCTTCAACAAGATGGCCAGTTCGCTGCAGGAGCAGATCACCCAGCTGGCCATGCTGTCCCAGATGCAGCAGCGCTTCGTCTCGGACGTGTCGCACGAGCTGCGCACCCCGCTGACCACGGTGCGGATGGCGGCGGAGGTGCTCTACGACGCCCGCAACGATTTCGATCCGATCAACAAGCGTTCCGCGGAGCTGCTCTACCACCAGGTCGAGCGGTTCCAGGCGCTGCTGGCGGACCTGCTGGAAATTTCCCGGTTCGACGCCGGGGCCGCCGTGCTGGACGCGGAGGCTGCGGATATCTTCGCGGTGGTCCACAACGTGATCGACGGCGCCGCGCCGCTGGCCGAACGGCTGGGATCCGAGCTGTCGGTGATTTCCAATGTCCGCCAGGACAGCGCCATCGCGGACATGGACCCGCGCCGCATCGACCGGATCCTGCGCAACCTGGTGGTGAACGCGCTGGAGCACGGCGAGGGCAAACCGATAGAACTCTTCGTCGGCGCCGATGAACATACCGTCGCCGTCGCCGTCCGGGACCACGGGATCGGCATGGATGCCGGGGAGGTGGCCCGCGTCTTTGACAGGTTCTGGCGGGCGGACCCGGCCCGCGCCCGGACCACCGGCGGCAGCGGCCTGGGCCTTTCCATCGCCACCGAGGACGCCCGGCTGCACGGTGGCTGGCTCGAAGTCTGGGGCAGGCCGAACCAGGGCGCCTGTTTCCGGCTGACCCTGCCCCGCCATGCCGGTGAGGAGCTCGACCATTCGCCCCTGGGCCTGCCGCCCGTCCTGGGCGGCAGCGCCGCGGACAGCGTTCCGATTTCCGGCGATGTCCTGACCCTGGACGGCCCCCCTGATTCGAGGAAACCATGAGACGTGAGCTCCGCGCACGGGCGCTCGCCGCCGTCGTCGTGCTGGTCCTGGGGCTGTGCGGCTGCGCCGCCATCCCGACCAGCGGACCCGTCGGGAAAAGCGATCCGCTCCCCGTGACCGACACCCCCGTGAACTTCGGCTTCCGGCAGAACCCGCCGGCCAAGGGGGCGGACCCCTCCAGCATTGTGCAGGGGTTCGTCCAGTCCGGCACCGGCATCCAGGACGACTTCCAGGTTGCCCGGCAATACCTGTCCAAGGCCGCCGGCCAATCCTGGAAATCCGACGCCCGCACGCTGGTGTACAAGAACGACTTCAAGATCACCTCGGCGGTGGAGGGCCCCGACGGCACTGCGACCGTCCAGGCGGATTTCACCGTCCAGTCAGTGGTGGACGATGCCGGGATCATGACGCCCGCCGCCGCCGGCCGGGTGGACACGATCAAGTTCGGGCTGGTCCAGGTGGACGGTCAGTGGCGGATCGACACCGTCCCGGACGGGATCATGCTGCAGTCCAGCAACTTCTCGCAGCTGTTCACCTCGTACCCGCTGTATTTCTACGACCCCACTTTCACCTACGCGGTGCCGGACGTGCGCTGGATCAGCAACAAGACCCAGACCACGGCCACGCAGATCGTCAAGGCCATCCTCAACGGTCCGGCTCCCTACCTCAAGGGGGCCGTGGCCAGCGCGTTCCCGGACGGCATGAACCTGGTCCGCGATTCGGTGCCGATCACCAACGGGGTGGCCCAGGTCGACCTGGCCCCCCAGCCGCTGCTGGACGCGACCGTGAAGGCGCGCCAGCAGATGCAGGCCCAGCTCCAGCTGACCCTCCAACTGGATTTGAACACGGTCACGTCGGTGACCCTGCGCGCGGATACCCGGACCGTGGAGGTGACCGGGGGCCCAGACCCGGTGCCGCCGGTGCCGATCGCCAACAACCAGGTCCCGGACCGGCAGGTGGCCGTCTCCAAGGGGACCCTGGTCGGCTACACCACGGGCCAGGTGTCCGCGATCGACGGGATGCCAGACCTGTCGGCCCTGAAGCCGGCGCACCCGGCAATGTCGTATTCGAAGCAGCTGTTCGCGTTCCTGAGCCAGGATTCCAACCAGCTCTACTCGGTGGCTCCCGGCCAGGCGGCCCAGCTGGTGGCAGCCGGCAGCAGGTTCACGCCGCCGTCCTTCTCACCGCAGGATTGGCTATGGACGGCCGCGGGCGACGGCAGCGGCGCCGTGCTCGCCGTCCACGCGGGGGCCTCGAAGGAGGCGGCCGCGCCGGTGCAGCTGAACATCCGATGGCTGGCCGGGCGCACCGTGACCTCGTTGCGGATCTCCCGGGACGGCTGCCGGGTGCTGGTCGTGTCCGAACTCAACGGCGTGTCCTTGGTGCAGCTGGCCGGGATCACCAGCACGGACGGGACGCCCAAGGATTTCACCACGCCCCTGACGCTGTCGACGACGGGAACCGCCACGGAGGGCGTGTGGGTCAATGAAACGACCGTCGCCGTGATGGAACCGGCGAGCTCCGGCTCCACGGTGGTGGAACTGCTGAGCCTGCGCGGAGATCCGATCCAGCTGGCGCCGCTGTCCCGTGTCCAGACCATCAGCGCCGGCAACACCGTGCTCGATATTTATGCGCAGACCGACAATGCCATCTACCTGCGTACCGGAAATGGCTGGAGCCAGCAGATCAAGAGCGTGCAGGACGCCTCCTACGCCGGCTGAGGGTAGTACACGTCCTCCACAGGGCGCCGGCCGAGGGCGTCCGCGCACATAGGGGCCCGGGGTCCTGGTGGGCCGCTGCCGGGGCTACCAGCATGGGGCCATGGGTGAACGGAGCGTAGAGCGGACCACTAAGCGAACCACTGAGCGATGGCCGGACCGGACGACTGCGCGGACCACTGAGCGATGGCCTGGCCGGACGACGACGTCGGCGTGGCGGCCGCGCGGGCACCGCGGCCGGGCGCGTGGCTGGCTGCGGCTGCTGACGGCTGTCCATCGTTCGCTGCTGGAATTCGCCGCCCTGGTCCTGCCCACCGAGTGCGCGGTGTGCGGGGCCGAGGACGTTGCCCTCTGTGCGGACTGTGCGCGCGTGATGCGCCGCGGGTGTGCAGTCCCGTTCCGGGCGGAGGACCAGGCCCCGGCGCTGGTGCAGGTCGACGGGGCCGTGCTGCTGCCGGTGGTGGCCGCCGGAACCTACCGGGAGGAGCTGGCAGCCGCCCTGCTGGCCTTCAAGAACCACGGCCGGACGGATATCACCGCCGAACTGGCCGGATGCCTGGCGCGGGCGCTCGCGGCAACGGACCTGTTGCAGGAGCGGGGCCCGCCGGAGCGCCGGCGTTCCGGCGGAGGATCGCTGCTGCTGGTTCCCGTACCCGGCAGCGCCCGCGGATTCCGCCGCCGCGGCTATGAGCCGGTGGGGATGCTCCTGGGTTGCCTGCTCCGCCGCGGAACGCTCGGTCCCGGACCGGGCGGCCGGCCCGTGTGTGGCCGGGCGCTGGTCCTCAGATGGCGCTGGCCCTGGCAGCGGAGGGTGCAAAAGGGCCTGGGCCGTTCGGCCAGGCGCGCCAACGTCCGCAATTCCATGCACGTGCCGCCGGGCCGCAGCCACCTGGTGGCCGGAAGGCACGTCGTGATCGTCGATGACGTCCTCACCACGGGCGCCACCGTGGCGGAAGCGGCCCGGGCCCTGCGACACGCCGGGGCCCACGTCCGCGGCGCCGTCGTCCTGGCTGCGGTCCGAAGCGGCGCCGGGCCCTCTGCAGCGGATTCCCGGCGCACTGGCGGAAAAAATACAGGAACAAAGAGTGAATAAGGGCTGCCGTTGAACTAACGTGGTTAGACGGGTACCTCTTTGAGGCAACCACCCGTCGGCGGTCAGGTAGACCCTGAACAGTATGCCGACCGCCGTGTCACCGAAGTCATTTGGAGGGCACCATGGAGTTCATGATCAGCGGCCGGAATGTTACCGTTTCGGAGCGCTTCCGCGAATACGCCGGCGAGAAAATCCAGAAGGTTGAGAGTCTCACCGACAAGGTCCAACGAATCGATGCAAAGGTCTCCAAGGAGACGAGTGCCCGGGCTGCAGACGCGCAATTGACCGTCGAACTCACCGTCCAGGGTAAGGGCCCGGTCATCCGGGCGGAGGCATCCGCAGGGGACAAGTTCGCGGCGTTCGACGTGGCCTACGGCAAACTGCTGGAACGGCTACGGAGGGCGAAGGACCGGCGAAAGGTCCACCACGGCAGGCACACCCCGACAGCGGTCAGGGAGGCGACAGCGGGGCTCGAACCGGCCAGCACCACCGCTCCGATCTATGTGGTGCAGGAGCAGGGCCAGCACCCGGCGGACGAGGCGCGGTCGCCGTACGAAATCGACAACGACATCCCGGCCGGGGACTCACCGGTCCTGATCCGGCGCAAGACGTTCCGGGCCAACGAAATGGGCGTGGACGACGCGGTGGACAACATGGAGCTGGTGGGACACGACTTCTACCTTTTCGTCGATTCCGCCACCCATTCCCCCTCAGTCGTCTACCGGCGACGGGGCTGGCAGTACGGTGTGATTACATTGGATAAGGACTGCGCCGATGATCCGGACAATGCCCCGGAAACGGTACTGGCGTACCGTTCCGAGGATCAGGCAGCCATAGTCTAAGGACACGACGGAGGGTTCCATGAGTGCAGCGCTGAGCCTTTCCCAGGCCCGGCGGATCGCTCTGGAAGCCCAGCAGCTGGCCAAGGTCCGGCCCGGTATTCCCGTTACGGCGAGAATGCTGGGCCGGACCTTCGACCGTCTGCAGCTGGTGCAGATCGACTCCGTCAATGTCCTCTCCCGCAGCCATTATCTGCCGTTCTTCTCCCGCCTGGGCAGCTACGACCGGGACATCCTGCACCGCCAGGCCGGCACCAGCCCCCGGCGGATCATGGAGTACTGGGCGCATGAGGCCAGCTACATCAGACCCGCCCACTTTGCGGACCTGCGGCTGTGGCAGAACCGCAGCTGGGTGGACGCGCGCTCGCTGCCGGCCGAGCTGCGGGAAACCCTGACGAGGCAGATCCTGGCGGTCCTGGAGCGAGGCACACCGCTGACCGCCAGGCAGGTGACCGAGCGGATCGGCCACCGGGAAGTCCGCAACCAGGACAACTGGGGCTGGAACTGGAACGCCGCCAAGCGGGTCCTGGAAGACCTCTTTGAGCAGGGACTCGTCAGCGCCGCGTCGCGGACCGAGCAGTTTGAACGCCGCTACACCCTCACCGCCCGGGTGCTGCCGCCGGCCCTGCGGGTCGCCGGGGCAGCAGCGCCGGACGCCGACGACGCCATCCTCCGGCTCACCGAGGCGGCCGCCCGCGCCCACGGCATCGGCACGCTGCGCTGTTTCGCGGACTATTTCAGGCTTCCCGTCAAGGCCACGGCAGGCGCTGTGCGGGCGTTGCTGGCGGATGGCGTCCTGGAGCCGGTGACGGTCCACGGGTGGGATGCGCCGTTGTTCCGCCATGTGGAGGCCGGCCTGCCACGGCGTGCCCGCGGGCGGGCGCTGCTGAGCCCCTTCGACTCCCTGGTCTTCGAACGCCGCCGGTTGGAGCAGCTGTTTGGGTTCCACTACCGCATCGAAATCTATACGCCGGCGGCAAAGCGCCGGTTCGGCTACTACGTCCTGCCGTTCCTGCTGGGGGAGGAGCTGGTGGCCCGCGTGGACCTGAAAGCGGACCGCGCTGCCGGGTCGCTGCTGGTGCGCGGCGCCTTCCGCGAGCCCGGCGCCCCGGCGTCCACCGCCGTCGAACTTGCCGCTGAACTGTCGCTGATGGCCTCCTGGCTCGGGCTCGGCGAGGTGCGCGTGGCCCAGGTGGGGGACCTCGCGGTGGAACTTGCCGCGGCGGTGGGGAACCGGCGGGACTAGCCAAACGTGTTCTCACGTAGACTGAACAAGCCCGTTTCAGGCAGCCACAGATTGGGAGCAACCTCACGTGCCATCTCTTCTCGAACGAATCCTTCGCACAGGGGACCGCAAGACCCTGAAGCGTCTGCACGTGTACGCGGATGCCATCAATGCCCTGGAGGAGTCCTTCACGTCCCTCAGCGATGCTGAGCTGCGCGAGGAGACGGACCGGCTGAGGGAACGCTACACCGGCGGCGAGGCCCTGAACGCGCTGCTGCCCGAGGCCTTCGCCGCGGTCCGGGAGGCGTCGTCCCGGACCCTGGGCATGCGCCACTTCGACGTTCAGCTGATGGGCGGAGCCGCCCTGCACCTGGGCAACATCGCGGAAATGAAGACCGGTGAGGGAAAGACCCTAGTCGCCACCGCCCCGGCCTACCTCAATGCCCTGACAGGCAACGGCGTGCATATCGTCACGGTCAACGACTATCTCGCCGAATATCAGTCCAACCTGATGGGCCGCGTGTTCCGCTTCCTGGGCCTGAGCAGCGGCTGCATCCTTTCCAACCAGGATCCGGCCACCCGCCGCGGCGAATACGCTGCGGACATCACCTACGGGACCAACAACGAATTCGGCTTCGACTACCTGCGCGACAATATGGCCTGGTCCAAGGACGAGCTGGTCCAGCGCGGACACCACTTCGCCATTGTCGATGAGGTGGACTCCATCCTCATCGACGAAGCCCGCACACCGCTGATCATTTCCGGTCCCGCCTCCGGGGACGCCAACCGCTGGTACAGCGAATTCGCCAAGGTGGTCCTCCGGCTGAACGCCGAGAAGGACTACGAGGTGGACGAAAAGAAGCGCACCGTTGGCGTGCTCGAGGACGGTATCGAAAAGGTCGAGGACTACCTGGGCATCCAGAACCTGTACGAGTCCGCCAACACCCCGCTGATCGGCTTTCTGAACAACGCCATCAAGGCCAAGGAACTGTTCAAGCGGGACAAGGACTACGTCATCCTCGACGGCGAGGTGCTGATCGTGGACGAACACACCGGCCGCATCCTGGCCGGACGGCGCTACAACGAGGGCATGCACCAGGCCATCGAAGCCAAAGAAGGCGTGGAGATCAAGGCCGAAAACCAGACACTGGCGACGGTAACCCTGCAGAACTACTTCCGCCTGTACGGAAAGCTCTCCGGCATGACGGGCACCGCGGAGACCGAAGCCGGCGAATTCATGGGCACGTACTCCCTGGGTGTGGTGCCCATTCCGACGAACAAGCCGATGGCCCGCCTGGACCAGGCCGACCTTGTCTACAAGAACGAAGTGGTCAAGTTCGAGGCGGTTGTTGAAGACATCGCCGAACGGCACGACAAGGGCCAGCCGGTGCTGGTCGGCACCACCAGCGTGGAAAAAAGCGAATACTTGTCCCGGCTGCTGGCCAAGCGCGGCATCAAGCACGAGGTGCTGAACGCCAAGAACCACGCCCGTGAGGCGGCCATCGTTGCCCAGGCCGGGCGGCAGGGCGCCGTCACGGTCGCCACGAACATGGCCGGGCGCGGCACGGACATCATGCTCGGGGGCAACGCCGAGTTCAACGCCGTCGAGGCGCTCAAGGCCCGCGGGCTGGACCCGGAGGAGACCTCCGAGGAGTATGAGGCCGCCTGGTCCGAAGCCTTCGAGGCCGCGAAGGACTCCGCGCAGGCCGAGCACGACGCCGTCGTCGAGGCCGGCGGGCTCTATGTCCTGGGGACCGAACGCCACGAGTCCCGGCGCATCGACAACCAGCTGCGCGGCCGCTCCGGTCGACAGGGGGACCCGGGTGAGTCCCGTTTCTACCTCTCCCTGACCGATGACCTGATGCGGCTGTTCAACTCCGGCGGCGCGGAGCGGCTCATGTCCCGCACCTCGATGCCCGACGACGTCGCCCTGGAGTCCAAACTGGTGTCCAAGGCCATCCAGTCCGCCCAGGGCCAGGTGGAGGGCCGCAACGCGGAACAGCGCAAGAACGTCCTGAAATACGACGACGTGCTCAACCGCCAGCGCGAGGCCATCTATACCGACCGGCGGCACATCCTGGAGGGCGATGACCTGCACGAGAAGGTCCAGCATTTCCTCGAGGACACCGTCAACGAAATGATCGACGCCGCCACCGCCGAGGGACACAGCGAGGACTGGGACTACGACGCGCTCTGGACGAACCTGAAAACCCTGTACCCGGTGTCGATCAGCAGGGACGACCTGGTCGAAGAGGCCGGGGATATCGGCCGGCTGACCGTGGACATGCTCAAGACGGAAATCCTCTCCGACGCCAGGCTGGCCTACCAGGGACGCGAGGAAACGCTCGGCGCCGACACGATGCGCGAACTTGAGCGCCGCGTGGTTCTCTCGGTCGTCGGCCGCAAATGGCAGGAACACCTCTACGAGATGGACTACCTCAAGGAAGGCATCGGCCTGCGAGCCATGGCCCAGCGTGATCCGCTGGTGGAATACCAGCGCGAGGGATTCACCATGTTCCAGTCCATGATGGGCGCCATCCGCGAGGAGAGTGTCGGCTTCCTGTTCAACCTGGAAGTCCAGGTGGAACAGGCCCCGGCCGCCGGCGTCGGCGTCGTCGCGGACCAGCCGCAAGGCCTGCTTCAGCGGATCGGTGCCGGCGAGGGTTCGGCCGACGGCGCAGTGCCGCACGTGCACATCCACGCCCCGGGACTGGAAGCACCGAGCCAGCCCGCCCAGCTGGAATTCAGCGCACCGGATGTCACCGGTGAGGCGGAAACCCACGTGGAACGGCGCCGGAGCACCAACGGCACCGATACCGATAATGGTGCCGGTACCGGTAATGGTACCGCCGCGCCCCGCACCCCGGCCCAGCGCAGCAGCGGAACCAAGAAAAAGAAGAAGCGCTGAGCTCAGCCGATCTCCAGGGCGGTGACCTTCCAGACTCCACGGGTCTGAACCAGCCGCAGGGCCACCGCCCTGCTGCGCTGGGCCTCGGCCACCACCAGCGACGCCTCGTACACCCCGGCCGCCACCGGGCAGCAATGGATGGAGCGCACGGTGGCGCTGCGGTGCAGGGTCCGCAGAGCGGGCCCCGCTGAGTTCTTCTGTGCCGCACGGACCAGGGTGGACCGGACCAGCAGCGCATCGAAACTGTCCTGGTCCAGCCAGCGGGCCAGCTGGGCGATCGGCCGGGTTCCGGCGAGCACTTCCATCGCCGCCTGGCAAATGCGCCCTGCCATCACCCGCACCAGGGTCAGCTCCTCGATGTTGGCGCTTGGCCGGGGCAGCACCGTCACCGTGGCGTTCCCGCCGGTCCCCGGAGCGGCCGGCCGGAGCGCCCGCCGCCGGCCCGCGGGGCGCAGTCCGGTACCCGGTGGGACCGGCGCGTCGGGATCCGGCTCAGGATCCGGCAGGGCGGCACTATCCAGGGCTGAGGCGGTGGTCATCTGGTCCTCGTTTCGGGGGTGGGGCGCGGTGACTGGGTGGCGGTGACCGCGGGCGGTGGGTGGCGGTGGCTGTGACTGCGGCGGTCGGCCCGGACAGCCTGGTGGGTGGCCGGTCCTGCGGACTTAGGGAGCCCGGAGCATCTGGCCGGGCTGCAGCAGGTCGGGATCGGGACCGATCGTGGCCCTGTTGGCCGCATACCAGCGCGGCCATTCCTGCGCCACCTCAACGTCCGTCGCCAACGGTCCCAGCCTTGCCGCTGCGATCGTCCACAGCGAGTCGCCGTTCCGGACGACGACGGACGGCGCGGCGGCGTCGCCGGGCGCACGGTTGGCCGGTGCCACCAGCGGAGCCGGCTGGACCAGCGGAGGCCGCGGTGTCCACCCCGGATCCGGCGCGCCCGGTAGCGGGGGCGATGGCGATGGCGATGGTGCCGGAGTCGGGGTCGATGGTGCCGGAGCGGGCACCGGCATGGCGGCCGACGGCGCGCTGAGCCGGAACTGCGGGTTCACGGGCTCCTCGGCGGCCCGGGCGGCCGGCACGAGGCCTGAGGCCAGCGCCATGGCCCCGGCCAGCTGGACGCCGAGCAGTCCCGCAGCGAGCCGGCGCAGGAACCGCGGGGCCAGGCGTGCCGCCGCCGCTGCACTCTTGGCGTGGCCCAGCCGGGCCAGCACCGCTGCGGTAAGGGCCGCCAGTACCGCCAGCACCCACCAGGCAAGCGCAATCACGCCCGCGGCGGCGGCCAGCAGGCCCAGCAGGTCCTCGAACGGGGTCTCCCGCAGAATTCTGGTTCCATCGTGGGCACCGGCCATCCGCCGCACCAGCGCCAGCCCGGCCAGGGTGGAGGCGGTACCCAGACCCAGGATCAGCAGCGCCGCACCGGCGTCAGCGGCGCGCCCCGGCGCCGGGGCCCGCACGGCCGCCGGTAGTGCAGGACCGGAATCCGGAATAGCCATGATCTTCCTCCAACATCCTTTGAAGTTATTAGATACCGTTTGATGCTTTTAGAGCACGATAGACCTCATAGGGCGTCGTGTCGAGGGATGATCCGATGCCTGTGGACAAGCCCTGTGGGCGGCGGGGTGGGTGGCGGGGTTCGAAGTATTGACCGCCGGGACGCCGGACCGTACGCTGTGCCGATGCGGTGGGAATCCCTCTTCGACGACCTGGCGGGCTACGTCGCCGCCTGGGGAGCGGTCGCCTTCGACGCGGTTGTCGAGGTACTGGAGCGGATGGAGGCCGCCGCGCTCAGCGTGTTGGAGCGGTGCCGTGGGTCCCGGGGCAGGTCAGTGG
>JBIOFK010000045.1:0-15165 GCA_044447065.1 Actinomycetales bacterium | reverse complement strand
GGGGTAGGCCGGGTTCGTGCCGGTCAGCCGGCGGCGGGACCCTCGGCGGCGGCGGGCCCTTCGGCGGCGGCCAGGAGGCGCCCGTCGAAGCAGGTCCGGGTTCCCGTGTGGCAGGCGGCGCCGACCTGGTCCACCCGGACCAGCAACGCGTCGCCGTCGCAGTCCAGGGCCACGGTCTTGACGTACTGGACGTTGCCGGAGGTATCCCCCTTGCGCCAGTATTCGCTGCGCGAGCGGGAGTAGAACGTGACCCGGCCCGAAGACAGCGTGCGGCGCAGCGCCTCGTCGTCCATCCAGCCGAGCATCAGCACCTCGTGGGTGTCGAACTGCTGGATGATGGCGGCCACCAGGCCCGTGCCGTCCCGCTTCAGCAGCCCCGCCACCGCGGCGTCGAGTCCGGTGCTGCCGGCGGGCATTGGGCCGGGGCGGTCAGCGGCCGGGGCGGCTGTGCCGGTAAAGGCTGTGCCGGCTGCGGCTGTTTCGCCTGCGGGGGCGTCGGTGACGGGCACGGAGGTGGGGGCTGGTTCAGACATCCCTGCAATTCTAGTCCAACCAGAAGGGTAATTTTTTGGCGGTTCGAACCGGCGGATAAGGCCCTGCTCATGCTAACTTTCCAAGTGATGCACTTTGTAGCCCCGTCCCGTGAAGTTCTGGCCGAAACTCTGCTCGCCGCCGGTCCCGGAGCACCCACGCTCTGCGCCGGCTGGCGGACGCAGGAACTGGCCGCGCACCTGTTCCTGCGGGAACGCAACGTCGGTGTGGGCCTCGGACTGCTGCTCAAACCGTTCAACCGTGCTTCGGAGAAGGCCACCAGGAAACTGGCGGCGAAATCGGGCACCGGGGAAGCGTACGCCGCACTGGTCAGGCAGTTCCGGGCCGGCCCGCCCGCGCTCTCGCCGTTGAAGATCGCCGCGGTGGATGAGACGTC
Source organism: Actinomycetales bacterium (assembly GCA_044447065.1). Lineage (GTDB taxonomy): Bacteria > Actinomycetota > Actinomycetes > Actinomycetales > Micrococcaceae > JBIOFK01. The sequence goes on along the minus strand of JBIOFK010000045.1, from coordinate 14,237 downwards.
CAACCTGGCGGAGTATTTCGTGCACACCGAGGACGTCCGCCGGGCCACGGACCGCTGGGCGCCGCGGGCGCTGGACGAACAGTATTCGGCGGCTCTCTGGGACGAACTGGTCAAGCATGCAGCGCTGCTGTACCGCGGCGTTGATCTGGGAATTGTGCTGGTCCAGCCTTCCGGACCGAGGCATGTGGCCAAGCGGGCACCGGTATCGGTGGCCATCGTCGGTGAGCCCGGCGAGTTGCTGATGCACGCGCACGGACGGGCCCGCCAGGCCCTGGTGACCTTCGAGGGCCAGCCCGACGCCGTCGCCCTGCTGCAGAGCGCCGACGTCGGACTCTAACGCCCGCGCGCCAGGGAAACCGTAACGCGCCGCAGAAACAGCAATCGCGCCCGGGAAAATCCCGTGGCGCAAACCCGTTTCGCCGCCGCAAAACTATTTCGCCGGCGCGGAACGGGCTCCCCGCTACCGGACCTCGTACCCTGCCGCGCGGATGGCGGCCTTGACCTGCGCTATCGCGTCGACAGGTCCGAAGTGGAACACGGACGCGGCCAGGACGGCGTCCGCGCCGGCTTCGACCGCCGGCGGGAAGTGTTCGGGTTTGCCGGCGCCGCCGGAGGCGATGATCGGAATCCGCACCGCCGCGCGAACGGCCCGGATAAGCTCCAGGTCGAAGCCCTGCTTCGTGCCGTCGGCGTCGATGGAGTTCAGCAGGATCTCCCCCACCCCCCGATCCGCCGCCTCCCGGGCCCAGGCGACGGCGTCGAACCCGGTCCCCTGCCGTCCGCCGTGGGTAGTGACCTCGAAGCCCGACGGCGTCCGTTCGGTCCCGCCGTCGGCCCGCCAGCGCCGGGCGTCCACGGAAAGGACCAGCACCTGGGAGCCGAAGTGCCGGCTGATCTCGTCAATGACGCCGGGGCGGGCCACCGCCGCGGTGTTGATGGAGGCCTTGTCGGCGCCGTAGCGCAGGAGCTTGTCCACCTCGGCAACACCGCGCACCCCGCCGCCGACAGTCAGCGGGATGAACACTTCCTCCGCGGTCCGGGCCACCACGTCGAAGGTGGTTTCCCGGTCACCGGAGGATGCGGTCACGTCCAGGAAGGTCAGCTCGTCCGCACCGGCGCTGTCGTATCGGTGAGCCAGTTCCACCGGGTCTCCGGCGTCCCGCAGGCCCTTGAAGTTGACTCCCTTGACCACCCGGCCGCCGTCGACGTCCAGGCAGGGGATGACGCGGATCGCGACGCCCATGGTGTCCCTCCTAGATCCGGCAGGCGTGGATGCTGCTGACCAGGATGGCCCGGGCGCCGAGGTCGTAGAGCTCGTCCATGATCTGGTTGGTGTCCTTTTTCGGGACCATCGCCCGCACCGCCACCCAGTCCGAATCACGCAGCGGGGACACGGTGGGCGATTCCAGCCCCGGCGTCAGCGCGGCGGCCTGTTCAACCAGGTCCTTGCGGATGTCGTAGTCCATCAGCACGTACTGCCCCGCCACCAGGACGCCGTGCAGGCGCCGCTGGAGCACGTCCAGGCCGGCCGGCGCGGCGCCGCGGCGTCCGATCAGCACGGCCTCGGAGGCCAGGATCGGTTCCCCGAAGATTTCCATTCCCGCGGCCCTGAGCGTGTTGCCGGTTTCCACCACGTCGGCGATCGCATCGGCGACGCCGAGGCGCACCGAGGATTCCACCGCGCCGTCGAGCCGGACCACCGACGCGTCCACGCCCCGGCCGGCAAGGTAGTCCCGCAGCAGCCCGTCGTAGCTGGTGGCCACCCGTTTGCCCGCCAGGTCCGCCACCGAGCCGAAGTCGCCCACCGGCCCGGCGAAGCGGAAGGTGGAGGCGGCGAAGCCCAGCGGCAGCAGCTCCTCCGCGTCCACGCGCGCGTCCAGGAGCAGGTCGCGGCCGGTGATGCCGACGTCGAGCGTTCCGGAGCCGACGTAGACGGCGATGTCCCGCGGGCGCAGGAAGAAGAATTCGACCGCGTTTTCCGGGTCGACCATGACCAGTTCACGCGGGTCGCGGCGCTGCCGGTAGCCGGCCTCGACCAGCATGCCGGACGCGGTCTCGCTCAGGGAGCCTTTATTGGGGACTGCAACACGAAGCATGGGACTCTTTCGTACGGGGAGGGACGGGTACGGGACAGGCGGGCCACTCCGCTGCCGGCGGGCAGGTCGGGGTGGCTAGAGATGCCTGTAGACGTCCTCGAGGGTGATGCCCTTGGCGACCATCAGTACCTGCACGTGGTAGAGCAGCTGGGAAATCTCCTCGGCCGCGTTCTCATCTGACTCGTACTCCGCGGCCATCCAGACCTCGGCCGCCTCCTCGATGACCTTCTTGCCGATCCCGTGGACGCCGGAGTCAAGCTCGACCACGGTCCGGGAGCCGTCGGGCCGGCTGGCGGCCTTCTCGGTGAGCTCGGCGAAGAGGGATTCAAAGGTTTTCACACGGACAAGCCTACGTGGTCCGCCGCCCGCGGCCCCAACGCGGGCCCGCTGCACGGCGTTCTGTGAAGCACACCACGACCGTCGACCGGATGCGGCTGGAGAACCGGCTGGGGAACCGGGCCGGGGATCCCGGCTGGGGATCCGGGCTAGCGGAACAGCAGCGCCGTGGCGAGGGCCGCCGTCGTCGCCTCATGGCCCTTGTCCTCCTTCGACCCGGGCAGGCCCGCGCGGTCCAGTCCCTGCTGCTCGTCGTCGCACGTCAGGACGCCGAAGCCGATGGGCGTGCCGGTGCGCACGCTGACCTCGGTCAGGCCCATCGTGGCGGCCTGGCAGACATAGTCGAAGTGCGGGGTGCCACCGCGGATCACCACGCCCAGGGCGACGACGGCGTCGTAGTCGCCCGCCAGCCGCGCCGCGGCCACCGGGAGTTCGAAACTGCCGGGAACCCGCAGCACTGTCGGCTCGGCGATGCCGGCCTCGTGCGCCGCCCGCAGCGATCCGGCCAGCAGGCCGTCCATGATTTCGGTGTGCCAGCTGGCGGCGACGATGGCCAGCCTCAGTCCGGCGGCCCGTCCGGCGGTGCCGGGGGCTGCGAGGTCGATCGTGGGGGCTCCGTGGCCGCTCATAGTCAGGTTCCTTTCGGCGGATTTCCCGCGGTTTTCGTTCAGGGCTGTCGCTGGTTGTTCGCTCATGGTCCCGGGCAGTGCCGCCGGTCGCGGCCGCAGTCAGGTGCCGCCGGCTGCGGCTGCCGGTCAGGTGCCGCCGGCTGCGGCTGCCGGTCAGGTGCCGCCGGGGTGTCCTTCAGGGTGGACCTCCTCCAGTGGCACCTCAGCCGGGCTGAGCAGGTTCAGCCGGTGGTGCATCCGGTCCCGTTTGGTCGTCAGGTAACGGAAATTCTGTGCCCGGGAGGGCACCTCCACGGGCACCATTTCCACCACGTCGATGCCGGCCTCGGCCAGGTTGCTCTGCTTGAGCGGATTGTTGCTCAGCAGCCGGATGCGTCCCAGTCCGAGGGCACAGAGAATCGCCGCCGCGGCGGCGTAGTCCCGCGAATCCACCGGCAGGCCGAGCTGTTCGTTGGCTTCGACGGTGTCCGCGCCGTTCTCCTGCAGCGCATAGGCCCGGAGCTTGTTGGCCAGTCCGATTCCGCGGCCCTCATGCCCACGCAGGTAGACCAGGGTTCCGCCGTCCTGCTGAAGCCGGCTGAGCGCGTGGGCCAGCTGCTCGCCGCAGTCGCAGCGGTAGGAGCCGAAGACGTCACCGGTAAGGCATTCGGAGTGCAGTCTGACCAGGGGCACGGCACCCGCATCCTTCAGCGGCGCGCTGACCGAAAGATGCTCGACGCCGGTCCCCGTTTCGGTCCATGCCTGGGCGAGGAAGTTGCCGAACGCCGTGGGCAGCTGGACCACGGGTCCGCCGACGACGGGCGGGCTCCCGGCCGCTGGCCCGGTGCTCACTGCCACGACTGCTCCCTTCGTGCGGCGTCGGCGTGTTCGGCGGCGGCGCGTGACCCGTGATCACCGGCACCGGCGCGTGCACCGGGGTCGGCACCCTCAGCCTCGCCCGCGGCGGCGTCGCGGGCCTGCAGATAGCTGATCAGGTCCGCGATGGAGATCAACGGACAGCCGTGTGCCGCCGCGAACGGAACCAGGTCCGGCAGCCGCATCATGTGGCCGGCATCGTGGACCACCTCCGCGATCACACCCACGGGGGCGCAGCCGGCCAGGGTGCACAGTTCCACCGCGGCTTCGGTATGCCCGGGGCGCACCCTGACGCCGCCCGGCACCGCACGCAGCGGGAACATGTGCCCGGGCCGGGTCAGGTCCGCCGGAGTGCTGGCCGGAGCGGCGAGCACCCGGGCGGTGCGCGCCCGGTCCGCCGCGCTGATCCCGGTGCTGACACCGGCGGCCGCGTCGCAGCTGACCGTGTACGCGGTGCCCTTGGCGTCCTGGTTGACCGCCGTCATCGGCGGCAGGCCCAAGGCGTCGGCCCGCTCCGCCGGCATCGGCACGCAGAGCACGCCCGAGGTGTAGCGGACGGTCCAGCCGATCAGTTCCGCGGTGCTGTGCTGGGCCGCGAAGATCACATCACCCTCGTTTTCGCGGTCCGCATCGTCCACCACGAGCACGGGCCGGCCGGCGGCGATAGCCGCGATGGCCGTGTCGATGCTGTCCAGCGCCGCCATCATTGCCCGGCCCCCGTTCCGGTGACCGTTCTGCTGTCCGCGCCGGTTCCCGTGCCGCTGTCCGCCCCGGTGTCGAGGGCGGTTTCCGGGACGCGGAAGGAGAGCAGCCGCTCGGTGTATTTGGCCAGCACGTCCACCTCCAGGTTCACGCCGGCGCCGACAGCCTTGGCACCCAGGCCCGTCTCGCTGAGGGTGGTCGGGATCAGCCCCACTTCGAACCACGGCGCCGCTTCGGCCGCCGGGCTGACGGCCGTGACCGTCAGGGACACGCCGTCAACGGCGATCGAGCCCTTTTCGGCGATGTAGCGGGCCAGCGGGGCCGGCACGCCGAAGCGCAGCCGCTCCCACCGACCCAGGTCCTCACGCTCCAGCACGGACCCCACGCCGTCCACGTGGCCCTGCACCACGTGGCCGTCCAGCCGTCCGCCGGCCGGGACGCAACGCTCAAGGTTCACCCGGTCGCCCGGGGCGAGCAGGCCCGTCGTCGTCCTCTCCAAGGTCTCCCCCATGACGTCCACGCCGAACATGCGCCCGTGGATCATGGTGGCGGTGAGGCAGACGCCGTTGACCGCCACGGACGCGCCGGGCTCCAGGTTTTCCAGCGTGCGCCCACCCTGAAGCATCAGCACCGCGCTGCCGCCGTCGGCACTGGGCGCCAGCGAGACGACCTTGCCCTGTTCTTCAATAATTCCGGTAAACATTCAGCGGCCTCCAGCGGTGGTTGCGGCCGCGGGTGCGGCCGGGATGAGGGAAAGTTTCAGGTCTGCGCCCAGCGCGACGGCGGGGCCGTCCCCGGCGGGGTCCCAGCTCCAGCGCCGGGCATCGGCCAGCGTGGTGATACCCAGATCCGCGAGGGCCGGGGTGCCGGCGCCAAGGAGTGTCGGAGCCAGATAGACGACGATTTCGTCCACCAGGTCCGCGGCCAGGAAGGCGCCGGAAATCCGCGAGCCGCCCTCGATCAGCAGGTGGCGGACGCCGCGGCGGTAGAGTTCTGCGCTGGCCTCGGCCGGATCCCGCGTCGGCAGCCGGACGAAGTTCCCGTCGCCGCGGACGGCCGCGTCATCAGGGATGGCCCGCAGGCCCATGACCGCCCGCAGCGACTGGCGGGCGGCCAACGAGCCGTCGGGCGTCCGTGCCGTCAGCCGCGGATTGTCGGTCAGGACGGTCCCGGTGCCGACCAGGATGGCGTCGATCCTGGACCGCAGGGCGTGGCTGTGCGCCAGCGATTCCGGGCCGGAAATCCATTGGCTGGTGCCGTCGGCCGCGGCAATCTTGGCGTCCAGCGTCTGGGCCAGGTGCAGGGTGGTGTACGGGCGGGCGGCCTCGACGGCGGCAAACCAGCGCGCGTTCAGCGCCCTCGCCTCGCGGGACTTGAGCCCGCTGAGCACCTCGACGCCGGCCTTCCGGAGCGTGTCCGCGCCGCCGGCGGCCGGGTCGTGCGGGTCGTCGACCGCGTAGATGACCCGGCCGATCCCGGCGTTGATGATGGCCCGGGCGCAGGGCCCGGTGCGGCCGGTGTGGTTGCACGGCTCCAGGGTCACCAGCATGGTGGCGTCCCGCAGATGGGCCCTGCCCATGGCGCCCAGTGCGGCGATGGCGTCCGCTTCCGCGTGCGGGGTGCCCGCTCCCCGGTGGTGGCCGGTCGCGAGGGGGACGGCGTCGGCGTCCAGGATGACGGCGCCCACCAGCGGGTTGGCGCCGCGGACCCCGCCGAGGGCAGCGGCGAGGGCCGCGGTCATGGCATGGTGTTCCGCGTCGGTGAACATCAGCGGGTCACCGAGCGGTCCGGGACTGCAGTGTCCGCCGCGGACGCGCCGGAGCCCTGGCGGGAGCGGATGCGCCACCAGACGAAGAATCCGGCCAGCGTGAAACCGCCGTAGAAGATGTACATCACGGCGGAGGCGTAGTAGCCGGCGGCGAACAGCAGCGGCACGCCGACGACGTCGACGGCCACCCAGATCAGCCAGAATTCGACCCATCCCTTGGCCATCCCGTAGGTGGCCAACAGCGAGCCCATGAAGATCCAGGCATCAGCCCAGACCGGAGGGTAGGACCCGAGCAGGGTAAAGAGGGGTGTCAGGACGGCGGTGCCCGCCAGCATCGCCGCTATCAGTCCGATGCGCACCTTGGGGCTGGCCCAGCGCGGTTCCACGACAGCAGCTGCGGCGGTGCCGGTACCTGCGCCGACACCTGCGGGACGGCGGGCGGCCCTCCAGCGGTGCCAGCCGTAGAGGGAGACGGCGATGAACATGAGCTGCCGTCCGGCCTGGCCGAGCAGGTTCGCATACAGCGGGGACCCGAAGACGGAGCCCATGAAGACGGTGAACAGCAGCGCATTGCCCACGATGCCCACGGGCCAGGCCCAGATCCTGCGGCGCATGCCGCCCAGGGCGCTGGCCAGTCCGAAAAGGTTTCCCAGCACTTCGCGCCACAGCAGGAATCCGCCGCCGGCGAAGTCGAGCTTGGCGTCAAAGAGCCACCGCAGAAAGTCCATCGTTCCTACCCTTCCCAAAGCTGCGATGGCTCCGGGGGTGACGACAGACGGACCCGCGTCCGCACCGTCCCCAAGGGACGGTGGTGGCAGGCCACGACCGTACGTGCTTCTCCCATCCAGACTTTAACTGTCGGTACCGGAATTCCACCGGTTCAACCGCCTGCCTCGGGCCGGTGGGCCTTTGGCATGCGGGTCGCGGACTATAACCGCCGGTTCGGACTTACACCGACCCCGGAGCACGTTAGTACGAGACCATTATGTCACTGCCGCCACGCCCGGCGCACGTCGCTGCGTTCCGCTGAGGGCGACGCTCACCCGCTTGGGCCACGCTGGGCAACGTCGCCTGAGCGGGTCCGCGTAGCCGCTGGGAGCCGGGAGGCGCCCGGGGAGCTGTCCTCTTCCTTCCGGCGGCGCCGGCGCGTCATAATGGGTCATGAATTGGGGACAGCGGGCGCGGCGGCTTGGGTTGACATCGGCACCGGGAGCCGGACGGGCACTGCCTTTTCTCCTGCTTCTCCTGCTTTTCCTGCCGGGAGCCGCTGCCTGTTCCCCCGTGCCGGTGTCTGCGCCGGTGCCGGATGCGGCCAAGGCCGTCATCCAGGCGGCCGTGGACCAGCGGCTGGCCAGCTACGAAGCCAGCCACCGCCGGCCTTCCGCGCCGGTGCCGGCCAGCGCCTCGACAGTGGTCAGTTATCTGGATGCCCGGGCGAGCGACGGCGGATTGCTGGTCCATGTGTCCGAACAGACCACCGAATCCTTCGCCGCCCCGCCGTCCGCACAGGGCGGCCCCGCCGGCAGCACTCCCCCGCCGTCCGGTTCGCTGATCAGGGAAGCGATTAACCTGCACCGGTCGGGATCCGGCTGGACCGTGACGGACATGGTGCTGGACGCCAAGTGCGGGCTACCGCCGGGCTGGGCGCATTTTCCGGGCGCGGAACCGGGCCAGCCGGTGGCCCCTGGACCGAACAGCAGTCCCGGAAGCTGCTAGCCGTCCCGGCCGCCGGTCACCGGCCGCCGGTCACCGCGCGCCGGCCACCGGCCACCGGCCACCGGCCGGACGCTGCTAGCGGTCCAGCACCTGCTGGCCCCGGCGTCGCAGCGCGCTGACCGCCGCACCGGGATCGGTTGCTCCGTACACCGCGGATCCGGCGACGAAGACCGTGGCTCCAGCCTCGGCGGCGCGGGCGATCGTGTCTTCACTGATCCCGCCGTCCACCTGGATCGCCACCGCCGCGCCGCTGCCGTCGATGGCCTGCCGGGCCCGCCGGATCTTGGGCAGCATCACGTCCAGGAATGACTGGCCGCCGAATCCGGGCTCAACGGTCATGATCAGCAGCAGGTCCAGCTCGCCGAGCATGTCCAGATACGGTTCCACGGGGGTGGCCGGGCGCAGCGCCATCCCGGCCCTGGCCCCGGCGGACCGCAGTTCGCGCGCCAGCCTGATCGGCGCGTCGGACGCCTCGGCGTGGAACGTCACTGACGCCGCGCCGGCCTCGGCATAGCCCGGCGCCCAGCGGTCGGCGTCGGAGATCATCAGGTGCACGTCCAGCGGAACCGGGCTGACCTGCTGGATGCGCCGGACAATCGGCAGGCCCAGCGTCAGGTTGGGCACGAAATGGTTGTCCATCACGTCCACATGAACCGCATCGGCGGTGGAGATCCGGGCCAGCTCGGCCTCGAGGTTGACGAAGTCGGCGGACAGGATGGAGGGGTTGATGCAGCAGCGCCGGGCGGTGGAGGCCATAGTCTAGTCCTTCTTCTTCAGCAGTGCCAGGAACATCGCGTCGGTCCCGTGCAGGTGGGGCCACAGTTGCGCGGTCCCGTCGTGCCCCGCACCCAGCGGGCCGCCCATGCTGACGGCGTCCAGGGCGGCGCCGGCGTCGAGCAGTTCAACGCCGGGATGCTTGCGGAGGGCGTCGTGCACGACGGCGGTCGTCTCGGCCGGGTGCGGCGAGCAGGTCACGTAGGCGACGACTCCGCCGGGACGCACGGCCGCCAGGGCGGAGTCGAGCAGCTGGCGCTGCAGCGGTCCCAGTTCCGCCACGTCCGCGGGCGTGCGCCGCCAGCGGGCTTCCGGGCGGCGGCGCAGCGCGCCCAGGCCGGTGCACGGGGCATCGACGAGGATCCTGTCGAAACGCTCCGGCTGCTCCGCCCCCAGGTCACGGCCGTCGCCGGTCCGCACCGACCAGCTCTCCGCGGGCACCGCCGCGAGGGCCTGGCGGACCAGTTTCGCCCGGTGCTCCGCGGGTTCGTTGGCCAGCAGCGTTGCCCCCTGCTCCGCGGCGAGGGCGGCCAGCAGTGCCGCCTTGCCGCCCGGCCCGGCGCACAGATCAAGCCAGCGGGCGCCGTCGCCGGATTCCGGTCCGGGCAGCCCGACGGCCGCCAGGGCCCGGGCCACAAGCTGGGAACCGGCGTCCTGGATGCGTGTGGTCCCGGCGCGCACGCCGGCGAGCCGGCCCGGATCGCCGCCCGCCGACAGCGCGGAGTCCGGGGCCAGCCCGCCGGCGGTGAACCCGGCGTCGAAGGCTTCATCCAGGGTGCCGAGACCTGGAAGCGCCACCAGGGTGACCACCGGTGCGGCGTTGTCGGCCTCCAGCAGCGCGGTGATCTCGCTTACCGGCCGGCCGTGGGCCACCAGGGACTGGCGGAACGCGCGGACAATCCATTCCGGGTGCGCGTAGCGGATCGAGGCGGCCGCGGTTTCCTCACTGCCCTCCGGCACCAGTTCGTCGAGCCACTGCGGGAAGTCCTTGGCCGAGACGCGGCGCAGCACGGCGTTGGCCAGGCTCGACGGGCCGGCGCCGACGACGGCGCGCACCAGGCCGACGGTCTGGTCCAGGGCGGCGTGGGCCGGCACCCGCATCGCCAGCAGCTGGTGCACGCCCAGGCGCAGCGCGTCGTGCAGGGCCGGATCCAGCTCCGTCAGCGGCCGGTCGACGCAGCGGGCCAGGACGGCGTCGTACGTTCCCTGTGCCCGAAGTGCGCCGTACGCCAACTCGGTGGCGAAGCCCGCGTCGCGCCGGTCCAGCCGGTGGTTGCGGATCCGCGACGGAAGCACGAGGTTGGCGTACGCGTCGTCGGCGGAGACCGCCCGCAGCACCTCGAAGGCCACCAGCCGGGCGGGATCGGCCGCACGCGAGCGCTGGCTCGGCGCCTGCTGGCTGAAGCTGCGCGGGCCGCCGGAGCGGTTCCGTTCCCGCCCGGCCGCGTCCCGGCGCGCGCCGCCTTGCCTGGAGCCCCGGCTGTTGCCTGCGCCGTGGGCCCGTTCCGGGCGCCCGCCTTGTTCGCTGCTCATTCGAAATCCACTCTTTCCCTGCCGGCCAGGCCGCGTGCCCAGTCCCGTGCAAACATCATTTTCTTACCGGCCGGCTGCACCCAATCCAGCTCCACGGCGTAGGATCCGGTGCCGACGGCAACGGTTCCGCCGGTCAGCTCCAGCCGGCCCGGGGCCAGCTGGCGGATGTCCGGGCGCATGCTCACCGGTCCGAGTTTGAACCGCTGGCCGTCCAGCAGGGTCCAGGCTCCCGGTTCCGCCGTGACACCGCGGATTCTGCGCCCGACGGCCAGTGCGGGATCATGCCAGCGCACCCGGCCGTCCTCGCCCGTCAGCTTCGGGGCCAGGGTGACGTCGCCGTGCTGTGGAACCGCTGCCGCGCGGCCGCCGCCGATCGCGGACAGGGTCTGCACCAGCAGCACGGCGCCGCTGTGCGAAAGCCTGCCCAGCAACTCTGCGCTTGTGTCCGTGGCCCGGATCGGTTCGGTCAGGGTGCCAAAGACGGGCCCGGTGTCCAGGCCGGCCTCCAGCTGGAACGTCGACGCGCCGGTGACGTCGTCGCCGTTGATGATGGCGTGTTGGACCGGCGCGGCGCCGCGCCACGCGGGCAGCAGGGAAAAGTGCAGATTGATCCAGCCGTGCCGCGGAACGTCCAGCGCCGGCGTGGGAACCAGGGCCCCGTAGGCGACGATCGCGGCCACATCGGGCCGGTGCGCGGCGATCGATTCGGTGACCGCGGCATCCACGCGGGCCGCCCTGATCACGGGAATGTCCAGTTCGGCGGCCCTGACGGCCACCGGGCTGGGCGTCAGCACGCGCTTGCGGCCGAACGGCGCGTCCGGGCGGGTCAGCACGGCCACGACTTCGAATCCGGCCGCCACGAGCGCCTCCAGGGACGGGATGGCGACGGCGGGCGTCCCCGCGAAGAGGACCCTCATCCGCCGGCCCCGGACCCGCCGGCGCCGAAGGCGGAGCCGACCGTTCTGGCGCGCTTCGCCGTCGTCCGCTGTGCCACGGAGCCGTAGCCCGCGCCGCGGAGGGCGCGCATGGCCGTCCGGCGGTCCTCGCCGTCGAGCCGGTCCGTAAAGAGCAGTCCGTTGAGGTGATCGGTCTCGTGCTGGAGGCAGCGGGCCAGCATGCCCTCGCCCTCGACGTCCACCGGGGTCCCGTCCAGGTCCACGCCGGTGACCCTGCTGTACATGTAGCGCTTGGCCGGGAAGCCGATGCCGGGCACGGAGAGGCAACCCTCGATGTGGTCCTCCTGGCTTTCGCCGGCGGTGCTCAGCTCGGGGTTGACGACGTGTCCGCGCCGGCCGTCGACCTGGTAGGTGAAGACCCGCAGGCCCACTCCCACCTGGGGTGCGGCCAGTCCTGCCCCGCCGACGTCGTCCATCGTCTCGAACATGTCCGCCACCAGTTTGGCCAGATCGGGGCCGAAGTCGGTCACCGGCTCCGCCGCGGTCCGCAGGACGGGGTCACCGACGATGCGGATACTGAGGATGGCCATGGGACGGTCCTTACTGGGATCCTGCGGGCACGCCGCAGCGACTGTACACAAACACGAGCCCCACCAGTCTAATTGGCCGGACTCTTCGGCGCCGCGACGGCCCTCGACGAGGCCACCGGAACGGAGGCAGGAGAGCCAGGAACGGAAGGAGAGCCGGGAACGGCCGGAGTGCCCGGAACGGCCGGAGTGCCCGGGCCGGCCGCGGCCGGCGTGGAGGCTTCGTCGCGGCCGCGCGGTGCGGGCGGCGGCGCGATCGGCAGCAGGGCTACGCCCGCGCCGGCGGCTTCCGCGGCGGCTTTCCAGAGAGTGCGCAGGGCGCAGAACTTATACCAGTGGTACTTGAGCACCTCGGGATTGGCGCGCAGCGCCCGGACCTCCGTCTCCCCCACGGCAACTCCGAGGAGGATCGGGTCCTCGCCGTAGGCCCATGGCTCCCACGTTCCGGACCGGGCGTCCACCAGCCCTTCCTCGGCCTTCATCCCCGCGACAAGCTGCATCACGACCTTCTCGTCAAGGGACTTCACGGCGCCGTTGCGGTCCGTGCCCTTGGTCTTGTAGTCAATCAGGCACAGCCGCCCGCCGATCCGGGCCACCAGGTCCAGCGTCCCGGCGTACCCGACGGAGCTGTTCCAGACCGTCACCTCGGGGACGACAGGTTCGACCCGGTAGGTGGTCCACCATTCGTCGAAACGGTCTGCAAACTTCTCCTCGCCGTTCTCCGCAAGAGCAGCCCGCGCCTCGGCAATGCGGTGCGGATTGCCCAGTGCCCGCAACGCCACCTGTTCGCAGTAGCCATGCACCCGGTCCCCGCGGGCTGCGGCCGTGTCCCGGAACTTTTCCGCCGCGGAGCTGGAATCGCGGACGAGGGTGCGCAACTGGGCGGGGTTGCCGACGGCCTCCGCCAGCTTCGGATGCCGGGACAACGAATCGGCCGCCATGTAGCCGATCCATCCGCCGAGACTGTTCGCCTGCTGGGAAATGACGGTGGTGATGGACGGCATGGTGGGCGCCTCGGCCAGGGAGCGGGCATACATGCGGCCGAACTCCGTGACATGGGCCAGGGCTGGTGAAGTCATACCTTCACTATGGCATCCGTCGCCGACATGGCGCCTCCCGTGCCGCACTCCCCGGTGCCTTGCTGCACGGGATTGAACCGGAAAACCGCGTGGCGTGGCCGGACACGCCGGCGAAACCGGGCCCGCACGGCCAAAGCTGGGCGGAACGGAACGCTGGCGGTGGCAGCCACCCTTAAAACCGCCTTCGGCCCCGAAAACCCCCGGCAGCGGCCATGCAACGACGGCTCCCCGGCGGCCGGTGGAACCCGCAGGGGCTGCCGCCGCCGACGACGCACTTGCGTCCGTTGCCCGCCGCGCACCCGTGGCAGGTTAGTATTGTCCCGGTTTGAGTCATTGGACTCAGAATGAGATGCCTCGGAGGTCAGCCGGTATGGAGCTGTTTCTGGGTGGACGCTACCGCACAGCCGAACTTCTGGGTACCGGCGGGACGGCCAGCGTGTACCGGGCTGTGGACGAGAATCTGGGCCGCGACGTGGCCGTCAAATTGTTTGCCCCCAGCACCGGCAACGACGACGATCTGCACCGCCAGCAGACCGAGACGCAGCTGCTGGCCACCTTGAGCCACCCCGGCCTGGTCACCCTGCATGACGCCGGCGTCCACGTGGACGACTCGGGTTCCTTCCGCAGCTACCTGGTCATGGAACTGATCCAGGGTCCGGACCTGCGCCGGCTGCTGGCCGGCGGCGGATTCGACACCGCCGAAACAGCGCAGCTGGGCGCGGACGTGGCAGACGCGCTGCATTACGTGCACCAGCATTCGGTCATCCACCGGGACGTGAAGCCGGCCAATATCCTGATGGCCGCCTCCAGCCCCGATGACACCCGGCCGCACCCGCTGCTTTCGGACTTCGGCATCGCCCGGATGATCGAGGCAGCCACCGCCACCATGACGGGCACCACCCTGGGAACGGCCAATTACCTGAGTCCGGAGCAGGCGCTGGCCCAGAATGTGACGACCGCCTCGGACATCTATTCTCTCGGCCTGGTGCTGCTGGAATGCCTCACCGGCGAGAAGGCCTTTCCCGGACCGACCCTGGAGGCCGCCGTCGCGCGCCTGGCCCGGGACCCCGAGGTCCCCGACTCGCTGGGCGGGGACTGGGTTGGACTCCTGGTGGCGATGACGGCGCGCAATCCAGCGTTACGTCCGAGTGCGCATGACGCCGCGCTGGTGCTGCGCTCGATGGACCTTCCGGCCGGCGGGCCTGCCGTCTCCGCCGCGGCATCCGGGGACGGACCGCCGACGGCGGCTGTCGCCTACCGCGCGGC
>JBIOFK010000044.1:0-15667 GCA_044447065.1 Actinomycetales bacterium | reverse complement strand
GTGTCGGGCGGTCCGGCTGCGCCCGATTCGAGGGCACGGTCGAGCTGCGCCAGCGAGAGCCGCGGACCGATACGGGCCGGGGTACCGGCCGCGTCGGCCCTGTCGTCAGGCGACTCCTGCTGTGACTTCTGCGGTGATGTGCGCTCGTCCGCGGCGGACGCGCCGTCCAGCGGACCGGCCGGTACCTCCGCGGGTACCGCAGGAGGTACGGACGGGGGAACCGCAGGCGGACGCGGGTGCGCAGCCGGGATGCCGGTGCTCAACAGCAGGGCCAGGGCGTCGTCCTCGTTCTCGTCCGCGCCCAACCGCTGGCCGCGCCGGGAGCGCAGCATATCCAGCAGCCCGTCCTTGCCGTCCTTGCCGTCCTCGGCGGGTTCCGCCGGAACGTCCACGGCCGGCTGCGCATCGGATTCGAAATCGAAGGGCCTGTCGGCGACGGCGGACAGCCTGCGCGCCGGCAGCGGTCCGTCGAGGGGTTCGAGTTCGCTGAGCTGCTGGGCCCAGCGATTGCCGTTGGCGATGGTCGACCGGCCCGGGTTGTAGACCCACTGGGCAGGGGCGGGTTCGCCGATGCTGGTGCCGGAAGGTCCCGCTGCAAAATCGGCGATCACCGTCCAGTTTCCCTCCGGCCGGCGCCAGGCATCCCAGGCCAGCGTCGCCGGGTCCACCCCGAAGGCTGCCAGGCGGTGGCGGACCATGTCCTCCAGGGTTGCCGGATCGTCCCCGAACGCGGAGCGGTAGCCGTCGTGGGCCGGCACGGCGGCGGAGACTTCCACACCCCGGGCCTTGCGGGCGATGTACTCCCGTTCGGCCAGCACCGGACCCTCGTAGCGCTGGACGTGCGCCAGCGGCAGGCCGGAGGATTCGGCGACGGACTCCGCCGTCGCGCCCGAACGGATCTGCATCTGGATGTCCCGCGGGGACAGCCGCGGCGCATCGGCGGCCGCCGGCGCCCGGCGCGCGGCGGTCCGCGATGCGGCTACCCGCAGTGCCTCGTCGATGCGGAGGCGGAAGATGTCTCCGCCGGTTCCACTGAGGAGCAGATGCTGGCCATCATCGTGGACACCCACCAACCGTAGATCCTGCATAAAACCCTCCAAATTGCCCGCTTTTCTCATTCGAAACTTTGCCACCGAAGCCGGCGAATTCCTACGACCTACCGGGGCGTGGCGGAAGAACGATGAAACGGGCCGGCGGAGAACTTACGCCGGTGGCGTAATGTCCGCACTCCGCCCCGGGATTCCGGGGGCGCGGCGGTAGCTTAATCCTCTACATTCCGGCCGGGGCTGGCTTTTTGCCGCGGTATCGGCAAAAATCACCCCGACGCCGGGCACAAAACGACTGTCCCCGGCGTTTCTAACGGTGGTACTGCTGGTCGCGGAACGCTTCGTTCCGCACCCCGCGGCACTGACACAGGACCTGCAACAAACCGGAGCGTGAGCAAGGAATATGGCGACTGACTACGATGCGCCGCGGAAGACTGATGACGATGTCAGCGAGGACTCAATTGAGGAATTGAAGAATCGCCGGACCGACAAGCAGTCCGCTGTGGTTGATGAGGATGAGGCGGAAGCGGCGGAAGGGTACGAACTTCCCGGCGCCGACCTCTCCGGTGAGGAACTTCTGGTGCGCGTGCTGCCGGCCCAGGCGGACGAATTCACCTGTGCCTCCTGCTTCCTGGTCCGCCACCGTTCGCAGATCGCCCGCGAAAAGGGCGGACTGTTGTACTGCAAGGACTGCGAGGGCTGAGCCGTTCCCGGGGACCGTGGGGAGGGACCTTAGGGAGCGGCGTCCACCGGGGCGGCCAGGGCAGCAGCGAGCTGCTCGGGCCGCCTCGTTGACGTTAACCAGTACGGCGTGCGGTCCGCCGGGTCGGTGATCTCGATCTTCACCACGGGACCGATCCAGCCGCGCAGGCACATGTAGGCCAGTCCGTTCAGGCGCACCCCGCGCTCCGCCGTCGCCTCATCGGCACGGAAGGCACCCACCTGGCCCACAAACGTCCGCTCAATATGGGCCCGGCCCACCTGGAGGTCCCGCCCGGTGACCTCGATCAGCGGGGTGGAGATGATCAGCAGGACGGCCATCAGCACGAACAGCGCGGACGCGGCGATGTAGCCGGCAAGCACGGAAATGGGGGCAAGAATCAGGATGCCGGCCATGGACATTCCCACCACCACCAGCCAGATCCACGGCGAGGGCCAGAGGCGCTCGGAATAACTGGGAGCGGGCACCGGCGCGGGTACGGAATCAGAGGGCATGGCACAAGCTTTCCACCTTTCGCCCGGCATTTCATCTTCGGCCGCAGCGCGGTCGGGCGGCCCGGGGCCGACGCGCTAGAGTTGGCTCCTGTGAGAAATGCACAGCAGCCCGGCTTGACCGTGGAAATCAGGATGCTCGACGACGGAATCGACCCGCCGGCGTACGCCCACCCGGGGGATGCGGGCGCTGACCTGCGGACCCGAGTGGACCTGGTGATTGCTCCCGGCGAGCGCGTCCTGGCCCCGACCGGAGTTTCGCTGGCACTGCCGGACGGCTACGTCGGGCTGGTGCATCCGCGCTCCGGGTTGGCCACCCGGCACGGCCTGAGCATCGTCAATGCCCCCGGCACGGTGGACGCGGGATACCGCGGCGAGATCGCGGTGACCCTGGTCAACCTGGACAGCACCCACGCCATCACCCTGGTCCGCGGCGATAGAATTGCACAGCTGGTGATTCAGAGGGTCGAGCACGCCAGCTTTGTACCGGTGGATGAGCTGCCCGGCTCCGTCCGCGGAGTGGCCGGATTCGGCTCCACGGGCGGCTTCGGCGTCCAGTCCCCGCAGGCGGCCCCGGCGGCCGACGCCTAGACAGTATTGCTCGACAGAATTGCCAGACAGTATTGAAGGAGCATTCCAGCATGGTTTTAGGCTTTGGCAAAAAGTCCAAGCAGGCAGCGGACACAGACGCAGCCGCGGACGGCGCTGACGCGGTGGATGCCGCCGTGCATGGCGCTGCGGATTCCGCCGCTGACCCGGGGCAGCACCCCCGGGTGCCGGAGGACCCATCCGACACCGCTTACCAGAGGACCATCCACGGACCCTTCGACGCCGACGAGGTGTCATCCCACGAGGGCTACGTGGATCTTGGCGCGCTCCTGGTCACGCCGCACGACGGTCTTTCGCTGCGCCTCGAGGTGGAGGAACGCAGCCAGCGCGTCATCGCCGTCACCCTTGACCTGGACGGCTCCAGTCTTCAGCTGCAGGCCTTCGCGGCACCCCGCTCGGAGGAGCTCTGGGCCGAAATCCGCGAGCAGATCGGACTCTCCGTGAGTTCGCAGGGCGGCAGCATCGAAGAACTCGACGGTACCTTCGGCCCCGAGGTCCTGGCGAAGCTGCCCGCCGAAGCCTCCGACGGCAGCCGCGGCTTCCGGGTGGCGCGCTTCATCGGCGTGGACGGCCCGCGCTGGTTCCTGCGCGGCGTGCTTGGCGGCAATGCCGCGCTGGACCGGGAGGCGGCGAAGGTGCTGGAGGACCTGTTCCGGGCCACCGTCGTCGTCCGCGGCACCAGCCCGCTGCCGCCGCGTGAACTCCTTGCCCTGCGCCTGCCCAAGGACGCGGCACCGGATTCCACCGGGCACGTCGCCGCGGAGTCCCCGGCCGAAGGAGCCGCCCCGGAGCCATTCCGCCGCGGCCCGGAGATCACAGAAGTTGGCTGACCGTCCCGCGGGGGACCAGAGGACGTACACGGCGCTGGCGGACCTGCCCGTCCGCGGCCGGGCACGCTGCCAGGGCTACATCGTCTCCGCCACGATCCCGCCGGCCACCGGGGCCCCGCAGTTCGCGGTGATCGTCACGGATGTGGACTTTCCGCACGACGACGGCGGTGCTGGCGCCGCGCGCAAGGCGGGCCCCGCAGGCAAGGCGGCCGCCGCGGGCACGACAGCCCCGGACAAGCCGGAACCGGCCCGGCCGTCGGCACGCAAGGCAAACCGCCGGATCCGGCTCGTCTGGCTCGGCAGGCGCCGGGTGCCCGGCATCGAAGCCGGCACCGCTGTCAGGTTCGAGGGTATGGTCTCGATGCGGGACGGGCTCCCGACCATGTACAACCCGCGCTACGAAATCATCGGCAAGCAGGAGAGCTAAGTGTCACAGCAGCTTCCGCCCCCGGACGGGGACAAGCCCACCTTCGCCTCGCTGGCCCGGGGCTATGCCGAACAGGCCGGCATCTCCCGCCGCGAGGACGGTAACATCGACGTGCTCAAGGCTGCGGGCGGGGTGCGCGGAATCGCCGAAAGTGTGGTTCCGGGCGTTGTCTTCCTGGTGCTCTTCACGATAACCCGCAGCCTGAACACCGCCCTGATCGGATCGGTGGCCGCCGCGGCCCTGTTCACCGTGGCCCGCCTGGTGCAGCGCCAGCCGCTGACGCAGGCGTTCGCGGGGGTGGCCGGTGTGGTGATCTGCGCGCTCGTGAGCCGGACCACCGGCGAGGCCAAGGACTACTACCTTTCCGGCTTCGTGATCGATATCGTCAGCATCGTGGTGCTGGCCGCCTCGGTGCTGGCCAAATGGCCGCTGCTGGGCGTGATCTTCGGGTACGTCCGGAACGAGGGTCTTGAATGGCGGCACCGGCCGCGCCGCGCGCGCGCCTACCGGTGGGCGACGTGGATCATGGCCGCCGTGATGGGGCTGCGGCTGCTCGTCCAGGTGCCCTTGTACCTGGCGGACCTGGTGGACGCGCTGGGCACCACCCGGCTGCTGATGGGCCTGCCGCTCTACGCCCTGGGGCTGTGGCTGGCCTGGCTGATCAGCCGGCAGGTGCAGGACCCCGGAACTACCGGCGACCTCGGAACTACTGGCGCGCCGCCTTCCGCGGAGACAGAAGCGCCCTGAGGCTGTCCTCCGCGGCGATGGTGGAGATGAAGAAGAGTTCATCGCCGCCGTCAATGACGTCATCGACGCTCGGGGTGATCGGCGCTTCGTCCCGGAGGATGGCCACCAGCGTCGAATCCGTCGGCCATTCGATGGATCCCACGGTCCGGCCGACGATGTGCGAGTCGCCGGGAACGGTGAATTCCACCAGCGAGGACACTCCCGTCTGCAGCGTCAGCAGGCGGACCAGGTCCCCGATCTCCACGGCTTCCTCCACCAGGGCCGTCATCAGCCGCGGCGTGTTGACGGCGACGTCCACGCCCCAGGAGTCGTCGAACATCCAGTCGTTCTTGGGATTGTTGACCCGGCCCACCGTGCGGCCGACACCGAACTCGGTCTTGGCCAGCAGTGAGCAGACCAGGTTCACCTTGTCGTCCCCGGTGGCGGAGACGACGACGTCGGCCTCCTCCAGCTTGGCCTCGCGCAGCGTCGTGATCTCGCAGGCATCACCGACGAGCCAGCGCGCCCCGCGCAGTCCGCTGCGGCCGATCACCTCCGGCTTCGGATCGATCAGCAGCACCGAGTGGTCATGGGAGAGCAGCTCGCGGGCAATGGAGGAGCCGACGCTGCCGGCCCCGACGATCACGACTTTCACTCGGACTCCTTGGCAGGCGCGGTGGTAAACACACGGTTGATTTCGGCGCTGTCCGCCACATTGAGCATCACATGGACGGTGTCGCCCTGCTGGTAGCTCGTGTCCGCGGCGGGGAGCATGCCCTCGCCGAACCGGGTCAGATAGGCCACCCGCGCGGTGCTGGCCTTTTCAATGTCGGCGATGTGGCGGCCGATCCAGCCGTCATGGAGCGAGATCTCGGTCAGGATCAGCCGGCCCGAGGGCTCCCGGAAATCGCCGCTGATGCTCGCCTCCGGCAGGATCCGGCGCAGCACCTGGTCCGCGCTCCAGCGCACCGCGGCGACCGTGGGGATGCCGAGGCGCTGGTAGATCTCCGCGCGGCCCGGATCGTAGATGCGGGCAACGACGTGCTGGACGTGGAACGTCTCGCGGGCCACCCGGGTGGCCAGGACGTTGGAGTTGTCGCCGCTGGAAACGGCAGCGAAGGCGTAGGCCTCGGTGATGTTCGCCTGCTTCAGCGTCTCCCGGTCGAAGCCGACGCCGGTGACCTTGCGGCCGGCAAAGGAACTGCGCAGCCGGCGGAAGGCCCGGTCATCCTGGTCGATGATGGCCACGGAGTGCCCGGCATCTTCAAGAGTGTGGGCCAGGGTGGCACCAACGCGGCCGCATCCCATGATCACGAAGTGTGCCATTGGCGCTCCTAAGGGTCTGAGGGGTCCGAGGGGTCTGAGGTACGTGCGGTTGCGGCGGGAGCCACGGGGATGTGCCGGTACGGAACCGGCACGTTGCCATTATCGGCCGTAGCGCGGGGGCAAGCCAATCGGCGCGCCCCGCGGCGGCATTACCGCGGCAATGCGGCGGCACGGTGTCCGCCGGACCAGCCTGCTCCGCACCATGCCCGGCACCGTCATGACTTTGCGGCAGAGACCGGCTAGCGTTAGCGCGTGCTGACTTTTTTCAACGCGATCAAACGCGTGCTGGTGGGCCGGCCGTACCGCAACGACAGTATGGCCCACACACTGCTGCCCAAGCGGATCGCGCTTCCCGTTTTCGCCTCGGATGCGCTCTCGTCCGTGGCGTACGCGCCGGACGAAATCCTGCTGACACTGGCCCTGGCCGGCGTCTCCGCCGTCACACTGGCGCCGTGGGTGGGGATCGCCGTGATGATAGTGCTCCTCACCGTCGTCGCCTCCTACCGGCAGAACGTGCACGCCTACCCCTCCGGCGGCGGCGACTACGAAATCGCCAACACCAACCTGGGCCGCTCCGCCGGGCTGACGGTCGCCTCGGCCCTGATGGTGGACTATGTGCTGACGGTGGCCGTGTCGATGTCTTCCGCGGCCAACTACCTGGCGACGGCCGTTCCCGCCATGCACGATAAGCAGGCGTGGATCGCCGTCATCGGGGTGACCGTGCTGGCGCTGGTGAACCTGCGCGGCATTAAGGAGGCAGGCTCGGTCTTCGCCGTGCCCACCTATATTTTCATGTTCTCCATTTTGGGCATGACGGCGGTCGGGCTGATCCAGGCGTTGACCGGCCACCTCGGGCTGGCCGTGTCTGCCAACTTCGAGATCATTCCGCAGAGCGACTTCAACAACGGGCTGGTGGGCCTGGCCGGCGGGTTTTTGCTGCTGCGTGCGTTCTCCTCCGGCGCCGCAGCCCTGACCGGGGTGGAGGCCATCAGCAACGGCGTGCCCAACTTCAAGAAGCCCAAGAGCAAGAATGCCGCTACCACGCTGCTGCTCCTGGGCGCCATGGCCGCAGCCATGCTGGCCGGCATCCTGTATCTGGCCAACGCCACCCACGTCCACATGGCCGCGGACCCGGCCGGACAGTTCCTGCTCAACGGCAAGCCGCTGCCTGAGGGTTACATCCAGAACCCGGTGATCAGCCAGATCGCGGCGACCGTCTTCGGCACCGGATCGATTCCCTTCATCATTGTGGTCGCCGCCACCGGCGTCATCCTCGTCTTCGCCAGCAATACCGCCTTCAACGGCTTCCCCGTCCTGGCCTCCATCCTGGCCCAGGACGGCTATCTGCCGCGCCAGTTGCGCACCCGCGGGGACAGGCTGGCGTTCAGTAACGGCGTGCTCGCCCTCGCCGCCGGATCCCTGATCTTG
This sequence comes from Actinomycetales bacterium, assembly GCA_044447065.1. Taxonomy (GTDB): domain Bacteria; phylum Actinomycetota; class Actinomycetes; order Actinomycetales; family Micrococcaceae; genus JBIOFK01. Next base: position 8,063 of record JBIOFK010000044.1, on the reverse strand, counting down.
ATCATCGCGTTCAACGCCGATGTCACCAAGCTGATCCAGCTGTACATCGTGGGCGTGTTTATCTCCTTCACCGCCAGCCAGCTGGGCATGATCCGGCACTGGGGACGGGCACTGCGCGTGGTCAACACGACTCCCGAGCGGCTTCGGATGATCCGCTCCCGGATCATTAACACGCTGGGCTTCGGGATGACCCTGACGGTGCTGATCATCGTGCTGATCACCAAGTTCGAGCAGGGCGCCTGGATTGCGCTGCTCGCCATGTTCGTGCTGTACCTGGTGATGTGGAGCATCCGCGCCCACTACGACAACGTGGCCAAGGAACTGGCTGTCGATGAGGACTCCTCCCCGCGGGCCCTTCCGACCCGCGTGCATGCCGTGCTGCTGGTCTCCCACGTCCGCAAGCCCGTGCTGCGGGCACTGGCGTTCGCCCGTGCCTCCCGGCCCTCCCGGCTGGACGCCATCACGGTGGACATTGATCCCGTGGAAACCGCGCAGACCATCGAGGACTGGGAGAAGCTGGAAATCCCGGTGTCGCTGACAGTGCTTGCCAGCCCCTACCGGGAAACGATCACACCGATCATGGACTACATCACCTCCATCCGCAGGGACTCCCCGCGTGACCTGGTCGTGGTCTACATCCCCGAATATGTGGTGGGGAAATGGTGGGAGCAGCTGGTGCACAACCAGACGGCGCTGCGGATCAAGACCCGCCTGCACTTTGAGCCGGGAGTCATGGTGGCGAGCGTGCCCTGGCAGCTGAAATCCTCCGAAGACTCGAATTTCGTCCAGGACCTGCGCGGATGACGGCAGCGGACCGGGAACTGATCGAACTCCGGATCGGCGCCATCGCCCACGGCGGGCACTGCGTTGCCCGCCATGGCGGCCGCGTGGTGTTTGTCCGGCATACGCTGCCCGGCGAGCTGGTGCGGGCCCGGCTCACCGACGCGGCCGAGGGCGCTTCGTACTGGCGCGCCGACGCCGTGGAGGTCATCGAGCCGTCGGCGGACCGGGTCCCGCACGCCTGGGCCCAGGCGGATGCCCTGCACCGGAAACTGCCGGTGGGTGGCGCCGAATTCGGGCACATCAGCCGCGCCGGCCAGCGCCGGCTCAAGGCCGACGTCCTGGCCGAACAGCTGCGGCGGCTGGCCGGCCTGGATCCGGACAGCCCCTTCCTGGACACGGACGTGGAGGACGTCGACGCGGCCGGACAGCCGGGGCAGGCGGCCGGTTTCGGCTGGCGCACCCGGGCCGGTTTTTCCGTCACCGCGGCGGGGAAGCTGGGGATGCACGCGCACCGGTCCGCGACGGTTCTTGCCGTGACCCGGATGCCGCTCGCCGCGGACGCCATCAACGACCTGCACCTGGCGGAAGCCGACCTGACGGGGATCGTCAGGGTGGAGGTGGCGGCGCCGGCGAACGGTTCCCGGCCGCTGGTGCTGCTGGCACCGGATCCGGCGCTGGACGCCAAGGCCGCCGGCCGCGCTGTCAAGCGTGCCGCCGCGGGACTGCCGGCGGACGCGTCCGTGGCCGGCTGGGATCCGGAGTCCGGCGCCGTTGACGCCGTACGGGGGCGCTCCTGGGTCCAGGAATCGGCCTCGGGACACGAGTTCCGCGTCACCGGTGACGGATTCTGGCAGATCCACCGCAGGGCCCCGGAGGTCCTCACGGGCGCAGTCCTGGGCTACCTGGCCGACGGGCACCTGCCGGCGGGAGTCGCCGTCGCCGATCTGTACGCCGGCGCGGGGCTCTTCACCGCGGCCCTGGCCGACGCCGTCGGCCCCGCCGGTGTGGTGCTCAGCGTCGAAGGCTCGCCGGGAGCCAGCCGCGACGCACGCAAGAACCTGCACGCGGCCGGGCAGGTCAGGATTGCGTCCGGCCGGGTGGAGAAGGTCCTGGGCGGGGAACTCCGTGCCGGACACCGGTTCGGCACCCTGGTGCTGGATCCGCCCCGGGCCGGAGCGGGCAAAGCGGTTGTCGCCCAGCTCGCGGATTCGGGTGCCCGGGCCATTGCGTACGTCTCCTGCGATCCGGCGTCGTTCGCCCGGGACCTGGGCTATTTCCGCCGCAGGGGCTGGGACCTGGCGCAGCTGCGCGCCTTCGACCTGTATCCGCACACGCATCACCTAGAGACGGTCGCGCTGTTGCTGCCGAACGCCGTCGGGCATCCGCCGAACGCCGGCTGACGCCCGGCCGAACGCCGTCGGGCACCCGCCGCTGGTAAGGATAGGCTTACTAGCATGGCGCTGGATGCGTGGCAAAGATAAAGGCTGTGGCGAGAGGAGTCCAATTGTGAGTACTGTGGACAGTTTCGGTTCCAAGGGCGTACTGAATGTAGCCGGGACCGATTATGAGATTTTCCGGTTGAAGTCCGTAGAAGGCGCCGAACGCCTTCCGTTCAGCCTCAAGGTCCTGCTGGAAAACCTGCTCCGGACGGAGGACGGCGCGAACATCACCGCCGACCACGTGCGTGCGCTGGCAGGCTGGGACCCCAATGCGCAGCCGGACACCGAGATCCAGTTCACGCCGGCCCGCGTCATCATGCAGGACTTCACCGGCGTGCCGTGCATCGTGGACCTGGCGACCATGCGCGAGGCGGTCAAGGACCTGGGCGGGGACCCCAAGCGGGTGAACCCCCTCGCGCCCGCGGAAATGGTCATCGACCACTCGGTGCAGATCGACGTCTTCGGCAACTCCGGCGCGCTGGAACGGAACATGGAGATCGAATACCAGCGCAACGGGGAGCGTTACCAGTTCCTGCGCTGGGGCCAGACCGCATTCGAGGACTTCAAGGTCGTCCCCCCGGGCATGGGTATCGTGCACCAGGTCAACATTGAGTACCTGGCCCGCACCGTCATGACCCGCACGGTCGACGTCGACGGGGTCGAGGTGCTGCGCGCCTACCCGGACACCCTGGTCGGCACCGATTCGCACACCACGATGGTCAACGGGCTGGGTGTGCTGGGCTGGGGCGTCGGCGGCATCGAAGCCGAGGCGGCCATGCTGGGCCAGCCGGTTTCGATGCTGATCCCGCGCGTTGTCGGCTTCAAGCTCACCGGCGAGATTCCGGCCGGCGCCACCGCCACCGATGTGGTGCTCACCATCACCGAAATGCTGCGCAAGCACGGCGTTGTCGGCAAGTTCGTGGAATTCTACGGCGACGGCGTTGCCGCGGTGCCGCTGGCCAACCGCGCCACCATCGGCAACATGAGCCCGGAGTTCGGGTCCACGGCCGCGATGTTCCCGATCGACGACGTCACCCTGGACTACCTGCGCCTGACCGGGCGGTCCGAGCAGAACGTCGCGCTGGTGGAGGCCTACGCCAAGGAGCAGGGCCTCTGGCACGATCCCTCGATCGAGATCACCTTCTCCGAGTACCTTGAACTGGACCTGGGCACCGTGGTGCCGTCCATCGCCGGACCGAAGCGCCCGCAGGACCGGGTGTCGCTGACCAACGCGAAGGACCAGTTCCGGGACGACCTGACGAACTACGTGGCGCACAACGCGGACGGCGGCACAGTGGACGAGTCGCTGGAGGAAACCTTCCCGGCCTCCGACGCGCCCTCCTTCACGCAGCCGGACACCCACACGACGGACACGGACCGCGAGCCGCCGAGCTACTCGGCCGCGCACGGGGCGGCCGGCCGGGCCTCCAGCCCGGTCCACGTGGATATGCCCGACGGACGGTCCTTCGAGCTGGACCACGGCGCGGTGTCGATCGCCTCGATCACCTCCTGCACCAACACCTCCAATCCGTCGGTGATGCTGGCCGCCGCCGTGCTGGCCCGCAACGCCGTGCAGAAGGGCCTGGTGTCCAAGCCGTGGGTGAAGACCTCGGTCGCCCCCGGCTCCAAGGTGGTCACCGACTACTACGAGAAGTCGGGCCTGGTGCCGTACCTGGAGAAGCTCGGCTTCTACACCGTCGGCTACGGCTGCGCGACCTGCATCGGCAACTCCGGTCCGCTGGAGGAGGAGATCTCGGCGGCCATCGCCGAGAACGACCTCTCCGTCACCGCGGTGCTGTCCGGTAACCGCAACTTCGAGGGCAGGATCAACCCGGACGTCAAGATGAACTACCTGGCCTCGCCGCCGCTGGTCATCGCGTACGCCCTGGCCGGCTCGATGGACTTCGACTTCGACGACGATCCGCTGGGCCAGGACCAGGACGGCAACAACGTCTTCCTCAAGGACATCTGGCCGAACCCGACCGAGGTCCAGCAGGTCATGGACGCGTCCATCGACAAGGACATGTTCACGAAGTCCTACGCCACGATCTTCGACGGCGACGACCGCTGGAAGTCCCTGGATACCCCGGAGGGCGACACCTTCGCCTGGGCCGAGGACTCCACCTACGTCCGCAAGCCCCCGTACTTCGACGGGATGAAGGCGCAGCCCGAGCCGGTCCAGGACCTCAGCGGTGCCCGCGTCCTGCTCAAGCTCGGCGACTCGGTCACCACCGACCACATCTCCCCGGCCGGCTCCTTCAAGTCGGAAACGCCCGCGGGGCAGTACCTGCTGGCCAACGGGGTGGAGCGCAAGGACTTCAACTCCTACGGATCCCGCCGCGGCAACCACGAGGTGATGATCCGCGGAACGTTCGCGAACATCCGGATCAAGAACCAGCTGCTCGCGGACGCCAACGACGGCGCCGGAGTCGAGGGCGGATACACCCGCGACTTCAGCCAGGACGGCGCCCCGCAGGCCTACGTCTACGATGCCTCGGTCAACTACCAGGCCGCCGGCATTCCGCTGGTGGTCCTGGCCGGCAAGGAATACGGCTCCGGATCCTCCCGCGACTGGGCGGCCAAGGGCACCGCGCTGCTGGGCGTCAAGGCCGTCATCGCCGAAAGCTACGAGCGCATCCACCGCTCCAACCTGATCGGCATGGGCGTGCTTCCGCTGCAGTATGCGGAAGGGGACTCCGCCGCCAGCCTGGGCCTGAGCGGTACCGAGACCTACGCCGTCGAGGGTGTGACCGAGCTGAACAACGGCACCACACCGAAGACGCTCAAGGTCACCGCCACGGCGGAGGACGGCACTACCACGTCCTTCGACGCGGTGCTGCGGATCGACACGCCCGGCGAGGCGGACTACTACCGTAACGGCGGTATCCTGCAGTACGTGCTGCGCCAGATCAGCGCCAGCTAGCTCCACCGCACAGCCCCGGCCGGTCGTCTGACGGGCCGGGGCTGTGCTGCATCGTCATCCGGCACGATATCGTTGGTCATGAGGGCGTTGCGCCGTAGCCTACGCGAAGGAGGGGAGCCTTGGGACTTCTGGAAACTATTCGGCAACCGCAGGACCTAGCCAGGCTCAGCGAGACGCAGATGAAATCGCTGGCCGCGGAGATCCGCAGCTTCCTGATCACCAACGTCTCGCGCACCGGCGGCCACCTTGGACCCAATCTGGGTGTGGTTGAACTGACGCTTGCGATCCACCGGGTATTCGATTCTCCGCGGGACAGCATTGTCTTTGACACCGGACATCAGTCCTACGTCCACAAACTGCTGACAGGGCGGCAGGATTTTTCCACCCTGCGCCAGCAGGGCGGACTCTCCGGCTACCCGGACCGCGCCGAATCCCCGCACGACATCGTGGAGAGCTCCCATGCCTCGTCCTCGCTGTCCTGGGCGGACGGCATTTCCAAGGCCCGCATGCTCACCGGCGAGGGGGACCGTTACGTCGTCGCCGTGATCGGCGACGGTGCGCTGACCGGCGGCATGACCTGGGAAGCGCTGAACAACATCGCCGCGGACAAGGACCGCCGGGTCGTGATTGTCGTCAATGACAACGGCAGGTCCTATGCGCCCACCGTCGGCGGAGTCGCCGACTATCTCGCGTCGCTGCGCCCGGCCATTGACCAGGTCCGCACGCACCGCTCCTACGAATCCACACTGGACTGGTCCAAGCGGAAGCTGCAGAACGGCGGACTGGCCGGCCAGTTCGTCTACAAGAGCCTGCACGCCGCCAAGAAGGGCCTGAAGGACTGGTGGGCCCCGCAGGGACTGTTTGACGACCTGGGCCTGAAGTACATCGGACCGGTGGACGGCCACGACGAAAAGGCCATGGAAGCGGCGCTGACGACGGCCCGGAACTACCAGGGCCCGGTGATAGTGCACGCGTTCACCGAAAAGGGCCGCGGCTACGCGCCGGCCCGGGCGCACGAGGCGGACCAGTTCCACGCCGTCGGCGTCATCGATCCGGAAACCGGCGAGGCCCTGGGCTCCGCCGGCGCCGCCTCCTGGACGTCCGTATTTGCCGAGGAGATCGCCGCGATCGCGGATGAGCGCGCGGACATCGTCGGGATCACCGGGGCCATGCTGATTCCGGTGGGCCTGCACACCTTCGCGGCCAGGCATCCGGGGCGCGTGTTCGACGTCGGCATCGCCGAACAGCACGCGCTCACCTCCGCCGCGGGCATGGCCTTCGGCGGGCTGCACCCCGTGGTGGCCATGTACGCGACGTTCCTCAACCGCGCCTATGACCAGCTGCTGATGGACGTGGCCCTGCACAAGGCCGGTGTCACCATCGTGCTGGACCGCGCCGGCGTCACCGGACCGGACGGTGCCAGCCACCACGGCATGTGGGACATGTCCCTGCTGCAGAGCGTCCCCGGGCTGCATCTGGCCGCCCCGCGCGACGCCACCCGGCTCCGCGAGGAGCTGCGCGAAGCCGTCGTCGTCGCCGACGCCCCCACCGTCATCCGGTTCTCCAAGGGCAGCGTCGGCGCCGAGGTCGAGGCGCTGGAAAGGCTCGACGACGGCGTCGACGTGCTGGCGCGCAGGCCCGCCGGGTCCACCGACAACGACGTCCTGATTGTCAGCATTGGCGCGATGAGTGAGATGGCGCTGGCCGTGGCCGGCCGGATCGGCGCCCAGGGGATCAGCTCCACCGTGGTGGATCCGCGGTGGGTGCTGCCGGTGCCGCGGTCCCTGATCCGGCTCGCCGCCGCGCACCGCATCGTGATAGTGATCGAGGACGGCGTCCGCGCCGGCGGAGTCGGGTCCAGGATCCGGCAGGAAATGCGCGCGGCCGGTGTGGACACGGCCCTGAACGAGGTCGGACTTCCGGTGGCCTTCCTGGACCACGGCACCCGCGGCGAGGTGCTGGAACGGGTGGGTCTGACGGCCCAGCGGGTCGCCCAGGATGTGGTGGAACAGGTGCTCGGCACCAAGGTTCCGTTCGCCAGGCCGCTGCCGGGCCAGGAAGCCCCACACACCGGCCAGCTGCCCACCCTGTGACCGGACCGGACCGCCCCGCCCCCGGCATGGACCGGGGGGAACTGATCGTGCTGCGGAACCGCAAGTGGGATGGCTCCGCCCACTGGGTGGTCCCCGGGACCTATCTGGGCGCGGACGGGCACGGTCACTGGATCGCCCAGCGGCGCGGGTCGTTCTGCTCGCGGCCCGGCATCGGGTTCTTTGCCGGCACCGACGCCCTGCTGCTGGTTCCGCACCGGGGAGAGTGGGTGGCCACCTACTATGACGGCGGCGGTCCCGGGGATGTCGCCCTGTACGTGGACATCGCCACGGCCATCGACTGGAGCCGGATCGGCAGCGGCGCCGTCGAAGTGAACCTCATCGACATGGACCTGGACGTGCTCAAGGCGCGGCCGCGGCCCGGCGGGCACCCCGAAGTGTTTGTCGACGACGAGGACGAATTCGCCGACCACCGGCGGCGGATGCAGTATCCGGAACCGGTGGCCGAACTCATGGAACGCACCTGCCGCCGCGTCCTGGACCTGGTCCGGGCCGGCGGCGCGCCCTTTGACCAGGTCACGGTGGGCCAGACGCCCGGCGGGACGGCCGGCCGCTGGTTCAGCGTGCTGAAGACTGTGCCCGTTCCCTCGGCGCAGGGATGCAACGAACCCACGAAAGCGGGCACATGAGGAATCCTGACCACGTGGAGGCGGGCGACGTCGTCGTGCTCCGGCACCGCAAATTCGACGGAACCCCGCACTGGGTGATCCCGTGCCGCTACCTCGGCCGGGACGGGCACGGCCACTGGCTGGTCCGGCCCGCGGGATCCTTCATCAGCCGGCCCGGCGCCGCCTCCGTGTCCTCCTC
>JBIOFK010000043.1:0-15981 GCA_044447065.1 Actinomycetales bacterium | reverse complement strand
CTCATCGCCATCGCCTTCCTGATCAGCTTCCTGCTGCCCAAGGGGAAACTGACGGATCCGAAGGTTGTCGCGCGCGCCATGGAAGAGGGAGCCGCGGCCCACTAGCACCCAACTGGGTCGCAGATAACGCACTTATGGGGGCCTGATGAGTGCATTACCTGCGACCCAGTTGGCGGCGGGGGGACGGCGGCGGGGCGGGACGGACCACGGCGGTTAGGCTGGGCGCATGAGCAGAATGGCGCCCTCGTCCGCAGGCCCGCTTCCGGCCGGTGAGGCAAGGGAACTGGCCCGGGTCCTGGCATCCGGAACGGACCTTACCGTCTTCGTGGACGGAACTGTGCACCGGCTGATGGGCGAATCGGCCGCGGCGGTGATCGACGTGCTCGGACGCCTCTCCCGCGGGGAAGCCATTACTGTCTCCAGCGCCGAGGACAGCCTCACTGTGGCCCAGGCAGCGGCTTTGGCGGGAATTTCGCACAGCTACCTCCGCAATCTCACCGACCGCGGCGACCTTCCCGTGCAGTACCGCGGATCGCACCGACGGATCCTCCGCAGCGACGTTCTGGCGTGGCTGGCGGCGCAAAAACAGCCTCCCGCTACCGAGGGCTAGGCTCCCCCGCTCGTGCCACGTTGGGCATCATGGCCAGAGCGGGACCGCATCGCCGGCGTGCCCAAAGCCGGGATACCGGGACGCCGAACGTTCAGAGCCGGGGACGGCGGGCCCAGCGCCTGGCCTTCATGGCCAGATGAAGCTCCAGCCGGACCGCGCCGTGCAGCGGGTCCTCCCCGATCACCGCCCGGACGCGGCCCAGCCGGTTGTACACGCTGCTCCGATGCAGATGGAGGCGGTCCGCGACAGCCTGAACCCCGCCGTCGTTGTCATACAGCAGCTCCAGCACGGGCAGCAACTCATCGTTGCGGTCCTCTTCCCTGAGTCGCTGGTAGTGGATGGAGCCCGCCGCTTCCGCCGCGAGGGGCGAGAGCAGCTGGTAGACACCCGTCGACCGGCAGTCCACCAGTTCACCCAGCTGCGGATCAACCGCGGCGGCCTGGACGGCGAGGCGGGATTGCCGGTACGCCTCCGGCATCTGGCGCACGGCCGAGAACGCTTCGCTGATGCCCAGAATGATCCGCGGCGCGGGCCGGCCGGAGCGCTTGGCGAGTTCGCGTTCGTACCGGACAAGCACGGCCGCGTGGTCCGCGCGGCCGGACGAGGCCCGGAACAGCAGGACGGCGTGCGTGCCGGTACCCGCGCTGAACAGCGCCGCGTCGATCCCGACGGTGGCGTGCAGGGCGGCGCTGCGGTGGATCAGGGTCATGGCCAGCGGGTCCGACGGCGTTGAGCCCCGGCTGCCGTCGTCGGCCAGCACGGTGACCAGCTGCCACGGGCCCCGCTGGCGGATCTCCGGCCAATCCGCCACCGGCGCTGCCGCGGCCCGGTCTCCGGAACAGGCGGCAAGGAACTCCTGCTCACGGCGGCGGCGCTGTTCGGATTCGGCCGTGTTCGAGTCCAGCAGGAGGGACGCAAGGAGATCCACCTCGTTCCGCACGGCGGGCAACTCGGCGAGGATCGCCGTCGCCGTTTTCTCTTCCGCCTCCTGCTGCACCCACAAATAGCCGACCCGGAAGCCGCGCACCAGCAACGGCACGCACACCCGCCCCAGCATGCCCAGCTCCTCGTTGGCGGGCACCACAACCGGCCTGACGGCGGCCGAGATCCCGTGCGAGAGCTGCCAGGTGCTGACATCCAGTGGAACCCTTTTACTCAGCAGAAAGTTCACGCGCACCCGATCCGCATGCGACTGGTTGGAACTGTAGGCCAGCAGCACCCCGTCGAGGTCCTCCAGGGACAGCCCCCGCCCGAGTTTCTCGGCGATGCCTTCCACCAGCTCCTCCACGTCCACATTCCGCACTGTCCCAGCGTAGCCGGGGCAAACTACAACAGGCGACAGTTGACGCTCCCGGACACGACAAATGTCGAGGCAAATCAATCAAGCGTCCCGCCGATCCGGGGAATGGCGCGACGGGAGGCCGAACGGCCGTGTCTGCTGGCTCACACGCGTGCCTAAACTGGACCAGCACTCCTGCGCAGCCCGCGCAGCCAGCTACTACCCCGGAGCCTGCCATGATTATCGGTGTCCCCAAGGAAATCAAGAACAATGAATTCCGCGTCGCCATCACGGCGTCCGGCGTCCACGAACTCAAGGCACACGGCCACACCCTGCTGATCGAAAAGGGCGCAGGCCTGCCCTCCAGCATCACCGATGAGGAATACGGCGCCGCCGGGGCGGAGCTGGTCAACGGAGCCGCGGAGGTCTGGTCCCGCGCCGAAATGGTCATGAAGGTCAAGGAGCCGGTCGCCAGCGAGTACGGCCACTTCCGTCGGGGGCTGGTGCTTTTCACCTACCTGCACCTGGCCGCCGAACCGGCGCTGACGGAGGCGCTGATGAGCTCCGGCGTGACCGCCATCGCGTACGAAACCGTCCAGGAGGGCCGCTCCCTGCCGCTTCTGGCCCCGATGTCCGAGGTGGCCGGCCGGCTGTCGGTCCAGGTGGGCGCCCAGTGCCTCACCGCTCCGGCGGGCGGCCCCGGCATCCTGCTCGGCGGCGTGCCCGGCGTCCGCCCGGCCAAGGTGGTGGTGCTCGGGGCAGGCGTGGCCGGAACCAACGCAGCCGCCATGGCCCTGGGCGCCGGCGCGGAGGTCACCATCCTGGACATCAACATCGCGCGGCTGCGCGAGCTGGATGCGATCTACCAGGGCCGGCTGAAGACCGTCGCGTCCAACACGCTGGAAATTGAGCGCTCCCTGCTGGAAGCGGACCTGGTCATCGGCTCGGTCCTGATTCCCGGTGCGAAGGCCCCCAAGCTGGTCACCAACGATCTGGTGCGGCGGATGAAGCCGGGCTCCGTGCTGGTGGACATCGCCGTGGACCAGGGCGGCTGCTTCGAGGACACCCACGCCACCACGCACGAGAATCCGACATTCACGGTCCACAACTCGCTGTTCTACTGCGTGGCAAACATGCCCGGGGCGGTGCCGAACACGTCGACCTACGCGCTCACGAACGTCACCCTGCGCTACGCGACGGCGCTGGCGAACCTGGGCGTCAGGGCGGCGCTGCAGCGGGACAAGGCGCTGGCGGCCGGGCTGAACATCGCCGGCGGCAAGGTCACCCACCATTCCGTCTCCAACGCACTGGGCCATGAACTCGCCGCCAACTGGGAAGAGCTCGTCTAGCGTCCTCCGCACCCAACTGGGTCGCAGTTAACGCGCTTATGGGGCGCCCATAACTGCGTTAACTGCGACCCAGTTGGGTGCGGGCGGGGGGACCGTGCGGAGCCGCCGGACGACTGTTTCGAAAACTTTTGATGACTGGGACGCAACCTTCGCGATAGTGTGGGCGGGTGACCAACACAGACCTCAACGACAATGCCGCCGTCGCCGTCCTGGCCGAGGAGGCCGTCGATGCCATCGCCCGGGCCGACGCGAACAGCGCGCCGGCCCCCGCCCACCCGCACCTGTCGCTGATCTCCGAACGGGCGGCGAACATCAAGCAGTCCGCGGTGCGGGACGTGTTTGAGATTTCCATGCAGCCCGGCCTGGTCTCGCTGGCCGGCGGCAATCCCTACCTGCAGTCCCTGCCGCTGGCGGAGCTGGGCCGGACGGCCGCGCGGATCATCGCCGAACAGGGCCTCGAGGCGCTGCAGTACGGCGGCGGCCAGGGCACCGAGGAACTCCGCCGGCAGATCTGCGCGGTGATGGCGGCCGAGGGCATCACCGACGCCGACCCGCAGAACGTGGTCATTACGGCGGGGTCCCAGTCCGCCCAGGACGTTGCCGCGAAGGTGTTCTGCAACCCAGGGGACGTGGTCCTCGTCGAGGATCCGACCTACGTCGGCGCGCTGAACAGCTTTGAGGCCTATCAGGTGGACGTGCAGCCGGTTCCCGTGGACAGCGACGGGCTGGTTCCGGAGGCCCTGCGCGGCCGGATCGCGGAACTGCGGGACGCCGGCAAGACCATCAAGATGCTCTACACGATTCCCAGCTTCAACAATCCCTCCGGCGTCACGCTTGCCCCCGGCCGCCGGCAGGAAGTGGTGGACATCTGCCGCGAGGCCAACATCCTGGTCATGGAGGACAATCCCTACGGGCTGTTGAGGTTCGACGGCGTCCTGCCCGCGCCGCTGCGGGCCGGCAATCCCGACGATGTGCTCTACCTCGGGTCCTTCTCGAAGATCTTCGCCCCCGGCCTGCGGATCGGCTGGGCGCTGGTGCCCGCGCACCTCAAGCAGACCTTCTACCTTGCCAGCGAGGCCGTGACGCTGTGTCCCCCGACGTTCAACCAGCTGCTGGTGTCCGCCTACCTGCGCGACTACGACTGGCTGGGGCAGGTGCGCACGTACCGTCGACTGTACGCCGAGCGCTGCGCGTCGCTGCTGGCCGCGCTGGAGGAGTTCATGCCCGACGGCGTCACCTGGACCCGTCCGGAGGGCGGCTTTTTCGTCTGGCTAACGCTGCCGGAAGGCATCGACACCTATCCGCTGCTGTACCAGGGAATCGACGCCGGGGTGGTGTTCGTCCCGGGGGCCGCCTTCACGTCCGCGCCCGGGCCCAGCAACAAGCTGCGGCTGGCGTTCAGTTCGGCCACGCAGGACAACATCCGCGAGGGTGTCCGGCGCCTTGCTCCCGTGCTCGCGGCGGCCATCGCCGGCTGAGGCCACCGCGGGCCGGGGCAAGGCGGGCCCGGGCCCGCCACAGCATTCCCGCGCCAAGCCGGCGCTATTCCAGCAGCAGTGCCGGCTCCTCCAGGATGGAGGCCACATCCGCCATGAACCTGGCGGACAGATCCCCGTCCACCACGCGGTGGTCGAAGGAACCGCCGAGCGTGGTGATCCAGCGCGGAATCACTTCCCCGTCCAGCACCCACGGCTTTTGCTTAATGGTTCCAAAGGCCACAATGGCGACCTCGCCGGGATTGATGATCGGCGTGCCGGTGTCGATGCCCAGCGCCCCGATGTTGGTGATGGTCAGCGACCCGCCCTGCATTTCCGCCGGCTGCGTCTTGCCTCCGCGCGCACGGGTGGCCAGATCGTTCAGGGCGACCGCCAGCTCCCTGAGCGAGAGATCCTGGGCGTCCTTGATATTGGGCACCATCAGCCCGCGCGGCGTCGCGGCGGCAATGCCCAGGTTCATGAAGTGCTTGATCCAGATTTCCTCGCCCGTCCAGGTCGCGTTGACCGAAGGGTTGCGCGCGGCGGCCCAGATCACGGCCTTCGCCAGGATCAGCAGCGGGGAGACGCGGATGCCTTCGAAGTCCCGGGATACCTTGAGCCGTTTGACGAATTCCATCGTGCGGCTGGCATCGACGTCCACGAAGATACTCACATGCGGGGCGCTGAAGGCGCTCTGCACCATGGCGTTCGCGGTGGCCCGGCGCACCCCCTTGACCTTCACGCGCTCGATCCGCGCATCGCCCGGGCCGCCGGGGTGCTGCCAGAACTCGCCGGCGCCGGCCTGTTCATTGGCCCGCTGATCCTGGTAACTGAGCAGGTCCTTCTTCGTGATCTCGCCGCGCAGCCCCGTGGGCGAAACATCGGCGAGGCTGATACCCAGGTCCTTGGCCGCCTTGCGGACGGGCGGTTTGGCCAGCACCCGCTCCGGGCGTTCGGACGGCGGCACGTGCGCCGGCCCGCCGGACACGGACAGGAGGACGGGCGCGTCCGCAGGTGCCGGGACCGCCGCCCCGGCTTCCGCCGTCGCCGGTGCCAGCCGGGGACGGCGCTTGACCGCATCGGCCTTCGGGCCGGACCCGACGAGCGGCCGGTCCGCTGCGGCCTCCGCTGCGGAGTGCGGCGGCACCGGGGCCGGGCCGGCGGGAGGGGCGGCGGGAACGACGACGACGACGGCGGCCGGACCCGACGGCGCCTCCGAACCGATCCGGATGATCGGCGTTCCGACCTGCACCGTCTGTCCTTCGTCAACCAGCAACTGCGCCACCAGCCCCGCGTAGGGGGACGGCAGTTCCACGAGGGACTTGGCCGTCTCAATCTCGACCAGCACATCATTGATGGCCACAATGTCGCCCAGCCTGACCTTCCAGGCGACGATTTCCGCTTCGGTCAATCCCTCGCCGACATCCGGCAGGCGGAAGGTGTTCAGATCTGACACATGGTCTCCTAGTACGCCAGCGCGCGGTCAAGCGCCTCAAGAATCCGGTCGATGTCCGGCAGATAGTGTTCTTCGACCTTGGCGATCGGATACGGCATGTGGAAGCCGCCCACCCGCAGCGCCGGAGCCTCCAGGGCGTAAAAGCAGCGTTCGCTGATCCTGGCAGCGATTTCCCCGCCCAATCCGCCGAAGGTGGGGGCTTCGTGCGTCACAATGAGCCGGCCGGTCCTGGACACGGAGGCCTCCACGGTGTCGAAATCGATGGGCGAGAGGGAGCGCAGGTCGATGACCTCGACGCTGTGGCCGTCCGCCGCCGCCGCGTCGGCCGCCGCCAGCGCAACCGGCACCAGCGGACCATACGCCACAACCGTGGCATCGGTGCCTTCGCGCAGGACATGCGCGCTGAACGGATCCCCCGACGGCGCCAGCGTGTCCACTTCGCCCCTGAGCCAGTAGCGGCGCTTGGGCTCGAAGACAATCACCGGGTCCAGGCATTCGACGGCCTGCTGGATCATCCAATAAGCGTCCTGCGGGCTGGACGGGGTGATGATCCGCAGCCCGGCGGTGTGGGCGAAGAGAGCCTCCGGGGACTCCGAGTGGTGCTCGATGGAACCGATGCCGCCGCCGTACGGGATCCGGATGACGACGGGCACGGTGAGTTTGCCCGCGCTTCGCGAATGCATTTTGGCCAGCTGGGTGGTGATCTGATTGAAGCCGGGGAAGACGAAACCATCGAACTGGATCTCGCAGATGGGCCGGTAGCCGCGCAGCGCCAGGCCGATGGCCGTGCCGACGATGCCGGATTCGGCCAGCGGCGTGTCCACGACACGGCCGGCTCCGAACTCGGCCTTCAGCCCTTCGGTGACGCGGTACACGCCGCCGAGGGCACCGATGTCCTCGCCCATGAGCAGCGTCTTCTCATCCGCGGCCAGGGCCGCCCGCAGCCCCTCGTTGAGTGCCTTGGCGATGGTCATGGTGGTCACTGGGCGGCTCCGGAGGATTCGTTCCGGGACGCGGCCGCCGGGACGTCGGCGAAGGAGGCCTCGTAGCCGGCCAGCCAGGCGGATTCCTCGGTGACGAGCGGGTGGGCTTCGGCGTAGACGTTGGCGAAGGAGGCCTGGATGTCCTCGGCCGTCATCGCCAGGGTGCTGCGCCGGACGTGGGCGGCGAGTCCGTCGCCGTCGGCGGCCACCCGCGCGAAGAAGGCGTCGTCGGCCAGTCCCGTCCGGCGCAGGTAATTTTCGAAGCGCAGCAGCGGATCCTTGGCCCGCCACCGCTCCTCCTCGGCCGCGGGCCTGTACTTGGTGGGATCGTCGGCGGTGGTGTGTGCCCCGAGGCGGTACGTGTAGGCCTCGATGAGCACCGGCCCCTTACCG
Organism: Actinomycetales bacterium; assembly: GCA_044447065.1. Taxonomy (GTDB): domain Bacteria; phylum Actinomycetota; class Actinomycetes; order Actinomycetales; family Micrococcaceae; genus JBIOFK01. Next base: position 8,436 of record JBIOFK010000043.1, on the reverse strand, counting down.
GAACGGGCGTGCTCCAGCGCCCACCGCGTAACCGCATGCACGGCGAGGACGTCGTTGCCGTCCACCCGGACGCCCGGGAATCCGTAGCCGGCGGCACGGTGTACCAGCGGAATGCGGGACTGGACCTCGAAGGGCACCGAAATGGCCCAGTGGTTGTTCTGGCAGAAGAAAACCACCGGGGCGTCGTAGGAGGCCGCGAAGACCATGGCTTCATGGACGTCGCCCTCAGAGCTCGCCCCATCACCGAAGTACGCGATCGAGGCGGCAGGTTCACTCACTCCGGCAGCCACATCCCGCTGGATACCCATCGCATAGCCGACGGCGTGCAGTGTCTGGGCGGCCAGCACCAGCGTGTACAGGTGGAAGTTGTTCTCCCGCGGGTCCCAGCCGCCGTTGGACACGCCGCGGAACAGGCTCAGCAGCCGGGCGACGTCGAGGCCGCGGGTCAGGGCAACGCCGTGTTCCCGGTAGGTCGGGAAGATGTAGTCCTGCGGCAGGCTGGCGCGACCGGAGCCGATCTGGGCGCCCTCCTGGCCGGTCAGCGGCACCCACAGCGCCAGTTCGCCCTGACGCTGCAGGGCGGTGGCTTCCTGGTCGAAGCGGCGCACGGCGGCCATATCGGCGTAGAAGCCGCGCAGCTCGTCCGGGCCCAGGTCCGAAAGGTACGGGCTGAACACGGCGTCCTCCGACAGTGTGCCGTCCGTCGCCAGCAGCTGGACCATGTCGCCGGCGGGCGCTCCGCCCGCCGGCTGGGCCCGCTCCTGAAGGGCGCCCAATTCCTCGGTACCTTCAAACTCGGTGGTGGGTAGTTGGGCGTGGCCCATACTCTCTCCTCGTCTGCCGCAGCACAGCGCTCGTTCGTATATATGCCCCGCAGGGAATGCATTCCTCGCAGGGCATATATCGGGGTGACTTTCATCCACTCTAGCCGCGGAGCCTGGTCTGCGGGGGAACGTTTCCGCTATGAAGTGTGCTGTCCCTTTGTATACTCCGCACAGAGGGCAAGGAAGCGGGTGTTCGCTTCCACCTCGCCGATACTCACCCGGACCCCGTCGTTGGCGAACGCTCGCACGCTGAGGGCCCGTTCCTCCGCGAGGGCCGCGAATTCGGTGCTTTCCGCTCCCAGCGGCAGCCAGACGAAGTTGCCCTGCGCATCAGGAATCCGCCAGCCCTGGTCCCTGAGCCCGGCGGTGACACGGTCCCGTTCGTCGACGAGGCTTTGTACTCTTTCCACAACCTCGGGGTAGTGCGCCAGGGAGACCACGGCGGCGTGCTCGGCAACGGTGGAAACCGAGAAGGGCGGCGCCGCAACCCGCAGGTAGGCGGTGATGTCCGGATGCGAAATGGAATAACCGACCCGCAGTCCCGCCAGGCCGTGCGCCTTGGAGAACGTCCGCAGCACCACCACGTTCGGATATTTGCGGTACATGGCGATGCCGTCCACCGCGTCACCATCCCGCACGAACTCCTGATAGGCCTCGTCGATGACCACGACGACATTTCCGGGAACGGCGCGGATGAAGTCCTCGGTCTCGCCGGTCCGCAGGATGGGGCCGGTGGGGTTGTTGGGCGTGCACAGCAGGATGACCCGGGTCCGGCCGGTAACGGCCGCGGCCATGGCGGGCAGGTCGTGGGTGCCATCGGCATTCAGCGGCACCTGCACGCTCTGCGCCCCCGATAGTCCAACGCTGATCGGGTAGGCCTCAAAGGACCGCCAGGCGTAAATGACCTCGTCCGCGGTGCCGTCCCCGGACTGGCCGGCGAAGGCGGCGAGCAGCTGGTTCAGCGCACCGAGGCTGCCGCCCCCGGTGACAACGTCCTCCGCGGGGACGTCCAGGAACTCACTCAGGGCCACCCGCAGCCTGCTGCACAACGGGTCAGGGTAGCGGTTGATGGCGTGCTGGTCCGCTATGGCCGCCAGGACGGCGGGCAGCGGAGGCAGCGGATTCTCGTTGGAGGAGAGTTTGAAGGCATCAAGACCCTCGACGACGACGGGCGGCTTGCCGGCCGCGTAGTGCGGGAGCCGGCCCAGCACCTGCCGGGGTGCGATCCCTCCGGCCTTAACCGCGGAATCAGCGGCGGGGTTCTCAATAGTCATGCCTTCAGCCTAAGCGTCCCCGCCGCCTGCCGCGTCCGTACCGGTCCGGTCCCGCCCGCGTCGGGGTTGTGCGAAGATGGCGCCATGTTCAAGTTCCTGCTGCGTATCCTGGTCAACGCCCTGGCCCTGTGGATTGCCGGGCTGATCCTCCCCGGCCTGTCCATCGGCCCGGCGGCGGGCACCACAATTCCGGGCAATCCGACGACGGCCGCCGTGATCGCGTACCTGTTCATCGGCCTGCTCTTTGCTCTTGTCAACATGCTGGTCAGGCCCATCATCAGGCTGCTCTCCCTGCCGGTGACCATCCTGACGCTGGGCCTGTTCAGCATCGTCATCAACGCGGCCATGCTGTATCTGACATCCTGGCTGAGCTCCTTTACCCCTATCCGGTTCCGGATCGACGAATTCTTCTGGACGGCCATCCTCGCCGCCATCATCATCAGTGTGATCTCGCTCCTCGCCGGGGCTGCGGCCCGGCCGCTGACCCGCAAGCGGTAGGCTCAGTGCGGCCCGGGGCCCGCCGGCCGGGCCGGGGCATCGGTGCCCTGGTAGACGCTCACCGTGACCGTGACCGGACCGCCGCCCGGGGAGCCAAGCAGGCGGGCGAGTTTCTCCTTGTGGGCCAGCACCGAAGGATCCGGGCTTGAATCAAGGACGCGGGCGTCCCGGGTGTATTCGCCGATCGCGTGGGCATTGACGATGCGGTCGGTGGCACCCAGTTCAGCGGCCCCGGGCCTGGGACCCGTGGTCACGGTGACAAGGTTGGCGGTATCGGGGTTGGCCATCCCGTCCAGTCCCGCGGTCGCGTCGTTGACGTTTTCCAGCGCCAGCACACTCACCGTCGGCGGAATGGGGAAGTAGCCGATGGGCGAGCCCGCGACATTGAGCATCTGAACGTTATAGCGGGCCATGAAGTCCTGGTCCGACACCATGGCCGCCGCGTTGATGCCGCCGCCGCTGTGTGAATTCAGGATGACAGGATCCCGGGGCCGGACTCCCGCCGACGCCATGGACTGGTCAACCAGGGACAGCACGTTGGCCGTCTTCTGCGCCGCCAGGCCCTGGAGATTGCTTTCCATATCGAAGACCGAACCGGTGTCCAGCGCGCTCCAGTCCTCCGTGCCGGGAACGTCGACCACCCAGGCGGTGGTTCCGTCCGTCCTGTCGACCCGCTGCACCGTCCCCGCGGAAGGCGCCGCCGAGTAGCTCGCGGCGACGGATGAATACATGGCCTCCAGAGTCGGCGCAAGGGTTGCCGGCGCCGCAGCGGCGCCGTCCCGGTCCACCCTGCGCACGCTGACCGCACCAGGGTGGACCCAGCCGACCAGGGCCGCCAGCCGCTCGGCGACGGCGGCCTCGCCGCGCCGCGTGCCGGCGGGATCGGCGCGGTCGGCCGCCGCCAGCAGTGCTGCGGGCGCGATCGGCAGGAGGCCGCCGGTCAGGCCCTCCAGCACCTCGGGAAGGCCGCCCATCAGCTGATCCGCATTGTCCCGCAGGCCCGAACTGCCCGGGTGGGCGCCCAGTCCGCCGGCCACCTGGTCCAGGAACCAGTGCGCCACGGGATCCTCCCCGAAATCGCTGATGGACCGGGACCGCAGGCCTGCGGCGTAGAGGGCAAGCGCCAGCCGGAGCCGGAATCCGTCCGCCAGGCCGAAGACGGTTTCCCGCATCCGCAGCGCCATGGCGGCCTGGGCCTCCGCGTGTGCATAGTTGCCCCGTGCCGTCCGGATCGCCCCGGACAGCCCGCGGATCTCCCCGAGCGCGTCCCGGGCACGGACAGAGCAGCGGCCCAACTGCTCCATGGCGGCGGCCGGATAGGGCTGAATGGTTGCCGCGTAGCCGCCCAGGCCGCTGCGCACTGAGTCAAGGCGGCCGAGCAGGGTCTCAAGCTCGACCGCGACCGCGTCAAGCCGGACCGCTCCGCGCTCGAGCTCCTCCATTCCGAAGGCGGTTCCTCCCATCCCGCCCCTGACGGTGTATCCCTCCGCGGACACGTCGTCCGGTGCGGGAGACTCGCCGGGACGGACCGTCACCATGGCTGCGCCGGCCCGGCGAGGGGTGTCTGCGCGGAGGATTCCAGCCACGCCGCGTACAGTCCCAGATCCGCATGCGCTGTCTCGGTCTCATCCGCGGCCGCGCGCAGCAGCCGCCCCCTGTCCTGCAGCTGGCCGCGGAACGCGGCCGCCCCCGACGAACGCCATTCGATGTCCCCGGCGGCGCGCAGCGCGGGCTCCAGTTCCCTGAGCCGCTCGGCGATCTCCGACAATTGACCGGCCAGGAACCTGATCGCGTCCGGCGGCGGGCTGCCAATCCCGGGTGTCTGCCACACGATGGGCACCCCCTTTTGATGCTTGATGGTTCCGATGGTCCGACGCTAACCCGAGGCACGGGACGCCGAAAGACAGTCGGCGCCGGATGTGGGCCGCCGCAACAAAACCGGCCCTGTGGAGGACCGGCGGGGGCGCTGCCCGGGTTCATGGAAGAATTGGACCATGGCTGAACTTTCCACGGACTCCGGGACCGCGCGCACACCATCCGGGCGGCTCTCGCTCACCGGCAACGCCGGGCAGATAGCGCTGGGGCCGCTGGACGGGCGGTATTCGGCCGCCGTCGCGCCCCTGCTGGACTACCTGTCCGAGGCTGCGCTGAACCGGGACCGCGTCGCCGTCGAGGTGGAGTGGCTGATCCACCTGACCGGGAACTCCGTCCTTCCCGGCACCGGCCCGCTCGGCGCGGACGTCACGGCCGGGCTGCGCGCCCTCGTGACGGACTTCGATGCCGGCTCCGTCGCGGAGCTCGCGGAGCTCGAACGGGTGACCGTCCACGACGTCAAGGCGGTGGAGTACTTCATCGGCCGCCGCCTCCCGGGCCTCGGCATCGGCGCACTGACGCCGCTGGTGCACTTCGGCTGCACCAGCGAGGACGTGAACAACCTCGCCTATGCCCTGGGCATCAAGGGTGCCGTGGAGAATGTCTGGCTGCCCGCCGCCCGGGCCCTGGCCGGGCAGATCACCCGGATGGCCCGGGACAACCGGGAGGTGCCGATGCTCTCGCGCACCCACGGCCAGCCGGCCACGCCCACCACGCTGGGCAAGGAGCTCGCCGTCGTTGCCCACCGCCTGGGCCGCCAGCTGGACCGGATCGAGGGCACCGCCTACCTGGGCAAAATCAACGGCGCCACGGGCACCTATGCCGCGCACTACGCCTCGGTTCCGGACGCGGACTGGCAGCAGGTCTCCCGCGGTTTCGTCGAGGGCCTGGGCCTGGCGTGGAACCCGCTGACCACGCAGATCGAAAGCCACGACTGGCAGGCCGAACTGTACGCGGACATGGCCCGGTTCAACCGGATTCTGCACAACTTCTGCACCGACGTGTGGAGCTACATCTCTATTGGCTACTTCGCGCAGGTCCCCGTCCCGGGAGCCACCGGATCATCGACTATGCCGCACAAGGTGAACCCGATCCGCTTCGAAAACGCCGAGGCGAACCTGGAGATCTCCTCCGCCCTGCTGGACACGCTGGGCGCCACGCTCGTCACCAGCCGCTGGCAGCGCGATCTCACCGATTCCTCCAGCCAGCGCAACATCGGCGTGGCTTTCGGTCATTCCCTGCTGGCGATCGGCAACGTCGCCGGCGGACTGGGCCGCCTGGACACCGCCGGGGCCGTCCTTGCCGAGGACCTGGACCACAACTGGGAAGTCCTCGGGGAGGCCATCCAGATGGTGATGCGCGCGGAGGCGGTCGCCGGCGTCGCGGGCCTGGAGAACCCGTACGAACGGCTCAAGGATCTCACCCGGGGCCAGCGGGTCGATGCTGCCCGGATGCAGGAATTCGTCTCCGGCCTGGGGCTCCCGCCCGCGGCGCAGACCCGGCTGCTGGAACTGACCCCTGCCACCTACATCGGGATCGCCCCGGCCCTGGTGGACCATCTGAGGTAGGTCCGCGGAGGCGGCCGACGGCGGCGCTCACGTGCCGGGGGCCGGCGCGGGGAGGGCGTGCGAGGCGGTGGTGTCCGGGTTCAGGAACCAGCCCACCCGCTTGTTCGCCTCCAGCATGATCACGCTTTCCACCAGTTCGATCCCGGGGATGTTCTGCTGCAGCGTCAGTTCCATGTCCATCACGTCCGCCACCGACCGCAGCCACATGGTGATCAGGAAATTGGTCCGTCCCGTGGTGGAGGCGCTGAGCCGTACGCTTGGCATCCTGGCCAGCGCCGCGGCCGCCTGGCTATGGGCTCCCGCCGGCACCCGGGCAAACCATTGGCAGGTGACCGGAAACCCCGAATACCGCTGAGCCACCTCGCAGCGGAAGGACAGCACGTTGGCCGCGATCACGCGGTTCAGCTGCCGCTGCACGGTGGTCGCGGTGCGGCCCAGCGCCCGCGCCAGCTGCGCCGCCGTCGCCCGCCCGTCCGCGGCCAGCAGCGGCAGCAGCGGCAGATGGCTTTCCGGCAGCGGTCCGGACACGGAGGGAACATGCGCCAGTGCCTGGAACTGGAGCTGCTGGCTCCGGTTGAGCACGCTAAGCCGCCACGCGTAGCCGCCGGAATGCAGCCTGGTGCACAGCGACGTCTGGAACTTGGTCACCCCCGGGACGGCGGCCAGCCGCGGAATCACCGACTCGGCGAGCTCCTGCAGGGAATCCGTGATGACGGTCAGCATAAGGTCCCGGTTGGAGGCGGCCCGTTCCACCGTGACGATCTGCGGCACTGCCATCAGCGCCGCCACCACCTCGATCCGCCGTTCCATCCGGCAGTCCAGGTCGATGAACGCGAGCGAGGTCTGCTGCGGGTCCCCCATCATGTGACCGGTGACCCACGCGGCGCCCTGGGATTTCAGCCGTTCCCAGCGCGCAGCCAGCGACGTGGCATGCGCTCCCAGCACGGGCGCGGCATCCGTCCAGGCCACCCGCGGGGCGATCTGCAGGGCGTGGATCAGCGCGAGATCCTCTTCGCTCAACTCCGCCATGACCACCCCGGCCTTCTCTTGCATGAATACTGCTGTAGCTCACTATTATGTGCATATTCTCAGGGATTCAGCGCCATAAGAGGCCGGACGGTTCACACTGAAAGAGAAATCAGTTGTGAGCCGCACCACAAGGAGAACAGATGTCCGCAGAAGCCCGGGACCTCAGCGCCGACCTGATCCGGTTCCGCCACCGGATGCACCAGGAGCCGGAGATCGGACTCCACCTGCCCCGCACGCAGGAGAAGGTCCTGAAGGCCCTTGAGGGTCTGCCCTATGAGATCAGCCTGGGCCAGGATACGACCTCGGTCACCGCGGTGCTGCGCGGCGGCGGCTCCGGCGGCTCCGGCGCGGAGGCGGCCGGAAAGCCCGTGGTGCTGCTGCGGGCGGACATGGACGCGCTGCCCGTGCAGGAGCGCACCGGCGTGGATTACGCGTCCCGGGTCGACGGCGCCATGCATGCCTGCGGCCATGACCTGCACACCGCGATGCTCACCGGCGCCGCGATCCTGCTGGCCGAACGTGCCCACACACTCGCGGGCGACGTCGTGCTGATGTTCCAGCCCGGCGAGGAGGGCTATGACGGCGCCTCGGTGATGCTCCGCGAAGGCGTGCTGGGGGCCGCGGGACGTCGCGTTGACGCCGCATTCGGCATGCACGTCTTCTCCGCGCTGGCCGGCCACGGCCAGTTCTGCACCAAGTCCGGGGTGATGATGAGCGCCTCGGACGGTCTGGTGGTCACGGTCCTGGGCGCCGGCGGCCACGGCTCGGCGCCGCACCTGGCCAAGGACCCGGTGGCGGCCGCCGCCGAAATGGTCTCCCAGCTGCAGGTGATGGTCACCCGCCAGTTCAACATGTTCGACCCGGTGGTGATCTCGGTGGGGGTGTTCCGTGCCGGCACCAAACGCAACGTCATTCCCGAAGACGCCCGGTTCGAAGCGACCATCCGCACCTTCTCGGAGGAATCCCGGCAGAAGATGGAACTGGCCGTTCCCCGCCTGCTCAAGGGCATTGCCTCCGCGCACGGCGTCACGGTCGACGTTGACTACCAGCGGGAATACCCGCTGACCGTCACCGACGCCGGCGAAACCGCGTATGCCGAGTCCACCATCGAGGACATGTTCGGCGCGGGCCGCCTCACCCGCTTCGCCACCCCGCTGAGCGGTTCGGAAGACTTCTCCCGGGTCCTGGACGAGGTCCCCGGCACCTTCATCGGCCTCAGCGCGGTGGCGCCCGGCGAGGATCCGGCCGGCACCGCATTCAACCACTCCCCGTATGCAACCTTCGACGACGGCGTCCTCACCGACGGTGCCGCCCTCTATGCCGAACTGGCCACCCGGAGGCTGGCCAGCCTCCGGGTGGCCAGTTCGGCAT
>JBIOFK010000042.1:0-16078 GCA_044447065.1 Actinomycetales bacterium | reverse complement strand
TCGGCGTACCGGCGCCCCAGCTTCCGGGCAAGCCCCTGGTCAGCGTGCACGGCAGGATCACTGAGCCGCAGCTGCAGCTCGGCGTGCTCATCCAAAAGTCCCTGTATGGACTCAAACATCTCAAAACCTCTTTCGACTCGAACCAAGTCTAGTAGCGCGCCGAGAACCCCGGCCCACAGTCGGACCCCGCTACCGCGGTGGAGTGGTGATGGGGGCCCGGGAGTGGCATCGGGCACCGCGAAGCGGGCGGGGCCCCCATCGCCACGGAACCGCGGCATTGCCCCGCCGGACCCCGCTTTCCAGCCGGCCCTGCTACCGCGGTGGAGTGGTGGTGGAGGCCCGGGAGTGGCATCGGGCACCGCGAAACGGGCGGGGCCCCATCACCACGGAACCGCGGCACAGGGACGAGGAACCCCCGCGGGACGAAAAAGCCCCGCCCACGCCCGCCGGTCCGGGAAAACCGGACCAGCGAGGAGGGCGGGGCAGATCCTTAACTACTTGTCGTCGTCGGCCTTGGAACCCAGCGTGGTCTTTTGGACCTGCATGAGGAACTCGACGTTGGAACCGGTCTCCCGGATCTTGGACGTGAGCAGTTCCAGCGACTGCTGCATCTCGAGGCCGGAGAGGACGCGGCGCAGGCGCCACATGATCTTGACTTCCTCGGGCGACAGCAGGTTCTCCTCGCGGCGGGTACCGGAGGCATTGACGTCCACGGCGGGGAAGATGCGCTTATCGGCCAGCTGGCGGGAGAGCCGGAGCTCCATGTTGCCGGTGCCCTTGAACTCCTCGAAGATGACCTCGTCGGCCTTGGACCCGGTCTCCACCAGCGCTGTCGCCAGGATGGTGAGGGAGCCGCCGTTTTCGATGTTGCGGGCGGCACCGAAGAAACGCTTCGGCGGGTACAGGGCTGCGGAGTCCACACCACCGGAGAGGATACGTCCGGAGGACGGCGCGGAGTTGTTGTAGGCACGGCCCAGGCGGGTCATCGAGTCCAGCAGGACAACCACGTCCATGCCCATCTCGACCAGGCGCTTGGCGCGCTCGATGGAGAGTTCGGCGACCTGGGTGTGGTCGTCGGCGGGGCGGTCGAAGGTGGAGGCAATGACCTCACCCTTGACCGTGCGCTGCATGTCGGTGACCTCTTCCGGGCGTTCGTCAACGAGCACCATCATGAGGTGGACCTCAGGATTGTTGGTGGTGATGGCGTTGGCGATGGCCTGCAGGATCAGCGTCTTTCCCGCCTTGGGCGGGGAGACGATCAGACCGCGCTGGCCCTTGCCGATGGGAGCCACCAGGTCGATGACGCGGGGGCCGATCTTCTTCGGGTCCGTCTCCAGGCGCAGCCGCTCGGAGGGGTAGAGCGGCACGAGCTTGGAGAACTCGACGCGGTCCTTGAGTTCCTCCGGAGACTTGCCGTTCACGGACGTGACACGGATCAGGGCGTTGAATTTCTGCCGCGCCGACTGCTGCTGGCTGCGGTCCTCGCCTTCGCGGGGGGCCCGGATGGCGCCGACGACGGCGTCGCCCTTGCGCAGGTTGTACTTCTTGACCTGCTGCAGGGAGACATACACGTCGTTGGAACCGGGCAGGTAGCCGGACGTCCGCACGAAGGCGTAGTTATCCAGCACGTCCAGGATGCCGGCTACGGGCAGCAGCACGTCATCGTCGGTGACTTCGGTGTCGTCGAAGTCGGGACCCTGGCTGCGGCCGCGGCGGCGGTCGTTGCGGTCGTTGCGGTCGCGGAACCGATCGTTCCGGTCGTTGCGGGTGTTGCCTCCGTCGCGGAGGTTGCCGCCGTCGCGCCCGTCCTGGCCGCCGCTGCGGTCATTGCGGTCCCGGCGGTTGCGGCGGTTCCTGCTGTTGCGCGGATTGTCATCGTCGTCGCGCTGCTGGTCGCTGCGCTGGCTATCTCGCTGCTGATCATTGCGCTGGCCGTTGTCGCGCTGCTGGATATCGCTGCGCTGGCTGTCGCTGCGCTGGCCGTTGTCGCGCTGGCTGTTGTCGCTGCGCTGGTTGTTGTCGCCTCGCTGGCTGTCGCGCTGATCATTGCGCTGGCCGCTGTCGCCCCGCTGGCTGCGGGAATTGCGGTCACCGCGCTGGTTGCGCTGCTCGCCGTCGGCGTCCTCGGAGACCTGCGCGGCATTCTGGCCACCGCGCTGGTCATCGCCCTGGTTTCCGCGCTGGCCGTCGGCCTGCTGGCCGTCCTGGCCAGCGGAACCATCCTGCTCGGTTCGCGCTTCGGAGGCACGGCGGTTACGGGTGCGCGGCTGGCGGCGGTTGGCGCCGTCGCCCGTCTCGGCGGACGCGTCCGGCGCGGACTGGACCGCCGGCTGCTCGGCTGCGGGAGCCTGGCCATCCTGGGCCGGGGCCGCGTCGGTGCTGATAACCCCGGTGCTGCCTGCACGCCGGCTCCGGCCACGACCGCGTCCTCGCGGTTCGGCGGCGCCGTCCAGGTTCTCGGCAGCGGCAGCCTGCGGCGCGGAGGCCACCGGCGGCAGCTCCGCCTTCGGAGCCGCGGAGCGGTCCGCCACCTTGGAGCCGCGCTGGTGGTCCGAGATGGCTGCCACAAGGTCCCCCTTGCGCATCCGCGAGCCGCCGGTGATGCCCAGCTGGCCCGCAAGAGCTTGAAGTTGGGCCAGCTTTAGGCCGGCCAGTCCGCTGCTCTTGGCCGGGGCCGCTGCAGCAGAGATATCCACATCTGACATGACGTCAGTGGTTTCGGTCACGAAGGATCCTTCCCCCTCGAGGGCAGTCTTGAGAAGACTGCGTTGAATTGACCCGGTGCGGCGGAGCGGATATCACTGGAGGAAATCCGCAAACAACCGCATCCTGGTTCCGTACCCTGGCCAGCAATAGGAGCGTGGCCGGGCCGGTTGGCGAATCATCTTTTGGGCACTGTACGCATTGCGTAGCTGGGGACATATTTCATTCCCGCAAAACAGGCTGTGGAAGAAGGCATCGGACTACCGTCAGTGTTGCATACATTCCGTGCCGGAATCCGAACAGCTGGATTTCAAAGATCGAAACCGAATTGCTGCGGAGACGGCACGTATGCGGTCACTACCGCCGATGCACTTCCACTTTAGCACCTTCGGTATCAATAGCGAGCCGCAAAACACGCCAGAGCGCGCCCGATTCCGTGCCGGTGAGCTCCGGATCGGTTTGGGCACCGATCAGGTCCACGGCCCGGGCGGCCTCGTCGGGACCGGCGGCCAGGGTCATGACCGTGGGTCCGGCGCCGGAGATGAAGGCGGCCAGCCCTGCCGCGCGGAGCGTGCGCATCAGGGCCGTGCTGGGAGCCATCGCCCCGGCGCGGTACTGCTGGTGCAGAAAATCCTGCGTTCCGGCCAGCAGCAGGGACGGATCATCCCTGAGCGCATGAATCAGCAGGGCGGCCCGGCCGGCGTTTGCGGCGGCGTCCTGATGGGTCACCGAGGCGGGCAGCATGGCGCGTGCCGCTTCAGTGGAGAGAGCGAAGGCGGGAACGGCGACGACGGGAATCACCCGGGCGTCCGGGACCACCTTGGCGCTGCGGTAGGCATCGCCGTCCTGCCAGGAGATCGCGGCGGCACCGAAGATGGCCGGCGCGACGTTGTCCGGATGCCCCTCAAGCTCGGAGGCCAGCTGCAGGATCCAGTCGCTGTCCTGCCGTGCCGCGGGCGGAACCAGCGCGTTCGCGGCGGTGATGGCGGCCGTGATGGCCGCCGCCGAGGAGCCGAGGCCCCGGCCGTGCGGGCTGACGTTCTGCGCGGTCAGCCGGAGTCCGCACCGGGCGTAGCCCAGCCGGGCGAAGGCGGCGTCGAGCGCCCGGACGGCGAGATGGCCGGCGTCGCGGGGCACCTCGCCGGCGCCCTCGCCGCTGAGGGCGAATTCCAGCCCCTCCCCGGGGAGCGTTTCGACCTGCAGCGTGTCGTAGAGGGACACCGCCAGGCCAAGGCTGTCAAAGCCGGGCCCGAGGTTGGCGCTGGTGGCGGGTACCGTGACCGTGACCAGCTGGCCGGGCTCCACGCTGCGGAGCCCGGCGGGAGGCCGCTCAGGCATGCGGCTCTTCGAGTCCCAGCGCGCCGGCGATGGTGACGACGTCGAAGGCCACCTTCTGCGGCTCCACCGAGGACCCGTCCACGTTCTTCAGGGCCCAGTCCGGATCCTTGAGCCCGTGGCCGGTGACCGTCACGACGAACGTCTTGCCCGCGGGGACCTCCCCGGCGGCGTGCTTCTTGATGATTCCGGCGACCCCGGCGGCGGAGGCGGGCTCAACGAAGACACCCTCCCTGGCGGACAGCCAGCGGTGCGCGGCAAGAATCTCCTCGTCGGTGACGGATTCGATCAGCCCGCCGGACTCGTCCCGGGCGGCGACGGCCAGGTCCCAGGAGGCGGGGTTGCCGATCCGGATGGCCGTGGCGATCGTGTCCGGTTCGGTGATCGGATGCCCGGCCACGAACGGGGCCGCGCCGGCGGCCTGGAACCCCCACATGATGGGGGTCCGGGTGGAGACGGCCGGGAGCGTGCCGGTGGCCGTCGCGTACGGTGCGGCGTATTCCTTGTAGCCCTTCCAGTACGCGCTGATGTTACCCGCGTTGCCCACCGGCAGGACATGGAAGTCGGGGGCGTCGCCCAGGCTGTCCACCACTTCGAACGCACCCGTCTTCTGTCCCTCGATCCGGGCCGGGTTGACGGAGTTGACCAGGAACACCGGGTAGGACTCGGCCAGTTTGCGGGCGGCATCCAGGCAATCGTCGAAGCTACCGTGCACCTGCAGCAGCTTGGCGCCGTGCGCCACGGCCTGGCTGAGCTTGCCCATCGAGATCTTCCCGTCCGGCACCAGCACCGCGCAGGTCAGTCCCGCGGCGGTGGCATACGCCGCCGCCGACGCCGAGGTGTTGCCGGTGGACGCACACACCACGGCCTTGGCCCCGGCCGCGACCGCCGCGGTCATGGCCATGGTCATGCCGCGGTCCTTGAAGCTGCCGGTCGGGTTCATGCCCTCCACCTTGAGATACACGGTGGAGCCCGTCAGTTCGGACAGCGCCCGGGCATGGACCAGGGGCGTGCCGCCCTCCCCCAGCGTGATGACCGTGGTGGATTCGGTGACCGGAAGCCGGTCTGCATATTCGCGGATCACGCCGCGCCACTGGTGAGCCATCAGACTCCCTCCACTCTCAGAACTGACGTTACGGCGTTGATGACATCGAGCCGGGCGACGGCCGCGACGGTGGCGGCCAGGGCCGCCTCGGTGGCCCGATGGGTGACAATGCGCAGCTCCGCGGAGGAGTTGCCGTCATTGCGGTGAATGGTCTGCCTGATGGTCTCGATCGAGACGCCCTGGGCGGCAAAGAGGGCGGCGATCTTCGCCAGCACGCCCGGCTCGTCGGCCACGTCGAGGCCGATGTAGTAGCTGGTCGTCACCTTGTCGATGGACAGGGCCGGCACATGGCCGGTGGTCGTTTCGGTGCGCCCGGGACCGCCGAGCACCAGCCGGCGGGCGGCCGAGACCACATCGCCCAGGACCGCGGAGGCGGTGGGCGTACCGCCGGCTCCCTGGCCGTAGAACATCAGCTCGCCGGCCGATTCGGCCTCGATGAAGACGGCGTTGAAGGCCCCGCGGACGGCGGCCAGCGGATGCTCACGCGGCAGCAGCGTGGGGTGGACCCGCACGCCCACCCCCGCGGCGCCGTCGTCGTCGGTGATTTTTTCGGCAATGGCGAGCAATTTGATCACAAACCCGGCGTCCTTGGCGGCCGCGATGTCCGCCGAGGTGACGTTGCTGATCCCCTCACAGTGCACGTTTTCCAGGGCAAAGCGGGTGTGGAAGGACAGCGAGGCCAGAATCGCGGCCTTCGCCGCCGCGTCGTGGCCCTCGACGTCGGCCGTCGGATCCGCCTCCGCGTAGCCCAGCCGCTGTGCCTCCGCCAGCGCGTCGGCGAACTGCGCGCCGGTGGAGTCCATCTGGTCCAGGATGTAGTTCGTGGTGCCGTTGACGATGCCCAGCACCCGGGTGATCCGGTCCCCGGAGAGGCTGTCCCGGATGGGCCGCAGAATGGGGATGGCACCGGCGACGGCGGCCTCGTAGGAGAGCTGGACCCCCGCGGCATCCGCCTTCTCGTAGAGCGTGGGACCGTCCGCGGCCAGCAGGGCCTTGTTGCCGGTGACCACGCAGGCGCCGTGCGCGATGGCGGTGAGGATCAGGGCGCGCGCCGGCTCGATTCCGCCGATCAGCTCGATCACGATGTCCGCGTCCCGGGCGAGCGATTCGGCGTCCGCGGTGAACAGTTCCCGCGGCAGCCCCGCGTCCCGGGGAGCGTCCGGGTGGCGCACCGCGATGCCGGTCAGCTCCAGCCTGGCGCCGGTGCGGGCCGCGAGATTGTCCGCGTCCGTGAGCAGGATCCGCGCCACCGCCGAGCCCACATTGCCGCAGCCCAGCAGGGCCACCTTGAGTGTCTTCACGTTGTGTTAAGCCCCTATGTCGCGTGCCAGCAAATCATCTTCGGTCTCGCCCCGGACAATGAGCCGGGCCGATCCGTCCTTCACGGCAACCACGGGCGGGCGCGGCAGATAGTTATAGTTGCTCGCCAGCGCCCAGCAGTATGCCCCGGTTCCCGGAACTGCAAGCAGGTCCCCGGCCGCTACGTCATCGGGCAGATATACATCTCTAACAACAATGTCCCCGCTCTCGCAATGTTTGCCTACCACGCGGGAGAGGACGGGGGCGGCGGCGGAGCTGCGGGAGGCCAGCACGGCGGAATAATCCGCGTCGTAGAGCACCGGACGGGCGTTGTCGCTCATGCCGCCGTCCACCGAAACATAACGCCGCGGCTGCGTAACGTCCGAGCCGTCCTCCGGCGCGGCATCCACCCTGACGGTCTTGATGGTGCCCGTCTCGTAGAGCGTGAAGGTGGTGCTGCCGACAATGGCTCGGCCGGGTTCGATCGAGATGCGCGGGGCCGTGATGCCGAGCCGGGCGCAGCTGGCGCGGACGACGGCGGCCATCGCCTGCGCGATCTCGGCGGCGGGGCGGGGGTCGTCGGCCTCGGTGTAGGCGATGCCGTAGCCGCCGCCAAGGTCCAGTTCCGGCAGCACCACCCGGTGGAGTTCCTGCTGGGCGGCCAGGAAGCCCAGCAGCCGCTCGGCGGCCAGTTCGAAGCCCTCGGGCTCGAAGATCTGCGAGCCGATGTGGCAATGCAGGCCGAGCAGTTCCACGCCGTCGGTGGCCAGCGCCAGGGCCACCGCCTGCGCCGCCGGGGAACCGCCGTCGTCGCCCTCCGCCATGGACAGGCCGAACTTCTGGTCCTCATGGGCCGTGGCGATGAATTCGTGCGTATGGGCGTGCACGCCCGGGGTCAGCCGGAGCATCACCCCGGCCGTCTTTTCCCGGGCCGACGCAAGGGCGCCCACCCGCTCAAGCTCGGGCAGCGAATCCACCACGATCCGGCCGACACCCAGCTCCAGCGCCCGGATGAGCTCCGCGTCGGACTTGTTGTTGCCGTGCAGTCCCAGCTGGCCCCCGGAGAGCCCCGCGCGGGCGGCCACGGCCAGCTCGCCGCCGGAACAGGTGTCCAGCCGCAGGCCCTCCGAGGAGACCCAGCGGGCGATTTCGGTGCACAGGAACGACTTGCCGGCGTAGTAGACGTCCACACCGCCGCAGATATCCGCGAAGGCCGCATCGAACGCGTCCTTGAACTCCCGGGCCCGGCGGCGGAAGTCAGCCTCGGAGACCACGAACAGGGGGGTGCCGAACTGTTCCTTCAGCGCGGCGGCGGGCACACCGGCCACGGCCAGCTGGCCGTCCGCGGCCCTGGCGACGTCCCCGGCCCAGAGCTTGGGCAGCAGAGCGTTGACGTCCCCGGGCACGGACAGCCAGCCGGGCGCCAGCGGGGACGCGGCAGTGGTTCCCGTGGTTCCGGTGGTTGCCGGCGTGCCGGTGGTTGACGGGGTTCCGGGAGGTGCCGGGGTTCCGGAGGCCACCGCCTACATCCGTTCCGGCGCCGAAACGCCCAGCAGGCCCAGCCCGTTCGCCAGCACCTGTCCGGTGGCGTCGTTGAGCCACAGGCGGGTGCGGTTGACGTCGATGACGGGCTCCTCGCCGACAGGAGTGACCCGGCAGGCGTCGTACCAGCGGTGATAGGCCCCGGCGATGACCTCCAGGTGGCGGGCCACGCGGTGCGGCTCACGGAACCGGGCAGCCTGTGCCACCACGGCCGGATAGGCGCCCAGCTGGGCCAGCAGTTCGGATTCGGTGGGGTGCTCCAGCGCGGCGGCGTCGAAGGCCGAACGGTCGACGCCGGACGCGGCGGCATTGCGGTCCACGGCGCGGGTGCGTGCGTGAGCGTACTGGACGTAGAACACCGGGTTCTCGTTGGACTTCTTGCTCAGGACGTCCAGGTCAACATCAATATTCGAATCGGAGGAGAAGCGTGCCAGCGAATAGCGCGCGGCGTCCGTTCCCACCACATCCACCAGATCCTCCATGGTCACCACGGTGCCGGCACGCTTGCTCATGCGCAGCGGCTTCCCGTCTTGGACCAGATTAACCATCTGCCCGATGAGCACCTCAATCATTTCCGGGTCATGGCCCAAGGCCGCCGCCGCCGCCTTGAGCCGGGCCACATAGCCATGATGATCCGCACCCAGCATCGTGATGCTCAGGTCAAAACCCCTGTCGCGCTTATTGGCGAAGTACGCAATATCGCCAGCAATGTACGCGGCCTTACCGTCGCTCTTAATCACCACCCGGTCTTTGTCATCGCCATAATCGGTGGACCGCAGCCACCAGGCGCCGTCGGCAAAGTACAGGTGGCTGGACTTCTTTAGGCGTTCAAGCAGCAGCTCCACTGCCCCGTTCTGATGCAGGGAGTCCTCGTGGAAGTAGACATCAAAATCCACGTTGAAGTCGTGAAGCGACTTCTTGATGTCGGTAAACATGAGGTCAACGCCGATGGCCCGGAAACGTTCCTGGGCCGCGTCGTCGTCAAGGTCCAGGAGCCGAGGTTCCACGGCAAGAACACGATCCTTGATTTCGCTAATGTATGAGCCACCATAGCCGTCCTCGGGGGCTGGCAGACCGCGTCCACTTGCCAGCAACGAGCGGGCAAACCTGTCAATTTGGTTGCCGTGGTCGTTGAAATAGTACTCACGCGTAACCTCGGCACCCTGGGACATGAAAATCCGCGCCAGGGAATCACCCACAGCCGCCCAGCGGGTACCGCCCAGATGGATGGGACCTGTGGGGTTGGCCGAGACGAACTCAAGGTTGATCTTGTGCCCCGCGAGTTCCTCGTTCGTGCCGTAGGCGGGGCCCGCCTCGACGATGGCCCTGGCCAGCGCGCCCGCGGCCGCCGTCTCCACGGTGATGTTCAGGAAGCCGGGACCGGCAATCTCGACCTTGGCGACGCCGTCGGCCTTTTCCAGCCTGCCGGCCAGCAGCTCGGCGACGGCGCGCGGGGGCACCCCTGCGGGTTTGGCCAGCTGGAGGGCCACCGAGGTGGCCCAGTCGCCGTGCTCCCGGCTCTTCGGCCGCTCCACGCGCACCTGGGCGGGCACCTTGTCCGCAGGCAGGCTCAGTTCGCCGGCGGTGACGGCATCCGAAAGGGCGGCGGTAATGGCGGCGGAAAGCTGTTCAGGAGTCACCCGTCAAGCATAAGGTGGCGCACCGGAGCGCCCCAATCGGCGTCACCGGGCCCGGGGCGCCTCCGCGTCGAAGAACCGGGGCCGGCAGATGAACCAGGCTCCGCCGGCCAGCAGCGCCAGCGTGGCGAAGAGGAAGCAGAACGGGATCAGCCACCCGCCGGTGGACTGGTGCAGGATGCCGAACAGCAGCGGACCCGCGCAGGCCAGCGCGTAACCCGTCCCCTGGCTGAATCCGGACAGGGCCCCGGCGCCGGCGCGGGTGCGGGTACGCAGGTTGATCAGCAGCAGTGCCAGCGGGAACGTGCCGGGACCCATCCCGGCGAGCGTGACCCAGAGCCAGGTCCCGGACGCGGGTGAATTCAGCAGGCCAAGGTAGCCGCCGATGAAACACAGCAGGAAGAACACCACCAGCGGGAACGGGTTGGCCATCCGGTGTGCCGCGACGGGGACCAGCAGGCTCAGGGGCAGGCCGATGGCGGCGAAGAGGGCCAGCATGCTGCCGGCGGCGCCGCGGTCCAGCCCCGCCTGCGTCAAGATGCCAGGCAGCCAGGCGAACATCGCGTAGGTGTTCAGCGAGGTGCAGCCGAACATGAACGTCAGGCCGAGCGCGGCCGGGGAACGCCACGGATTGATCCTGGGCGAGGGCGCGGGACCGGGACGGGCGGCCGGAACCCGGTCCGGCCTCCGGCGGGCGGCCGCGGCCGCTGCCAGCCAGGGCAGCGCCGCCAGGACGTTTGCCCCGGCCCACAGACCCAGGGACCACTGCCAGCCGGCGGCATCCGACACGGGGACGGCGAGCTGCGGCGGCAGTGCGGTGCCCAGGCTGAGCACCGTCACATAGAGCGCGGTGAGCAGCCCCACCCGGTCGGGAAAATACTGTTTGACCAGCGGCGGCAGCAACACGTTTCCCGCTCCCAGGCCGGCCAGGGACATCACCGTGAGCAGCAGGAAGACCGAGGTGGTGGGCGCGAAGATCCGCGCGACCTGTCCGGCCGCGGCGACTCCCATGGCAATCACCGCCAGCTTTTCCAGGCTGGCCCAGCGGATCACAAAGGGAGTACAGAAGCCGAAAACGGCGAACGCGGCGGTCGGGAGCATGCCGAGCAGGCCGATGGTGGTGGCGTTGAAGGGCAGGTCGCGGCTCATGGTGGATACCAGCGGCGGCACCACCGTCACCGCGCAGCGCAGCGTGAAGGCCACCAGCAGGATTCCGGCCAGTACCAGAAGCCGCCCCCGCCAGGGCGCTTTGCCCGCCACCGAAATGTTCACCACCTGAACGAGGCTACCTCCCGGGCCGCACCCGCGAGTCAAGGGACGGACCTCCGGCGCGCACGGTTTCCCGCCCGGGCCCGGCACCTGATAAGCTCTTTTGGTTCCCACCGGTGGCCGCAAAGCCACCGCGCCCTCGTAGCTCAGGGGATAGAGCGGTTGCCTCCGGAGCAACAGGCCGTAGGTTCGAATCCTATCGAGGGCACCACGGACGGGAAAACCCCGCCGGTTCACTGAACCGGCGGGGTTTTCTGTCGTGATTGAGCTGTCAGCCTTCACAGTCCTTGCAGTACTTCATGCCGTCCTTTTCCCGGGCAACCTGGGACCGGTGCCGGACCAGGAAACAGGACATACAGGTGAATTCGTCGGACTGGGCCGGGATCACCTGAATGCTGAGTTCTTCGCCGGAAAGGTCGGCACCGGGCAGCTCGAAGCCGTCAGCGGTGTCGGTCTCGTCCAGTTCCAGGACGGTCGTCTTAGCATCGCGCTGGCCGGCGTGCAGCCCTTCGAGTGAATTAGCGGGTTCTTCGTCTTCGCGCACCCGGGGTGCGTCGTAGTCAGTAGCCATGAGGGCTCCAACGTCCTGTCTTCTCGTGGTATTCCATTGCGGGTCAGCGATGATCCTAACGGAACAGTCTCCACCGCGCTGACAGCAACCTCGCATTATGTCGGTTTTCGCGCCGTGCCGGCGGCGCTAGGAACGCCACGATCGGCGCCACCCCGCCACGGACGACCGTGAGTAGAATCACGGGGTCCACTTCATAATCGGCGCCACATGCGGGTAGGTTCGATTCATATCGAGGGCAGGACAGCGACGACGCTGGCCGCACGGTCCTCGCGGAAGGGAGCTCCATGGTGGAAGGCCGCGCACCGTCACGCGCTGCCCTGTGGCCAATGGCAACGGTCCTTGTGGCTCTTGCCGTGATAACCGTGGCGACCGCCTGGCTGGGCCCCCTGCACGCCGAACCGACCTTCGACGTCCGGCCGCGCACCGCCGTGCCGACGACGCCCCCGGCCGTGTCGAGTGCCGCGCCGCTGGCGCCGCCGGACAACAGCGGAACCATTATCGGCGACAGCCCCACGGTCCTGCTGCTCAGCGTGCTGCTGTTCGTGGTGCTGGCCGTCGCGCTGCTGGGCCTGATCCTGCGCCGGTTCAGGAACACCGGTGGCGGGCCGGGCAGCCACGCCCGCAGCGCCGGGCTGGCTGTCAGGCTGCACGGGGATGCCGCCCTGGCCGGAATGGCCGCCGGCGTGCGGGCAGCGCGGGAGCAACTCAACGCCGCCGGGACCGCCACCGCCGGGGTGATCCGCTGCTGGCTGGCTTTGGAGGAGGCAGCGGCCGGGGCCGGGCTGCGCCGTCCTGCTGCCGCCACCAGCACCGAATTCACCGCCGCCCTGATGGCCGACCTCGATGCCCCGGCAGCCGACGTGAAGACTCTCAAGGGCCTGTACCAGCGGGCACGCTACGGCGTAACCGCCGCCCAACGCGGCATCAGCGTCCAGGAATCGGACCAGGCCGTCGCCGCGCTGGCAGGCATCGCGGCGGCCCTGGACCGCCGTCGGCCCCCTCCCCCGACAGGCAGGCGGCGATGATCCGCCGCGGGCCGCGCCTGCGTTCGAAACCAATTCCGCGGTTCAGGCTCGTGACCGGGGCCATCATTTTCGCTGCCCTGGTCCTGGTCATCTGCAGGATCTTCGGCCTTGACCCCGCCCACACGGTTGCCCTCACGGCGGCCGCTTTCGTCCTGGGAATCTGCAACGGGGTCCTGGACCTGCTTCAAGGGCCCCCGCGGCTGGCGACCCGTCCGGCCGTGCAACCGTCCGGCGCGGCCCCCGTGATGGACATGGCTTTCGCCCTGACCCGCCGGGGCCACCAGATCGGCCCGCAGAGCTACGACCGGTTCGCCACACTGGCCGCCGCGGTCCTTGGCCAATGGCGGCGCCGGCACCCCGGAGAAGCGGCACCTGCCCCCGCGACGCTGGCGGCCCTGGACCACCCGGAGACCGGTCCGGCGATGGCGCTGAGCTCGCTGGCCGCCTGCATGGACGAACTCGAGTACCTCAACGGGAGCCGACCGGCTCCACCAAGGGAGCATCCGCATGACTGAACACGCCACACTGACCGTCTCCGACGTTGCCGCCGCAGCCTCGGCCGCGCTGGCCGAAACGGGGACCATCGTCGTCGGCATGGCGGGGCCGCTCCGGCTGGCGCTGGCGGCGGTGCTGGCCGGCGGACACGTGCTCTTCGAGGACCTGCCCGGGCTGGGCAAGACCCTCGCGGCCAAGACCCTGGCGGCCGTCCTGGGCCTTGACTTCGCCCGGCTGCAGTGCACGCCCGACCTGCTGCCGTCCGATATCACCGGCTCGTCGATCTACAACCCGGCCGAGCGAAGCTTCGAATTCCGGCCGGGCCCGGTCTTCACCGGACTGTTCCTGGCCGACGAGATCAACCGCACTGCACCCAAGACGCAGTCTGCCCTGCTGGAGGCCATGGCGGAAAAGCAGGTTTCCGCCGAGGGACGGACCATGAAGCTGCCGGAGCCGTTCCACGTCTTCGCCACGTCCAATCCGATCGAATTCGAGGGGACCTATCCCCTCCCCGAAGCCCAGTTGGACCGCTTCCTCGTGCGGCTGGCCGTGGGGTATCCCGGCGACGCCGGCGAACGCCAGATCATCATGCAGCGGCTGGCCCGGCGGCAGGAATCGGCCGTGCCGCGGACACTTTTCTCGCCGGCACAGGTGCTGGCGCGCTGCAGGCCGCCGTCGAGGCCGTGTCCGTGCAGACCGACGTGGTGGATTACGCGGTCCGGCTCACCGCCGCCACCCGCAGCCATGCCGACGTCGAGGTCGGCGCCTCCCCGCGCGGGAGCCAGGGCCTGGTGCTGATGGCCCGCGCCCTGGCCGCCATGGACGGGCGCGGCTTCCTCCTGCCGGAGGACATCAAGGAAGCCGGCGTTCCGGTGTTGGCCCACCGGCTCACCCTCACCCCTGCCGCCTGGGCGCGCGGGGCGGGCACGCGGCACGTGGTGGAGGAACTGTTGCACCAGGTGCCCACCCCGGCCTCGGCGGGCTCGCCGGTAGGAAGCGATGCCGGCTAAGCCGGGGCCGGCCTGGCCGCTCACACCGCACTGGGCCACCGCCGTCGTGCTCGGCATGGCCACGCTGGTGGTCGGGCTGGTGCTGGGCCGCGCCGAGCTCGTGGTGTTCGCCGCACCGCTGCTGCTCACCGGCGCGGGCGCGCTGCTGGCCCCCCGGCTGCCGGGGGCGCGGGCGGCCATCGACGACGACGGCGGCCACCGCCATTCCGGGCGCCTGCGCCTGCCGCTGGAACTGGACGCCCGGGGCCGGCTGGCCGTGCTGTACATCGACGACGGCGTGGGACCGGGGTGTTCGGTGCTCATCACCGGGACCGAACGGATCGGCGGCGGCGTGGCCGTGGACGCCGAGCTCCCCCTGTCCGGGCGGCGCGAGCTTTTCAGCTGGCAGCTGGCCACCCTCAGCCCGGACTCGTGCCTCGGCGAGGTCCCGCGGGAATCCCGCCCGGTTTCGGTCTCCGTCCTCCCTGCGGTGGGCAAGGTCGGTACCGGACCTCTGCCGAAGCGCCTGCACGGGCTCACCGGCAGCCACGCTTCGCGCACCCCCGGGGAAGGCGCCGAGTTCCGGGACATCCATGAGCTGACTCCCGGAGATTCGCTGCGGCGGATCGACTGGCGGGCCACCGCGCGCAAGGGCCACGAATTCGGCCAGCCGTACGTCCGCCGGACCTTCGCCACGGCCGAGGCCGCCATAACCCTGGTGGTGGACGCCAACGACGATCTGGTGCCGAACACCGATGCGTGGCTCACGAGATCCCCCCGAAAGCCGACGGACATCGGCTCACTCCACCTGCTCCGCGAGGGCGCGGCCGCCGTGGCGGCCGGTTACCTGAGCCAGGGCGACCGGGTGGGGCTGACAGAACTTGTCTCCTACCGCCGCGGCCTCCGTGCCGCTCCGGGACACCGCCAGCTGGACCACATCCGCACCCGGCTGATGCTGCTGCGGCCGGCGGTCAAGGTCCAACGGCCGGCCCACGACCTGGAACTGGTCCCGGGCTGCGTGGCCATCGTCTTTTCAACCTTCATGGACGCCGACGCCGCGCGGCTGATGGCCATCTGGCAGCGCCTGGGCCACCCCGTCCTGGGCGTCGACATCCTGCCGTGGCTGTCGGTGCTGCCCGCCGACCCGGTCCAGCAACTCGCCGTCCGCATGGTCCTGGCCGAGCGGAAAGCCTCCCTGACCGGGTTGCGGGATCTGGGCATCCCTGTGCTGGGCTGGCGCGGGGAGGTTCCCGGCGGGACGCCGATCCTGTCGTTGGACAGCGTGGAAGGCCAGATACCCCTGGCTGCCGGCCTCGAGCTGGCCCGCACGCGGCTCCGCGGAGCAGCGTCGTGAGCACGGCCCGCACCGAGTCCGGCACCGCTGTCGATATCGGCCGGAGCATACCCGGCTGGTACCTGAACGCGGCCGGATTCCTGCTGGCGTTCGGCATGAGCGCCCCGCAGTGGGACAACACCTTCATGATCGTCGTCCCGGTGGCGGTGTACCTGGCCTGCGCGTTCCGGCCGGGCACCATCCCCACACTGCTGTCCCTGGGACTGGTACTGCTGTCCGTGGCCGTCGGACAGCAAAGCGTGGGCCTCTGGACCTTCCTGCTGGCCGCCGGAATCCATCTGCTGTTCCTGCTCTATGGCCTGACCGGCCAGCTGCAGTGGAACTCCCGGGTGTCCCTGCCCGCTCTCCGCCTGGTAGGCGGCAGATTCCTGCTCTGGCAGATTCCGGTCCAGTTACTGGCGGTCCTGGCCTTGCTGACCCGCCATGGCGGCAGCAGCCTGCTGATGACCTTCATCGGGGCCGCCGCGGCCGCCGGAGTGGCACTGCTCTGGGTCCGGGCCAAGCGTCCCTGAGACCCGGCGCCCATAGGGTGCTGGCGCCCCGAGGCACGGAGATCACCCGCCGATCCGGCACAGGGCAGGCGCCCCCGAAATAAAACCTGAGCCGCTCGCCTGCGCCCTTGACGGCAGACCCATGTCGCCGGCGAGTGAAATCTGACCCCTTGATGCCGGGGTTGACCCGGTGGGGTCTTTGGGTCGGGGTCTTAGAAGGGTGGTGGGTCGGGTTCGGTGGTGTGGGTGCGGCCGGTGGGGGT
>JBIOFK010000041.1:0-16910 GCA_044447065.1 Actinomycetales bacterium | reverse complement strand
GACGCGCCGCCGCAGCTGTCCTCGGAGCTGACCGTGTAGCCCGTGCTGGCCAGCTGCACAACCGTCCCCGGATACCCCGCGTCGGCCACCACAAGGTTCGAGCCGCCGCCCAGAATCAGCAGTGGCTCGCCGGCCGCGTCGACGGACCGGACCGCGTCAATGATCTCCGCCTCGGTGGTGGCGCGCACGAGGTTCCGGGCGGGACCTCCCACGGCCGTGGTCGTCAGCTCGCTCAGGAGGATTTGCTCAGTCACCCTGCCAGCCTACCGAACTGCGTTAGGCCAGCCGGACGACGGCCTGCGCCTTG
The DNA here is from genome assembly GCA_044447065.1 of Actinomycetales bacterium. Classification (GTDB taxonomy): domain Bacteria; phylum Actinomycetota; class Actinomycetes; order Actinomycetales; family Micrococcaceae; genus JBIOFK01. Next base: position 16,603 of record JBIOFK010000041.1, on the reverse strand, counting down.
ACCAGCACTTTCTGGCCGCCGGCGGTCACCGCCAGGTCCACCCGGGCGGTGGATTTTTCCGCATCCAGCGCGCCGATGGTGCCGGTGACCTCGACGACGGCGCCGGCCCGCGTGTCCGCGTCCGCGACCGGAACGGGCTTGGTGAAGCGGGTCTGGTAGTCGACGACGGCGGCAGGGTCCCCGGCCCAGTCCGTAACCAGCTGGATGGCGGCGCCCATGGTGAACATGCCGTGCGCGATGACGCCGGGCAGGCCGACATCGGTGGCGAAACGGTCGTTCCAGTGGATCGGGTTGAAGTCCCCGGAGGCGCCGGCGTAACGGACCAGGTCGGCCCGGCTGACGTCGATGCTGCGGCTGCCGATGGTCTGTCCCACGGTCAGATCCGCCATGCTGATGGCCATTACTGTCCCTCTCCGCGGACCAGGATTGCCGAGGTGGTGGTGGCCACCGGCGTGCCGTCCGCCGTCGTGATTTCCGCGCGGGTGCTGATCATGGCGCCCCCGCCCATGGCCCGGACCGAGTCCACGTGCAGCTCGGCCCGCAGCCGGTCGCCCGCGACGATGGGCCGGTGGTGGGTGAAGCGCTGTTCCGCGTGCACCACCCGGGAAAAGTCGATCCCCGAGTCGGGATCTTCGATGAGCCGCGCATCGGCGCGCTGGGCGACGATGATGGCGAACGTCGGCGGCGCCAGCAGGTCAGCGTGGCCAAGGGCGTTCGCCGCTGCGACCTCGAAGTGCGCGGGGTGGGTCGCCTTGACGGCCCGGGCGAATTCGCGGATTTTTTCCCGCCCGACGTCGTACGGCTCGCCGGCGGGGTAGGTGCGGCCCGCCAGCTCTGGATTGATGGCCACGATGACTCCTGTGGTTCGCGTGCGGATGGTTGGGCCCGGTACCAGCGTACCGGGAGCTACTTACCCTTGTGCCGGCGGCGGACTTCCCGGCCCCGGATCACCAGCCCGGCGAGATGCAGCACCAGTCCCAGGCCGATGAACGGCATGCCGGCCAGCTGGACACCGCGGCTGCCGGTGGTCGCGCCGAGAATCGTCAGCAGGATGCCTGCGGCGATCAGCCCCATGGCGCTGACGACGACGACGCGGTAGCGCGGGCCCGAGGTTTCCCAGAATTCGTTGATCACAAGGCCACAGTTTACCGGTCCCGGCCGGACGGGATCAGAACAGCTGTTCCTGGACCGGGGACGGGGCCGAGCTGAAATCCCCGAAGCGGATGCGTTTGCCCTTGAGCGCACCCAGGTCCACCACGAAGTCCAGCCCGTTCCCGTCCGTCCGGACCAGGGCGAAGCCGCCCAGCACGGACCGCACCGACAGCCCGTGCGCGCCGCCGTCCAGTGCGTGCGGGTAGGCATGCCGCGGCGGGCCCGCCAGCAGCAGATCCCCCGTGGCCGGCGGCACCCATTCCTCGTGCACCGGCTCGAAGCCGTCCTGGCTGCTGCCGGCCAGCAGGGTCCGGACGCCGTCGGCGAGCGCGGCGTTGATGGTCCTCAGCTGGCTGCCGGGCAGCGGCGCGAGCAGCGCGGCCGCCTTGGCCCGTGAACGGACCTGCTGGGGAAGTCCCGCGCCGGCGGTGACCGAGTCCTCAAGGACGCGGACCACCCGGCCGTCCTGCGCCCGGGCCACGTAGTGCGCCGCGACGGCGCCCTGCTCCGCCAGCCGGGCCCACTTGCGCACGGAGGAGGCGGTACCGACCTTGCTGGCGCCGTCCGCGAAGGTAGCGACATACAGCCAGTGTTCCTGCGCCAGGTAGGACCTCAGCCCGGCCGGGGCGATGCCGCTGCGGTGGAAGTCGTGCATGAACCGGAAATCGTCGCGGGCGAAGCACGGCCCGCACTGGTGGCCCCGCTCGGCCGCCCGGTCCTGCGGACACGGGGCGCTGGCGACCTCCAGCGGACCTGCCACGATGCTGGATCCCAGGCAATGCCGGGTTCCCGGCAGCACCTCGAACCCCAGGCGCACACCCGCGGCCAGCGGCAGCGGCCCGCGCGTGCCGCCGTCGCCCGCGTCCTGCCGTGCGGCGAAGTCCAGGCGCGGCCCGGACCGGTCCCAACCCACGCCGCGGACCAGCACCGGACCCTCGGGGTGCATGCGCGGTCCCCCTAGACGGAGGGCTGGATGCCGAGTGCGACGGCCAGTTTCATGATTTTCTGCGCCCGTCCGAGCCGGGGCAGGTCCGAGCCGTCCCGGATCACGCCGCCGCGGGCATCGAAATCCGCCATGAAGTCGGTTGCCCAGGCGACGTCGGACGGGGTGGGGCTGATGACCTCGTTGATGATGGTTGTCTGGTCCGTGGCCAGGCAGAGCTTGCCCGTCATTCCCATCGCCACGGTGACGGCCGACTGCTCGCGCAGGATCGGGTGATTGGTGCCGACGGTGGGACCGTCGATGGGGCCGGGCAGGTTGCCGACGCGGCTGGCGACGACGAGCTTGGCGCGCGGGTAGGCCATCGCCTCGCGGTCCGCCGACATGCCGGTGTCCCTGCGGAAGTCACCGGAGCCGAACGCCAGGCGGAAGGCGCCCTCGGCGCGGGCGATGTTGTTGGCCTCTTCAATGCCGACAGCCGATTCCACCAGCGCAAGCACGCGGGTCTGGCCGTCCAGGCGGTGGAAGGTTTCCTTGACCTGCTCGGCGGATTCGGTCTTGGCGAGCATCACACCCAGCAGCCCGGGATTGTTACGCAGTCCCGCAACGTCCGCGGCCCAAAAGTCGGAGTGCACGTCATTAATGCGCACCCAGGCCTTCCCGCCGTTGCTGAGCCACCGGAGAACATCCTCGCGCGCCGTGGCCTTGTTGGACGGATCCACCGCGTCTTCGATGTCAAGGACGACGGCGTCGGCCCGGGACGCGGCCGCGTCATCAAAGGTGTCGGGCTTGGTGGCCGGCACCAGGAGCCACGATCTGGCGATTTCGGCCGGCACCGCGCGCGGACGCGGGGGCTGGGGGGCTGTGACGGTTGCGGCGGAGTTCGTTTCGGGCATAGCTCTACCGTAACTCCGGGCCAGCCCCGGCCCCAACCGGAGGTTCCCGCCGTCGCACCCAACCCGCGGCACCCGCGCCCCCAACTGGGTCGCAGGTAATGCACTCATGAGGCGCCCATAACTGCATTCGCTGCGACCCAGTTGGGCGGGCGGGGTCAGTCCGGCATCATCATGGTCCGCAGGTCCAGCTGGCGCAGCACCCGGTCGGCTACCTCCGGGTCCGTGTCGGCCTCGTTGCGGGCCGCGAGGACTTCCTGCCGGGCCGCGTCCAGGGCGATGGTCTGCACGGCAATGGCCAGTTCACGGCCGCGCTCAGCACGCTGCGCCTGGCCCTCGTCGTTGAGCGTTCCATCGAGCAGCTCGGCGTGCAGCCGGGTCATCTTTTCCTTGACCCGCGCCAGTTTCTCCGGCGGCAGGGCGCTGATCACCTCGCTGCCGCGCAGTGCCGCCACGGCGGCGGCCTGCGCGCGGTGGGCCAGCAGCCTGGCGGCGTCGCGCTCCTCGGATCCGTCCTCCTGGGCCTTAAGCAGGCGCATGAGCGCAGGCAGGGTGAGTCCGGGCAGCACAAGTGTGGCCAGCAGCACGGCGCAGGCGATCACCAGCATCTCGTGCCGCGCCGGGAAACCGCTGCCGTCGGCAAGGGCGGGCGGTAGGGCGAGGGCCAGGGCCAGGGTGGCCAGTCCGCGCATTCCGCACCAGGTGAGGATCAGCACTTCCTTGGCGGAGGTGGGTTGCCAGGCGCCGGCGCGGCGCCGTCCGCCGGCGGCCAGCAGCCACATCCAGCCGTAGCGCACGGCGAACACCAGCACACAGACCGCGGCGGAGATCCCGATCATGCCCACGACCGCTTCGCCCTCGTCGCGGATGACGCCACGGATTTCCAGCCCGACGAGGCCGAACGCCAGGCCTGTGACCAGCAGTTCCACGACGTCCCAGAAGGCCGCGCGGGTGACCCGTTCGGCCGCGTCCTCGGCTCGGGCGTGGCGCTTGATTTCCAGGGCGACGACGACGACGGCGACGACCCCCGAGGCGTGGAATTCCTCGGCCAGGATGTACGCGGCAAAGGGCACGACCAGGGTGACGGCGCTGCGGGCCACCATGGATTTCACCAGTGTCGTGATGACCCCGGTGAGGTATCCCATCAGCATGCCGATCACGACAGCGAGCGCGGCCCCGAGGACGAACGCCAGCAGGACACCCCAGCCCACCTTGGCGCCGTTCACGGTGGCCGCCACGGCGGCCTGGAAGATCACAATGGCTGCGGCGTCATTGAACAGGCCCTCGCTCTGCAGGACCGTGATCAGCTTCCTCGGCATGTGCACGCGGGCGGCAATCGATTCGACGGCGACAGGATCCGGCGGCGCCACCATGGCACCGAGGGCGATCGCCGCCGGCACGCCGATGCCGGGGATCAGCAGCCAGGCCGCGCCGGCGACGACGGCGGTGCTCACCGCAACCAGGCCGACGGCGAGCAGCAGCAGTGTGCGCCAGCGGACCCTGAACACCGCCCAGGAGCTGCGCTGCGCGGTCGCAAAGAGCAGCGGCGGAAGGAAGAGCGGCAGGATCAGGTCGGCAGGAATCTGGAGATCGGGAAACCCGGGCAGGAACGTCAGGCCGACGGCAAGGATCAGCATGAGGACAGGAAACGGCAGCTTCAGCCGCTCCCCGACTCCTACCGCCACCACGGTCGCCAGCAATAGTCCGATGATGAGCGCCAACTGGTCCATGGATCCATTCTCCCGGACAGCGGCCGGTACTGGCCGGATATGAAGTTCCCGACAGCGATGGAGGTGTGCCGCGGCGCCCGCGCTTCAATTCACGGGGGCGTGAATCGGCCGGTTTGGGGCGTGAGACCAGTGCCGCCAGACAGAAGCAGGCCAGAGGCACATGTGCCTCCGGCCTGCTTATCCGGTAGCGGTGGGGAGGCTCGATCTCCCGACCTCACGATTATGAGTCGTGCGCTCTAACCAACTGAGCTACACCGCCAAAAATGAGAAAACCCGCACCAAGCCGGTCAAAACCGCCGTGACGCAGGCCCTCATTCCGAGCCCCCCACCGGAATCGATCCGGTGACCTCGTTCTTACCAAGAACGCGCTCTACCACTGAGCTAGGGGGGCAACGAGAGAAAACTTTACCAGCGCAGTTCCCAACTGTGAAATCCGCGGCCGGTGCCGGATCCGCCCCGATGCCGGCCGCCGGGGCACCGGGAAAAAGCCCGGGGTGACCGTACCGTTCCGCGCACCTTTCCCATCGTAGAATCAAGAGGCATCCAGCCCCCGTACCACAGGAAACCACAGGAACACCTGCGCCCATGACAGTGCCGTCCAAGGACTTCCAGCAGTGGCTGCATGCTGCCCTCCCGGGGGAAAGCACCGCGGAGATCAGCCGGCGGACAGGGATCAAAAGGACGACCCTGACCCAGCAGATGGTCCGCGGCCGGATCACCGTCAGCAATGTGGTCCGGATCAGCCGCGCCTACGGCCTGGATGTCATAGCGTCGCTGGCGGCCTTCGATGACTTCCGGGACCTCGAAGCCGGCCTGCAGCCTCCCACCCGTGCCGAGTCCCTCAGCCAGGTTTCCGATCTGGACCTCTTGCGGGAGATTCTTGCCAGGAACTCCGGCCATGTTCCGGGGATCTCGGTCCCGGTGCTGGAACCGGTCCCGCACGCCGGTGCCGTAAAGTGCTGGATTGACGCTGTCGGCGACGGCGGCCTGCGGCAAGGGATCAGCCGCCGCATGGACATGGCGCCGCAGAACCTCTCGGCCCAGATCAGCGCCAACCGGCTAGCGCCGCGGTACGCGCTGGAGGCAGCGCGGCTGGCGGGGGTGGGACTGGCGAACGGGCTGGTGGCGAGCGGGCTGCTGACTCCGGAGGAGGCCGGCTGGCCGCCGCTGGCCCGGGAATCCGCTGTCGGCGCGCTCGCCGACAGCGAACTGGTGGCGCTGGCGGCCACCAGGCTGGACGCGCTCGGTCGGACACTCCGCCGGGCGGAACACGACAATGACGACGCGAGAGCGCTGTGGGAGAACCTCGGATGATTACCGTACTGCAGTGGCTGGCGCTGGCAATCTGTGTGCTGTGCACGCTCTGGCGGCTTCCCGCCGCCCGGCACGGGCGGAATGTCTCGCTGTGCTGGTGCTTCGGGCTGTGCAGCATCGCCCTCGGGCTCAGCCTGCCGCAGATCTACCTGCCGGTGGATGCGGTGCTTGGCGGCCGGAATTTCGCCAACCTGGTGCTCCGGCTGATCGTCTATGCCATCTTCTTCCTGCTCGCCCTCAAGCTGGCCGCGGCCTACCGTTCGCCGCGGGCCGCCAGCCTGATCCGCGGGCCGGTCGGCGCGAGCGTGCTGTCGCTGTTCATCGCCGGCACCGTTGCGCTGTTCCTGGCCAGTGACCTGCCGCAGTCGCGAACCGGGCTCGCCGGCTACCAGCAGGGACAAGAGACAGTGCGGTACTACGCGCTGCTGGGACGGGTCTACCCGGCCTACGTTGCCGCCTGCCTGCTGCTGCCGACATGGCGGGCCGCACGCTCGGCCGCGACTGCGCTGAACCGGACCGCGTCGGCCACGATCTTCACCGCTCTGCTGCTGGTGGCCGCCTCGGCCCCGCTGCTCGTGCTGGCGCTGCCGACGACGTTCCCGCTGGCCCTGCTGACCTACCTCGCCGTCCTGCTGATGGCCCTCGGTCTGACCCTGGTCTGGATCTCCGCCCGCAGCCAAAGCAAATTGTTAGCACGGAACCCGTTAATGCGGCAATAAGCACTGTGCTGACGGTTTATGTAACGGATTGGTGCCATCTGACGCGATAGTTGTCACACATTCATTAGAAAGTGTCATAATTATTGATAGGTGAAATGCCGGGCTTCCGGGCCCGGCTGAAACCTGCAATTGGGGGGTGAGTGGTGGCGGGCGTTGGGGCCAGCCACCACTCAGAAGGCAGCACCGCGCCCGCCGGGCTGGCGTCGGACCGGCGGGCGCGAAACCGGTAGGCCCCGGATTCCGTCAAGGAGTCCGGGGCCTTCCCGTTGTGCGGCGCTTCTACCGGCCGGTGCCTACCATTTGCCCTTGCGGTTGAAGTCGCGGGAATCGGTGTCCTTGCCGTGGCGTGGCTTGCGGTCTCCGCCGCCGGTGCCCGTGTGGCCCTGGTCGGCACTGGAGAACGGACGCTCTTCGCGGCCCTTGTAGCCACCGCCCTGGTATCCGCCGGTGCGGGGCGCCCGGTCCCCGTAGCTGCGCTCGCCGTCGAACTTCTTCTTGAAGCCGCCCTGGCCGCGGTCCTCACGGCCCTTGTAGGGGGCGCCGGTGCCGGCGCTGGCAGGCCTGCGGCCGTTGTCCAGTTCGAGGTGGATGAGCTCGCCGCCGATGCGGGTCTTGCTCAGGGCGCGGATCTGTTCGGCGGAGAGGTCCGCGGGAAGTTCCACGAGGGTGTGGTCGGCGCGGATGTCGATGCCGCCGATCTGCGCGGAGGTGAGTCCGCCCTCGTTGGCGATGGCCCCGACAATGGATCCGGGCATGACACGCTGGCGGCGGCCGACGGCGATGCGGTAGGTCGCGTTGCCCTCGGTGAGCGTGCGGGTCGGCCCGCGGGAGCCGAAGCCGTCCTTGGCGCGCTCGCGCTTCTGGTACTCGGGCGCCGCCGGAAGGTCGTTGACCAGCAGCGGCTGGCCGCCCTGGGCCATCACGGCCAGCGCGGCGGCGATCTCCGCCGCGGGGACATCGTGCTCGGTTTCGTAGCTGGCAATCAGATCGCGGAACTTGGAGACGTCCTCGCTCTCCAGGGTCTCCGTGATCCGGTCGGCGAACTTGTTCAGCCGCAGCGAGTTGATGGTCTCGGCGCTGGGCAGGTGCATCTGCTCCACCGGCTGGCGGGTGGCCTTTTCGATGGAGCGCAGCAGGTACTTCTCGCGCGGGGTCATGAACAGGATCGCATCGCCGCTGCGGCCGGCCCGGCCGGTGCGGCCGATCCGGTGCACGTAGGACTCGGTGTCGTGCGGGATGTCGTAGTTGATGACGTGGCTGATCCGCTCCACATCCAGTCCGCGGGCGGCGACGTCGGTGGCAACGAGAATGTCGAACTTGCCGTCGCGCAGGCCCTCGATCGTGCGCTCGCGCTGCTGCTGCGGGATGTCGCCGTTGATGGCCGCGGCCTGGAACCCTCGGGACTTCAGCTTATCCGCCAGCTCTTCGGTGGCCATCTTCGTGCGCACGAAGGCGATGACGCCGTCGAACTGCTCAACCTCCAGCACGCGGGTCAGCGCGTCCAGCTTGTGCGGGCCCATGACCTGCAGGTAGCGCTGGCGGGTGTTGGCGCCGGTGGTGGTCTTGGACTTGACCGTGACCTCGGCCGGGTTGTTCAGGTACTGCTTGGAAATGCGGCGGATCTGTGAGGGCATGGTGGCAGAGAACAGGGCCACCTGCTTTTCCTTGGGCGTCTGGGATAGGATCTGCTCCACGTCCTCGGCGAAGCCCATCCGGAGCATCTCGTCGGCCTCGTCCAGCACCAGGTACTGCAGGTTGGACAGGTCCAGCGAGCCCTTGGACAGGTGGTCGATGACACGGCCGGGGGTTCCGACGACGACCTGGGCGCCGCGGCGCAGTCCGGCCAGCTGCGGGCCGTAGGCGGATCCGCCGTAGACGGGAAGGACGGTGAAATTGTCCATGTGCGCGGCGTAGGAGGAGAAGGCCTCGGCAACCTGCAGCGCCAGTTCGCGGGTCGGCGCGAGCACCAGTATCTGGGTGTCCTTGGTGGGCCCGTTGAGGTCCATCAGTTCGGCCATCCGGGACAGCGCGGGGACGGCGAAGGCGGCCGTCTTACCGGTTCCGGTCTGGGCCAGGCCGACGACGTCGCGGCCCTCCAGCAGCAGCGGAATGGTGGCCGCCTGGATGGGGGACGGCTTCTCGTAGCCGACGTCCTTCAGGGCCGCCAGCACCCGGCCGTCGATGCCGAGGTCGGCAAAGAGGATCTGGTTGTCCTCTTCGGCGGCGTCGGCCGGCGCGTTGTCGGGCTGGTTGTCGGGCGTGTTGTCAGACTGGTTTTCAGACAAAGAAATTGATCCTCGTTCATAGGGGCTGAACGGCTCGCGCCGCATTACTGGGTTCCAGCCGCTATTGGTGATCCCGAGGCAGGAACTCTCGCCATAACTAAGGGCCGCAGGCTCACTATCGCTGCGCGCCCCGGAACCCGGTGGAACCGGATGCCGTATGACGTTTACTTTGCCGGGGATCCCCTTGAACATGCCCGCCGGATTACCGGTGGGACCCATACACTACGACTTCTGCCTCAAAAATTGGGCAGAAAGTAAAAAGGAGATTCCGAAAGTGGGGGATGATTCAATTGTAGGGCATACGGTATCCGGGCCGGTACCGATCTGTCGATAGGGCCGCGTGAAATGGCGCACAGCGGATCAGGCGCGGCGCAGGATCTTCTCGAAGTAGGGACGGTAGGACTCGGCCAGCACCAGTTCCCCGGTCTCGTGCAGCCGGGTGAGGGTCCGCACATCCGCCGCGCTGGGGTCGGCAAAGAACTTCCCCACGGTGATCCCGTGCTCCGGACGGACGATGACCTCGACGTCGTCGCCCGCCTCGATCCGTCCTCGTTCCACGACCCGCAGGTAGGTTCCGACACGTCCGGCCTCGGTGAACCGCCTGACCCACTGCGGCTCCCCCATCCGCCGGGCAAAGGTGGCGCACGGGACGCGCGGGGAGGTGACCTCGACGACGACGGCGGCTCCGATCCGCCAGCGCTCGCCGATCACGGCACCGGTGGTTTCGACGCCACGGATACGCAGGTTTTCGCCGAAGAGCCCGGCCGGGATCTCCCGGCCGAGCCGGCCGGCCCAGAAATCAGCGTCCTCCTGCGAGTAGGCGTAGAGGGCCTGGTCCGCGCCGCCGTGATGTTCCCGGTCCGCCTGGATATCGGCCTGCAGGCCGAGCGCACGGACCGTGACGGGGCCGGACACCGGCCGCTTGTCGATGGCGGTGACGCCCACCTGCCCCGCGTCCGGCAGCAGTCCGCTGACCCGGCACACGGCCAGCACCTGTCCCTTATCCACCCGCCCATCCTAACGTTGCCGGGCCCCCGGAAACGTTAGGATGCCCGACCAGCCCGGCCGGCCCGCTTAGGCCGAGAAGCCGCCGTCGGCCTTGATCAGTTGTCCGCTGACCCACCGTCCGGGGCGGGAGAGCAGGAACGCCGCCACCGCGGCCACGTCCGCCGGGGTCCCCAGCCTGCCGCCGGGCTGGCGGGCGGTGCACGCGACCCGGACGGCGTCGTCCATCCAGCCGGTATCCACGGGACCCGGGTTGAGCACGTTCGCGCTGATGCCCAGGCCGCCGAGCTCCCGGGCGGCGGCGATAACGATCCGGTCCAGGGCTCCCTTGGACGCCCCGTAGGGAAGATTGAAGGCCGTGTGGTCGCTGGTGAGAGCGACGACGGCGCCCCCTCCTTCCGGGACCTGGCCGGCGAAGGCGCGGATCAGCTGCCAGTTGGCCCGGGTATTGACGTCGAAGTGCCTGTCGAAGGCCTCCAGCGAGGTGTCCAGAATGCCCGAATCGACAGATTCGCAGTGGCTCATCACCATGCCGGCCAGCGGGCCCGCCTCCGCCGCCCGGGACATCAGTGCGGCCACGGCGTCCGGGTCGGCGAAGTCCGCCTCGACGGCCAGGACACCGGCGCCGGCCAGGCGCAGTTCGCTGGCCAGGGCCGCCACGTCCTCCGGCTGCACGCCCCAGGGCATTCGTGCGTCGTAGGCCTGCCAGTAAGTCAACACCAGGTCCCAGCCCTGGGCCGCGAGTTCGCGGGCAATACCCGCGCCGATCCCGGCGAGCCGTCCCACACCGGTGACCAGCGCCGTCGGCCGCTGCGCTCCTGGCTGCCCGTACGATGCGGAAATTTCGTTCATCGGCCCAGCCTAGCGGGGTAGGTTGGAACGCGGAGCAACCATTCCCGACGAAAGGCCCCGCCCATGAGCACATCAACTCTTGCCATCATCAACGCCCACGTCGTGCCGATCGAGGGAGACCCCTTCGACGGCACCGTGCTGATCCGGGACGGCAAAATCGAGCAGCTGGGCGCCGACGTCGCCGCGCCGGACGGTGCGGAGGTGCTGGATGCCGGTGGCCGCTGGCTGCTGCCCGGATTCATCGACGCCCACGTCCACCTCGGGATGCACCCGGAAGGGGAGGTCGGGTCCACCGCCGACGTCAACGAGATGACCGACCCGATCATGGCCGCGGTGCGCGCCATCGATGCCGTGGACCCCTTCGATCCGGGATTCAACGACGCCCTGGCCGGCGGCATCACCGCTGTCAACGTCAACCCCGGATCCGGCAATCCGGTCGGCGGCCTGGCGGTCGCGATCCACACCCACGGCCGGTACATCGAGGAGATGGTGCTGCGCTCTCCCAGCGGGCTCAAGTCCGCGCTCGGCGAGAACCCCAAGCGCGTCTACGGGGACAAGAAGCAGACCCCCTCCACCCGGCTCGGCACCGCAATGGTCATCCGCAAGGCCTTCATCGACGCGCAGAACTACATGGCCAAGAATGATCCGAACGCGAAGGACCCGAAAATGGAGGCCCTGGCCATGGTGCTGCGCCGGGAAATTCCCTGGCGCCAGCACTGCCACCGCGCCGATGATGTCGCCACCGCCGTCCGGCTCGCCGAAGAGTTCGGCTACGAACTGGTGCTGGACCACGGCACCGAGGCGCATGTGCTGGCCGATGTGTTGGCCGAGAAGAAGATCCCCGTGCTGATAGGCCCGCTGTTCACCACCAAGTCCAAAGTGGAACTGCGCGGGCGGTCGCTGGCGAACCCGGGGAAGCTGGCGGCCGCCGGCGTGGAGATCTCCATCATCACCGACCACCCCGTCATTCCGATCAACTTCCTGATCCACCAGTGCACGCTGGCCGTCAAGGAAGGCCTCGACCCGGAGACGGCACTGCGCGCCGTGACCATTAACCCGGCCAGGGTGCTGGGGTTGGCGGAGCGGATCGGGTCGCTGGCGCCGGGCAAGGACGCCGACGTGGTGCTGTGGAGCGGCGACCCGCTCGATGTGATGCAGCGGGCCCTGCAGGTCTGGATCGGCGGGAGGAGCGTCTACAGCTACGACGCCGAAACCCGGCAGGGAGTTCCGGCCGCGCGCTAAGCCGGCCTCGTGCCGGCCGGCTCCGGGCATGACCCGCGGCCGACCGGCGGCGCTGCGCCCGTACCGGCCAGGTAGCGGCCGCGGCGCGGATCGTTACCCGCGGCGCGTTCGGCGCAGCCGCTCCGGCCGGTAGATCCAGCCCCAAAGCAGGATCATGGCGAACGCCAGCGGAACCCCGACACTTGCCACCAGCAGGGACACCGGGCTCACGTGGCTCGGGTCCGGGGACCCGGTCAGGGCGGCGAGTGTCTTCGGGGACAGATACTGGACCACCACGGTCACGGCCAGCAGGGTCCAGCCGGTGCGCCGGACGCCCGCCCCCAGCCGGGGCGTGTCCCAGAGTGAAAAGGCCAGCGCGGTGAGGGCCACGGCCATCCATACCCAGTGGTGGGACCAGGAGACGGGCGAGATCAGCAGAGTCACGATGGCTGCGATGGAGACGGCCGCGAGGTTGGCCTTGCCATCGGAGGCCCATTTGATGGCCATCGCGCCGACAACGATCGTCACGAGGCAGGCCAGCACCCAGGGAATGGTGACATTGTCCTGCGTGAAGCCCGTATGCAGCAGCATGCCCTTAAGCGAGAGATTGTCCACATAGCCGGGACCGCCGATGCGCGAGGTGTTCGGCAAGACGTCCAGCCAGAAGGTCCTCGACTCGGCCGGCAGGAGCAGGAAGCCCAGTCCCACCGACCCGGCGAAACCGACCCCCAGCCACAGGATCGCTTTGAAGTCCCGCCGCACCAGGAACAGCAAACCCATGGCCAGCGGCGTAAGTTTGATCCCTGCGGCCAGCCCGGTCAGCAGTCCCGTCGGCCACCGGCGCCCCTTACGTGTGTCACCGGCAGCGATGTCGAAAAGCACCATGCCCATCAGGATGACGTTGATCTGGCCGAAGTCCAGGGTGTCCCGCCACGGCCCGAGCCACATGATGGCGACGGTCGCGGCGGCGGCGATCAGCCGGAACCGGCCGTCGGCGAAACATTCACGCCAGCTGCCCAGCCGCAGCCGGTGCCGGGCCAGGTTGGCGCCGACAACGGCCGAGCCGGCCAGGGTGCACAGCGCGACGGCAGCGTAGCCCACCGCCAGCGGAATCACTGCCGAAACGGTGAACAGCAGGGCGGCGAACGGCGGATAGGTGAAGGGCAGCCCGTTGCGCGCCGCGTACAGAACGTTCCCGCCCCAGTGGTCCAGCAGGGTCCGCCCGCCGTAGCGGTAAACATCGAAATCGATGTTTCCCGGATGGACCAGCACGAACAGCAGCACCACGCTCAGGGCGACGGCTGCGATGCTGATGGACGCCGTGGCAGCGGAACTAAGCCCGCGCCAGGTACCCGTGGTTTTGGCGGCAATGGCCATCGGTGGAGGTTCCTTAATGCATGAATCGGTCTCCGTCGACGTTACCGGCTATCGCTGGCGCCGGGCTAATCCGGGACTGCTCAGGCGCCGGCGGCCACCGGTGCGGGGACCGGGGCGGGCCTCCGGTCCTTGCGGATGGTGGCGCTGACGACGGCGGCGACGGTGCACAGGGCTGCGGCCCCGAACCAGGCGTACGTGTACTGCCCGGTGGCGTCGCGGATGTAGCCTGCCGCCAGTGCCGCGGCGGCCGCGCCGAGCTGGTGCGCGGCGAAGACCCAGCCGAACACAACGGCCCCGTCCGCGCCGAAAACGCGGCGGCAGATGGCGGCCGTGGGAGGCACCGTGGCCACCCAGTCCAGCCCGTAGATGACGACGAATACGATGATGCTGGGCCTCACGGTGGAGGAGAGCAGGAGCGGCAGGACGAGCAGCCCGATGCCGCGGAACTGGTAGTACACGGCCAGCAGGATCTTCGGATTGACCCGGTCCGTCAGCCAGCCGGAGGCGATGGTGCCGACAATGTCGAAGATGCCGACGACGGCGAGCAGTCCGGCCGCGGTGGTTTCCGGCATGCCGTGGTCGTGCGCCGAGGGGATGAAGTGCGTGCCGATCAGTCCGTTCGTCGTGGCTCCGCAGATGGCGAAACCGGCCACCAGCGCCCAGAACGTGCGCACCTTCGCCGCCCGGCGCAGCGCCTGCAGCGCCCTGACGGCGGCGTTAGTCCGCGGCTCCTCCGGCACGCTTCCGGCCTGGTCTGCGCCGCCGCCGTCGTCCGCGCCGTCGTCGTGTGCGTCGCAGTCGTGTGCGTCGCCGTCCTTTTCATCACCGTCGTGTGCGTCGCCGGTTGCGCCGTAGGGCAGCACGCCGAGGTCGGCGGGGGAATTGCGCAGCCAGCGCAGCACGAACGGGACGACGGCGAGCGCGCCGGCGGCGATCAGCAGCGAGGCCTGGCGCCAGCCCGGGCTCTGGGCCAGCAGGGCGATCACCGGCAGGAAGACCAGCTGGCCGGCAGCGCTGCCGGCCGTGAGGATACCCACGACGAGTCCGCGGCGGGAACGGAACCAGATGTTGGCCACGGTGGCAGCGAAGACCAGGGCCATGGATCCGGTGCCCAGTCCGATCAGCACGCCCCAGGTCAGCAGGATCTGCCAGGACGCGGTGACGAAGACGGTCAGGGCGCTGCCGGCGCCGATCAGCACCAGTGCGACGGCCGTAACGGCGCGGATGCCGAAGCGTTCCATCAGGGCGGCAGCGAACGGCGCGGTGAGGCCGAAGAGCACCAGGTTGATGCTCACCGCCGCCGACAGGACCGTGGTGGACCAGCCGAACTCCTGCTGCAGGGGCACCATCAGCACCCCCGGCGCCGCACGGAATCCTGCGGCCCCCACCAGGGCCAGGAAGGCGACGGCGGCCACGCCCCAGGCGGGGTGGACGCGGCGGCGCACGCCGGTGCGGGCGCTCATGCCGCGGAGTCCTGGACCCGGGCCAGCGCGACGGGCTCCGCCGTACGGGCAAGGCTGTGCCAGGCGGTGTTGGCCGAGGTCAGCCGCTCTCCGCAGCGCAGGCAGGTATCGGCCGACTCGCACCGGCTGCCGCACGGGAGGTGGATCAGCAGCATGTGGGCCGTGTCCGAGGGGGCGTCCAGGTGCTTCTCGCTCCAGAGCAGCACGGCATTGAGGACCGGCAGGGTGTCGGCCCCGCGGGCGGTGAGGGCATATTCGTAACGGGACCGGCCGCCGTCGCCGTAGGCCCTTTTGACGAGCAGCCCGGCGGCGGTCAGTGTTGCCAGGCGCTTGCTGAGCACGCTGTCGGCCACCTCGAGCTTGTCCTTCATGGCCTGGAAGCGGCCGTTGCCGAAGAACACCTCGCGGAGCACCATCAGCGCCCACGGATCGGCCAGGATATCGAAACCGCGGGCCATGGCGCAGGTGCGGCGGGACCAGTCTGAACGGAGGGGCATCGGGCCAGACTAGTTGACTTCCTTGAAGAAAGCCAGAGAAATTTTCAGCGGCGCAGCGCGTCCTGCACGGCATCCAGCAGCCCGGTGAACCGGCGGTTGGCCGCAAGGTCGTCGATCAGCACGGCCGACCTGTCGGGGCCCGCCAGGGGGATCTGCCAGTTCGGGTAGACGGCGCCGGTGGTGCCGGGCTGGTTCTGGATCCGCCGCTCCCCCACCGCGTCGACCAGTGCAACGCCGAGCAGCACCGAGGGTGCCAGGGCCAGCAGCCGGTGCAGCGCCTCAACGGTCTGCTCCTCGCCGGCAGGGTCCTCCCCTGCTCCGCCGGGCCCTCCGGCAGCGGGAAGCAGCCCGCGGTCGCGGGCCAGCGCGAGCATCTGCGCCAGGGCCGCGGTGTGGACGGCGCGCTCGTCCTCCTCGGAACTTTCGAGCAGGCCCAGTTCCGAGCGCAGCGCCACGTGGTCCCCGGCGAGGAAGCCGGCGGTGGGCGGAAGGTCATGGGTGTTGACGCTGGCCAAGGCCTGCGTGCGGTACCGCTCCGGCGCGAGGGGCGCGCCGCCGTCGTCGTGCTCGAACCAGAGGATGGAGGTGCCCAGGATGCCGCGGGCGGCCAGGTAGCCGCGCACCCAGGGTTCGAAAATGCCCAGGTCCTCGCCGATGACCACGGCTCCGGCCCGCTGTGCCTCCAGCGCCAGGATGCCGATCATCGCCTCGTGGTCGTAGCGCACGTACGCGCCGTCGGCCGGGGAATTGCCCGCCGGGACCCACCAGAGGCGGAAGAGTCCGAGGACGTGGTCGATGCGGATGCCGCCGGCGTGCCGGAGCACGGTCCGCAGCAGGTCCCGGAACGGGGCGTAACCGGCGTCGGCGAGGCGCTGCGGGTGCCACGGCGGCTGGTGCCAGTCCTGGCCGAGCTGGTTGTACATGTCCGCCGGCGCCCCCACGCTGACGCCGGGGGCCAGCACGGGCCTCAGCGTCCAGGCGTCCGCGCTGGCCAGGTCCGCGCCGACGGCCAGGTCGTGGACCACGCCCAGGCGCATTCCGGCGCCCTTGGCCGAGCGCTGGGCGGACTCGAGCTGCTCGTCGCAGATCCACTGCAGCCAGCGGTGGAAGGCGATCCGGTCCGCCAGCTGCTCCCGGCGGGCCTCCATCGCCGGG
>JBIOFK010000040.1:0-17051 GCA_044447065.1 Actinomycetales bacterium | reverse complement strand
GCTCCAGCATGCCGAGGCCGTGCGGGTGGCGGATCTGGCCAAGACGCTGATGGTCAGCGAAATGACCGTCCGTCGGGACATCGAGGCGCTGGAGGAGCGCCAGCAGCTGCGCCGGGTGCACGGCGGCGCCGTCCGACTGCCATCGTTCAGCGGGGAGGAGCCCGGCTTCGCCCGCAACGCCGGCGTGGAGCTGTCGGCCAAACGGGCCATTGCCGCCGCCGCCCTGGCCCTGGTCCGCCCCGGCATGACCGTGGGCCTGACCGGGGGCACCACCACCTTCCAACTGGCGGAGCGCCTGCACGAGGTCGCCGCGCTGACGGTGGTCACCAACTCCCTTAAGGCCGCCGAGGTCCTGTACCGGCGAAGCGGACCCGGCAGCCGGGTGGTCGTCACCGGCGGCGAGCGAACGCCGTCGGAGGCGCTGGTCGGACCGGTCACCGAAGGCGCCCTCGCCAGGCTGAACGTGGACGTCTGCTTCATGGGCATCCACGGCATCGACCCGGTGCGCGGCCTGACCAGCCCGAACACCGTGGAGGCGCAGACCAACGCCGCCTTCATCACCGCCGCCGCGCGGTTCGTGGTGCTGGCGGACCATTCCAAATTCAATGTGGTCTCGCTGGCGCAGGTGGCCCCCCTGGCCGCGCTGGACACCCTGATCACCGACGACGGCATCGGTGCGGACATTGCCGCGCGGATCCGGGCCGTGGTCCCCGACCTGCGGATCGCTGCCCGCACCGGAACCACCGAGAAGGACGAGTCATGACCAGTTTCACTTCCACCCGCCTGGCCGACGGCAGGGAACTGATCTACGTTGACGACGGCGATGTGCCCAAGGCGCACGACGCGGCGGACGCCCGGCCGCTGCTGCCGCGTTCGGACGAGGACACCGGGGAGATCCGCTTCGACGCCCTCACCGGTGACTGGGTGGCCGTGGCCGCCCACCGGCAGACGCGGATCTACCTCCCCCCGGCGGACCAGTGTCCGCTCTGCCCGAGCACGGCGGAGAACCGCTCCGAGATTCCCGGCGCGGACTACGACGCGGTGGTGTTCGAAAACCGGTTCCCCTCCTTCGGCCCGGCCTTGGGCACGGCAGCGGGGGCACCGGGGCTGGGCGCCACCGGCACGGCCTTCGGACGCTGCGAGGTGGTGGCCTTCACCCCGGAGCACACCGGCTCCTTCGCGGGCCTGAGCCACGACAGGGCGCGGACAGTCATTGACGCGTGGGCCCAGCGGACCGACGCACTGAGCGCGCTGCCGGGCATCCGGCAGGTGTTTCCGTTCGAAAACCGCGGCCAGGACATCGGCGTCACCCTGCACCACCCGCACGGACAGATCTACGCCTACCCCTACATTCCGCCCCGGTCCAAGGTCATGGCCGATGCGGCGCTGGCCCATTGGCAGCGCACGGACTCCCGCCGGTCCCTGGCCGAGGATATTCTCCGCAGCGAACGCGGGGCCGGGGAAAGGATGATCCTGGAAGGAACACATTTCAGTGCCTACGTGCCGTTTGCTGCGCACTGGCCCATCGAAGCGCACCTTGTTCCGCACCGGCACGTGCCCGACTTCGGCGCTCTCAACGACGCCGAGCGCGAGGAGCTCGCCGCACTGTACCTCGATCTGCTGGGCCGGATCGACGGCCTGTACGGCTCCCCCACCCCGTACATCGCCGCCTGGCACCAGGCGCCGCTGGAGCGGCAGTACAGATCCGCCGGGCGCCTGCACCTGCAGCTGACTTCGCCCCGCAGGGCGGCCGACAAGCTGAAGTACCTCGCCGGTTCCGAAGCCGCCATGGGCGCCTTTATCAACGACACCACGGCCGAGCAGGTGGCGGATGCCCTCCGCAACGCCGGGCCCGTGACGGCAGCCAAGGAACGCCCATGACCAGTCTTGCAGCCGCCTTCACCGAGCACTTTGGCACCGCGCCCGACGGCGTCTGGGCAGCCCCCGGGCGCGTCAACCTGATCGGTGAGCACACCGACTACAACGAGGGATTTGTGCTGCCGTTTGCGATCGACCGGACGGCCCGGGTGGCCGTGCGGCTGCGCGGCGACGGTGAGGCCCGGCTGGTCTCCAGCTACGGGAACCGGGAGGAGCTCAGGATGAACCTGGCGGACCTCGGTCCCGATGCCCTGTCCGGCTGGACGGCGTATCCGCTCGGGGTCCTCTGGGTCCTGCAGCAGCAGGGCCTCAGGATCCCGGGATTCGAGCTCTTCCTGGATTCGGATGTGCCGCTGGGAGCCGGGCTGTCCTCCTCCGCTGCCATCGAGTGCGCCGTGGCCACGGCGTTCAACGAGCTCCTGGGCGCCGGGCTCGGACCAGGGGATCTGGTGCTGGTGGGCCAGCGTGCCGAAAACGACGTGGTGGGGGCTCCGACAGGCATCCTGGACCAGTCCGCGTCGCTGCTGGCCACCGAGGGCCACGCCGTCTTCCTCGACTGCCGCAGCAGGGCATCACGGGCGGTGCCGCTGGACCTCGGGGCCGCCGGGCTCCTGGTGCTGGTGATCGACACGAAGGTCAGCCACTCGCACGCCACCGGCGGCTACGCCGACCGCCGCGACTCCTGTGTCCGCGGCGCCCGGCAGGCCGGGGTGGCGGCCCTCCGCGATCTTGGGCTGCACGATCTGGACCGGCTCCGCGGCATCCTGGATGCGGAGACGCTCCGCCGGGTGCGGCACATTGTGACGGAGAACGCCCGCGTGCTCGCCACGGTCGGGGTACTCGAGTCGGAGGGGCCGGCAGCGATCGGGGACCTGCTCACGGCAAGTCACGCGTCGATGCGGGACGACTTCGACATTTCCTGCCCCGAGCTGGACCTGGCCGTCGCCAGCGCGCTGGCGGGGGGAGCGCTCGGGGCCCGGATGACCGGCGGCGGATTCGGCGGATCGGCCATCGCCCTGGTTCCGCTGTCCCGCGAGGCCGAGGTCCGTGCCGCCGTCGCGGCGGCCTTCGCCGCCGCGGGCTTCACCGCACCCGACCTGTTCGCGGTCACTCCGGCGCCGGGCGCCCGCCGGCTGGCCTGATCGTCCTGCGGTGTCCGGCTAGGGGGCCGACGGCGGCCGCTGCGGACCGGGACCCTGCGGACCGGAACCCTGCGGAGGGCGCTGTGGGCCGGGACCCTGCGGCGGCACGTTCGGACCCTGCTGAGGGCCCTGCTGCGGGCCCTGCTGCCACTGCGGCGGCCCCGACTGCTGCCACGGGGCAGGCTGGTAGTTCTGCTGCTGGACATGTCCGCGGTGAATTCCGCGCTGCTCCAGCTCGTGGCGCAGCACCCGGTTTTTCAGCGCGAGGTACTGGATCAGCACCACAGCGACCCACACCACGGCGGCCACCACCACCAGCATCAGTAACAGATGAAAAATCTGCCCGGCAGCCATTCCAGGATTCGCGTTCACTCCGCGCATTCCCACACCTCCACGTCGTTGACCGGGGCCTTTGCCCCGCAGGAACAGCGTATCGGGGCAGCCTGTGAATTCCGCCGGAAATGACCGGGCGAACGGCACAAGAGATACGGAAGGCCCCGCCGAGGCGGGGCCTTCCGTGACCGGTGCGGGTCCGGTCAGTCGTTACCTCGGAGAATGGCCAGCATGCGCAGGATCTCCACATACAGCCAGACCAGCGTCACGGTCAGGCCAAAGGCCGCCGTCCAGGAGTAACGTGCGGGCACGCCGTTCTGCACTCCGCGCTGGATCGAGTCGAAGTCCAGGATCAGCGAGAACGCCGCCAGGCCGACGGCCAGCAGGCCCAGGGCAAACCCGAACGGGATATGCGTTCCGGGGATGTCCATGCTGCGGATCCCGAACGGCTGGTTGACCACGCCGAACATGCTCAGGCCGAGATTCACCAGGGAGAACAGCAGATAGCCCGAGATCGCAATGATGAAGAACCGGGTGAACTTGGGCGTCACCCGGATCTTGCCGGAGCGGAAGAGCACCAGGGTGACGGCGAAGACGGACAGGGACCCGAGCACCGCCTGGATCACGATGCCGCCGAACCGCTGCTCCAGAATTCCGGAGATGCCGCCCAAGAACACGCCCTCGGCGACGGCATAGAGCAGAATGAGCGCCGGCGACGGTTCCCGCTTGAACGAGTTCACCAGCCCCAGGGCCAGGCCGATCAGCGCACCCGGCAGGGCAAGGGCGGGCATGAACCAGCCCGCCACGGCACCAACCAGGACCAGGGCCAGCGTGCAGACCGTCTTGACGATGACATCGTCGTAGGTCATCCGCCCGGTCTGTGCGGGTCCGGCGGCCGGGGAGTTGTACATGTTCTGCAGCTGCTCGGCCGTGTACAGCGGCGGCGCGGACGTCGACCCGGCCGCGCCGACACCGGCGTTCGAACGGTTGCTGAAGTTTTTGTTGTTGGCAAAGACGGGGTTTCCACCGAGAGCCATGGTGCGTGTCCTCCATTCAGGGGGAAGTGATTGGATCCACCCTAACAAGTTCTACGCCCGGGGATTCGCATAAGTTCCCGCCGGGGTGCCCCAGGTCAGACTCGAACTGACACTGAACAGATTTTAAGTCTGTTGCCTCTGCCGATTGGGCTACTGGGGCCCAGCTACAGATTACGGCAGCCGGCGGGCGTACCACGACCTGCCGCCACAGCGCGACGGCGCCCGCCCCGGGAAGGGGCGGACGCCGTCGTACGCTATCGGGTGCCTACGCGGCCGGACCGGCCGCCGCGGCAGCCTCCTTGGGCACAGCGGGGTCCTTGGGGGCGGCAGCCTCCTTGGCCTCCGCCGGGGCCGGCTTGGGAGCCGGGGCGGCAGCGGCGCGGAAGGCCGCGCGCGGCTGCTCAAGGTCCAGCAGCCCGGTGGTGTCGCGGCCCAGGAACAGGCTGGAGAACCAGCCGCCGATCACGCGCCATTTGCGCTCGAACGTCGGCATCGCGAGGCCGTGGTAGCCGCGGTGCGCCAGCCAGGCCGGCCAGCCCTTCAGGCCGACGCCCATGATGTTGGCGACGCCCTTCCACTGGCCGAAGCCCGCGACGGCGCCGAGGCTCTTGTGCTTGTAGTTGTGCAGTTCCTTTTCGAAGCGGGAGGCCCACAGGTTCTTGGCGAGGACCTTGGCCTGGCGCAGCGCGTGCTGGGCGTTGGGGACGCAGAACCCTCCGACGCCGCCGCCGGTCAGGTCCGGCACGGCGGCAACGTCGCCGGCGGCCCAGGCATTCGGGATGGGGCCGAACTCGCCGGTGATGCGCAGGTCGGCGCCAACCTGGACGCGGCCGCGGGCCTCGATCGGGAAGCCGGTGGCGCGCACCATCGGGTTCGCCTGCACCCCGGCGGTCCAGATCAGTGTGTCCACGTCGAACTCGCCGGCCGGGGACTTGTCGGCCATGCTGATCAGCTTGAGGTGGTTGTCCTGCGCGTCGGCCAGGGAGGTGTTCAGCAGCACCTCGATGTTGCGGCTGCGCAGGTGCTCCACCACCCATTCGGCCTGCTTCTCGGTGACCTCGGGCATGATCCGGCCCATCGCCTCGACCAGCACGAACCGGAGCTCGGCGACGTCCACGCGGCCGTTGAGCTTCGCGGCGGAGCGGGCCATGTCCTCCAGTTCGGCAATGGTTTCGATGCCGGCGAAGCCGCCGCCGACGACGACGAAGGTCAGCGAGCGGGCGCGTTTGGCCGGATCCGTTTCCACGGACGCCTTCTCGATGCATTCCAGTACCTGGTTGCGCAGCGCGACGGCCTCTTCGATCGTCTTGAGCCCGATGCCGTTTTCGGCCAGGCCCTTGATCGGGAACGTGCGGGTGATCGACCCGGCGGCCACGACGACGTCGTGGTACGGGATCTCGAAGGGGGCTCCGCCGTCGGTCGGGGCGATGACGGCCTTGCGCGCCTCGTGGTCGATAGCGGTGACGCGGCCCGGAATGAGCTCGGTCGACTTCAGGTGCATGCGGTGCGAAACCACGGCGTGGCGGGCCTCGATGTTGCCCGCCGCCACCTCCGGCAGGAACGGCTGGTAGGTCATGTAGGGCAGCGGATCGACCAGGGTGACGATGCCACCGGCATTGGCGATCTTCTTCTGCAGCCGCAGGGCCACGTAGAGGCCGACGTAACCGCCTCCAACGATGAGGACGCGGGGACGGTCCTGGAACTCTAATGTGTGTGCCATACCTCTAGGTTACTAGAGTTTGTGAAAAAATTCACTAGCTGCCCTCCGGGCCGGAACTCTCCCCGCCCGGAGCGCCCCGTCCGCGCCGTCCCACGATGACCAGGTGGATGGCCCCGCCGGCCAGGATGGCCAGCAGCAGGAACGAAAATCCGAGCACCAGGGCGGGCGCCAGAGGGCTGTCGAGCTGGGCCGGAGCCAGCGCGGCCGGTGTCGTCGCTGCGGGCACGGAATCCGCGGACGACGGCGGCGCCGCCGGTTCGCTCGATGGCGCCGGGGTGCTCGGGGCCGTGGCGCGCCGGTGGATGGTGATCCAGTCCGAGATGCTGCCCAGCGGGTTGCTGGTCACTACGGGCACGTCGGCCGTCAGCGCCGCCTCCGCATCCAGGGTGCCGTACCCGTAGGTCGCGTTAGGGTGCGGGGAGCCGGCCGGCTTGGCGGTGCTGATGATCCGGTTGATGACCTGGGCGGCGCTCATATCGGGATATTTGGACCGGATCAGCGCGGCGACCCCCGCCACGATCGGGGTCGCCGCGGAGCTGCCGCTCCAGTAGGCGTAGCCGTTGCCCGGCAGCGCGCCGACCAGTCCTTCCGCCGCCGCGCTGACGCCGATGCTGATGCCCTGGGTGGACGAATCCTGGCTGGCCGTACCGTCCCGGGCCAGGCCGCCGACGGCGAGCACCCCGGGAATGGTGGCGGGGGCGCCGGCCTGCGTCATGCCGTTCTGCCGGTTTCCGGCCGCGGCCACGATCACCACATCCTTCTGCTCCGCGTACAGGAACGCGTCATCCCAGCTCTGCGGCCAGGCGGTGGACGTGCTGCCGAGGGACATGTTGATGACTTTGGCGCCGTGGTCCACGGCCCAGCGGACCGCGGCTGGAATCTGCTCGTCAATGCTCTTGCCGGACGGGTTCGCGCTGCCGAGCCAGGCCGAGATGCTCAGGATCTGCGCCTCGGGAGCGACGCCGATGATGCCGTCAGGGTTCGGGAAGGGGTGCGCCGGGTCCGGGGTGCCGTGACCGCGCCCGGCCAGGACGGAGGCCACCAGGGTTCCGTGCACGGGTTCCACACCGACGCCCTTCGTGCCGTCCGGGGCGCCGGCACCGGAGACATCGGTGCCTCCGGCCAGCACGCCGGCGAGATCCTGATGCGTGCCGTCCACGCCGCTGTCGATCACGGCCACCGTGACGCCGGCGCCCTTGGAGACCTCCCAGGCCTTGGTAATACCCTCGGAATCGAGCCAGTATTCGGCCGAGCGCATCTCATCGGCGCTGGCGGCGGGCGCGGCCGACAGCCCGGCCGCGGTGAACCCGCAGGCGCAGAGGACCGACACCAGCGCCAGCACCGCCGCACGGCTCAGCCGCGCACCCAGCGGCAGCCGCGGGCGCACGCCGGCCCTAGACAGTCCGGCGTCCCTTCACTGGTGCGGCGGCGGGAATGCCCAGGGCGATGCCGTCGAGGATGTCGTGCTCGCTGCTGGTCACCAGTGACACGGCGCCGCCGGTCACCTCGGCCACGCGGTCCACGATCGTGCGCCAGATCAGCGCCCCCGCTCCCATCACATCCACCCGGCCGGGATGCATATAGGGCAGGGCCGCCCGCTGCGCCCGGGTGCTTTCCAGCAGCGAGGTGCACGCGTCCCGGACGTCCGCGACGGCGAGTCCGGCGCCGTGGATCCGCTCCGGCAGGTAACGCTCAAGCTTCAGCGCGTGCGCGGTGATGGTGGTGACGGACCCCGCGACCCCGATCAGCGCCGTCGCCCGTTCCACCGGGACCTCGGCGAGCATCCCGCTGATCGCGTCCTGCACCGCGGCGACGGCGGCGGCAACCTCCGCGGCCGTGGGCGGGTCGCTGCGCAGGAACCGCTCGGTGAACCGGACGCAGCCCATGTCGGTACTCAGCCCGGCGAGCACGCCCGAGGCGTTGCCCAGGACGAATTCGGTGCTGCCGCCGCCGAGGTCCACCACCAGCACGGGGTCCTCCCCCAGCTGCGGCAGCACGCTTGCGGCGCCGGCGAAGGACAGGGCCGCCTCCTCCTCGCCGGTGACCACTTCGGGTTCCACGCCCAGGCGGGCCAGGATTCCAGCGCTGAAGACGTCACGGTTCTGCGCGTCGCGCGTCGCGGAGGTGGCCACGAAACGGATCGTGTCCGCCCCCGACGCCCGGATCAGCGCGGCGTAGTCATCGACCGCGGCGAAGGTGCGCTCCAGCGCCTCCGCGGCCAGCATGCCGGTGGCATCGACGCCCTGGCCCAGGCGGACCACGCGCATTTCGCGATGCACGTCGGCCAGGCCACCGGCTCCGTCAAGGTCGGCGATCAGCAGGCGGATCGAATTGGTACCGCAGTCGATGGCGGCTACGCGCATGGCGTTCCCTCCCGGGGTTGCGGGCTGTGGTTCACAGCCGCTTGACGTGTCGGCTGAGGTCCCGGTGCGGGACCGGCGCTTCGGTATCCCAGGCGCCGGCGCAATAGCAGCGCCCGGGGGTCCACCACTCGGCGATGGCCTCCAGTGCCTCGTCCCCCAGCGGGTTGACTCCCGGCCCGGCGGCCAGGGAATGGCCCACGAGCGCGTGCAGGCATTTGACCCGGGTCGGCATTCCGCCGGCGGAAATGCCATCGATCTCCGGCACGGGGCCGGTGCCTGCCCGGCCGCCGATTTCGGCCCGGGCCTGCAGATACGCGTCGTGGGCGACGCGGTAGCGGGAGGCCAGGTCCGGGTCGGTCTCCAGCCGGGCGGACATCTCCCGCATCAGTCCATCGGCCTCCAGCCTGGAGACGGCGGCCGTGATGACCGGGTGGGTGAGGTAGTAGGTGGTGGGGAACGGGATTCCGTTTCCGAGCCGGGGCGCAGTGGCGGCCACCAGCGGGTTGCCGCAGACGCAGCGGGCGGGTATTTCGACGACGTCGCGTACCGGCCGGTTGAGCTGCAGGCTCAGTGTGTCCAGATCGTGCCGGGTGGGTTCGGACGGGGAGGCTGGAGTGGTCACCGGCGTCCTTCCTGTTGTGGGGCCCGGGCCCTGCGGTGGGTTCCGGGCCTACGGTGCTGCCGAGCGTTTAATGGACTGCCACAGTCCGTCACCCCAGGGCTGGGATGAGGGGTTGGCGGCCGTTGCTGCGTTCTTGGTCCCCGCCGCAGAGGTGGCCGCAGCCGGCGTGGTGGCATCGCCGTAGACCCAGTAACCGGTATCTCCGGGCATCACCATGTTAACCCGGTCCCGCGCCTGCGCCTTGACGTAGTTGGGATCGTTCCAGCGCGAGAGCTCGTCAGCCAGCGCGCCGTGCTGTGCGGACTTGGCCGCGATATCGGCCTGCAGCGACGAAATCTCCGCCTTCTGGCTGAGGTAGACCCGCACGGTAGGGGCGAGCAGGATGGTGATGGTCATCAGCACCACGGCCAGTGCCAGGAGCCGTCCCGAGAAGGCCTTGGCCGGGATCGGCCTGTCCTCTTCCTCCGCGCCGGCGAAGGCCGCCGGCTTCCCGCCGGCCCGGGCGCGTTCCGCCCTGCCCCTGCGCGGGTCCAGTGCCGCGCCGAGCCGGGCGGCCCGCGCAACCGCGCCGTTCCCGGCCGCGCGGAGGCCGTCGCCGGCGGAGGCCTTACGTGCGGGCCCGGCCGTTACCGCGGCCGGAGCGGCCGTGCCGGACCTGTCCGCAGGTCCATCAGCACGTCTGGCTGTAGGTCCGCCAGTAGGTCCGTCCGCACGTGCGGCGGCCGTGTCGGCGTCGTCGTTCCGGGGCCTTGGCAGCTTGGGGCGGCGGGTGGCCATGGAGCTCCTCTGGTGCGAAAAAGACTATCGGCTGAAGCCGACGTGACCGGCTAAGGCTTAGCTTCAGCTTAGCCAGTCACGCGGCATTACCGTGCCGTGAAACGCGGGAAGGCGGCGGATCCGGCGTAGCGTGCCGCGTCGTCGAGGTCTTCTTCGATGCGCAGCAGCTGGTTGTATTTGGCAACCCGTTCGGACCGTGCCGGGGCTCCGGTCTTGATCTGGCCTGCGTTGGTGGCCACGGCGATGTCGGCAATGGTCGTGTCCTCGGTCTCGCCGGAGCGGTGCGAGGTGATGGTGGTGTAGCCGGCCCGCTGGGCGAGCGAGACGGCGTCCAGGGTTTCGGTCAGCGAGCCGATCTGGTTGACCTTGACCAGCAGGGAGTTGGCCGTCTTGGAATCGATGCCGCGCTGCAGCCGCTCCGGGTTGGTGACAAAGAGGTCGTCGCCGACGATCTGGATCTTGTCCCCGATGGCTTCGGTCAGGGTCTTCCAGCCTTCCCAGTCATCCTCGTCCAGCGGGTCCTCGATGGAGACCAGCGGGTAATCGCGGACGAGCTCCTCGTAGTAGGCGCTCATCTCGGCAGCGGTGCGGGACTTGCCCTCGAACTGGTAGGCGCCGTCCTTGAAGAATTCGGAGGAGGCGACGTCCAGGGCCAGGGCGATGTCCTTGCCCGCGGTGTAGCCGGCCCGGGAGATCGCTTCCAGGATGAGGTCGAGGGCTGCGCGGTTGGAGGGCAGGTTCGGCGCGAAGCCGCCCTCGTCGCCCAGGCCGGTGGCCAGTCCCTTTTCCTGCAGCACCGCCTTGAGGTTGTGGTAGACCTCCACGCCCCAGCGCAGTCCCTCGGAGAAGGTGGAGGCGCCGAGGGGCACCACCATGAATTCCTGGATGTCAACGTCTGAGTCGGCGTGCGACCCGCCGTTGAGGATGTTCATCAGCGGCACCGGCAGGACGTGGGCGTTGGGACCGCCGAGGTAGCGGTACAGCGGCAGGTCGGCGGATTCCGCGGCGGCGGAGGCCACAGCCAGCGAGACGCCGAGAATGGCGTTGGCCCCGAGGTTGGACTTGTTGGCGGTGCCGTCGAGGTCGATCATGGTCTGGTCGATGGTGCGCTGCTCGGTGGCATCCAGGCCGATCAGGGCCGGTGCGATGGTGTCCAGCACGGCGTCGACGGCCTGCTGGACCCCCTTGCCCTGGTAGCGCCCCTTTTCGCCATCGCGCCGTTCCACCGCTTCGAACGCTCCGGTGGAGGCGCCGGAGGGAACCGCCGCGCGGCCCACGGAGCCGTCGTCGAGCCCGACCTCGACTTCGACCGTGGGATTGCCACGGGAGTCAAGGATTTCGCGTGCGTGGATGGCGTCAATAATGGCCATGGATGGCTCCTAAAACTGTGCTGCCCAGTCAGTGGGGAACGAGCGGATGGGATGGGGACCGCGCTGTCGGTCCTAGCCTAGCGTGTGCGTCCCCGGCGGTGCGTGAGTATGTCGGCGCAGGGGGTTGACCGTGGATTTATAGCGATATATCGTTGGTCTATCGCGATAGAGGCGCTCCCTGCGGATCCACCCAGCAGCAACGCCCGCGGTACCACAACCCAACACGCTAGGAATGCGAAAAGAGATCACCATGTTTAACCAGGATTTCCTTCCCGGTTCCCGCCGCGGCCGCCCGATGGGCCCGCGCGGACACCGGCACCACCACGACCCGGGCAACGGCGAGGACTTCGCCGGCCCGGACCCCGACGACGGCCCGCACGGCGGACACGGCGGCGGGCACGGCGGCGGTCCGCACCGCGGCCGCCGGGGCGGCTTCGGTCCCGGTTTCGGCCCGGGCGGGGGCCCCTTCGGCCAGGGCTTCGGCGCCGGCGGCCCGTTCGGGCGCGGCGGCTTCGGCCCCGGCCGCGTCCGCAAGGGCAATGTCCGCAGCGCCATCCTGTCCCTGCTGAGCCAGTCCGGCTACAACGGATACGGCCTGATCAAGGCCATCGCCGTCCATACCGACGGCGCGTGGCGGCCCAGTCCCGGCTCCGTATACCCCACCCTGGCGGCCCTGCAGGCGGACGGGCTGATCGAATCGACGGGCGAGGGCCGGCGCACCGAGTTCGTCCTCACCGATGCGGGCAGGGCCTACGTCGCGGCCCACGCCAAGGAAATGGCCGAGGTCTGGGAGGACGTCAGCGAGGAAGCCGGCACCGGCCAGGACCTGCGTCGCAGCGCCGGCAAACTGCTGGGCGCCGTCCGCCAGATCAGCATGGACGGCACCGACGACCAGCTCAGGGCAGCGACCGCGGCCCTGGATGAGGCCCGCCGGACACTGTACCGGCTGCTCTCCGACTGATCCGGCCGGATGAGCCGGGCCCGGGGCCGCTGTGAGGTAGGCTACAAGGCGGCCCCGGGTGAACCAATGTTCGCACCTTGAACTTCCCGGGGTCCCGCCGGGCCGGCGCGGGGGACGTCACCGTCCCTGCCTTGCCTGCCGGTTCCACGTCCGGAAGGAACAGTATGAGCGCAACAGTGGTCGAACGCCCACGCAAATCAGTGATCAGCAACATTCTCCGGGGCTCTCTGGGCAACCTGATCGAATGGTACGACTTCTACAGCTACGCCGTGTTCGCCTCCTTCATCGGCGTCACGTTCTTCGACAAGTCCGATGCCCTCACCGGGGCCCTCAACGCGTTTTTCGTGTTCGGCATCAGCTTCCTGATGCGCCCGATCGGCAGCTGGTTCTTCGGCCGGATCGCCGACCGCCGGGGCCGGAAGTACGCGCTCACGCTCAGCGTGCTCATGATGGCCTTCGGATCACTGCTGATGGCCGTGTCCCCCGGCTACGCGCAGATCGGCATCTGGGCGACCTTCCTGTTGTGGTTCGCCCGGATGGTCGAGGGCTTCTCGGTCGGCGGCGAGTACGGAACCACGGCCACCTACATGTCGGAGATCGCCACCCCCGGCCGCCGCGGTTTCTACTCAAGCTTCCAGTACGTAACCCTGGTCGGCGGCCAGGTGATCGCCCTCATCGTGCAGATCATCCTGCAGCATGTGCTTTCCCATGACGACCTGAATTCCTGGGGCTGGCGGATCCCGTTCGTGATCGGCACCCTGGCCGCGCTGACCGTGCTGTGGCTCCGCCGCGGCATGGACGAGTCGATTCCGCTCGAACAGGTCGCCGCGGTCCAGCACCCCGCCCCGGCCGGGAAGAAGCAGGCCGGCCCCGGCACGCTGCGGCTGCTGTTCACCAAGCACTGGAAGCCGTTCGTCATCGTGTTCGGCCTGACGGCCGGCGGAACGTCGGTGTTCTACGCCTACACCACCCTGATGCCCACCTACATGAAGCAGGTCGCGCACCTCGCGGCCGGAACAGTGAGCACCATCAACTTCTGCGCGCTGGTGGTCTACATGCTGCTCCACCCGGTGCTCGGCCTGCTGTCGGACCGGATCGGACGCAAGGCCATGCTGATGGTGTCCGGCATCGGCGGCGTCCTGCTCACGTGGCCCATCCTGACCTCGTTGGGCACGGTGCAGAATCCCTTCGCCGCGTTCGCCCTGCAGCTGCTGGGCCTTGTCATCGTCTGCTTCTACACGTCCATCAGCGCCATTGTGAAGGCCGAACTGTTCCCGACCAGCGTCCGCGCCCTCGGTGTCGGGCTGGCCTACGGACTGGCGAACGCGATCTTCGGCGGCTCCGCTCCGTATATCGGAACGCTGTTCATCCAGGCCAAGAATGCGGACGGCTTCATCATCTACCTGATCGTGCTGATCGCCATTTCCCTGGTTGTCTGCATCGTCGGACTCAAGAACAAGCAGCAGACCCCGCTGGACCGGGAGTACGGGCAGTCCTACGGAACCGCCGGCGGGGCCGCTGACAAGGAACTGGCCGGCTCGGCGCGTTAAGCGCGAGTGCCGGGCGTGGCCGGCGGTGCCTGTCCCGCGCGCTGGAAACGGGCGACGGCGGTGCGCAGGGCGCGCTCGGCGTCCAGCCCAGCCGCGCGGGCGGCCACGACGGCGGCGAACAGTGACTCGCCGAGGTCGTTTTCGTCCAGCGGCGCGGCACCGGCAGGAACCGCCGGCAGGATGACTCCCGCCCGGTCCGCGCGGTCCAGCGACTTCGCCGCCAGCAGCAGCGCCGGGAGGGCCGCGGGAATTCCCTCGAAGGGTGATGCCCGCGGCTTTTCTCGTTGCTTGACGGCCTGCCAGCCGGCCTCGATCTGCGCCGCGGTGGCCGGAAACGTCTCCCGCAGCGAGCCGTCCGGGCGGAAGACGTGCGGATTCCGCCGGATCAGTTTGTCCCGCAGGGTGGCGGCGACGTCCCCGAATCCGAACCGCCCCTCCTCCTGGGCAATCCGGGCGTGCAGCACCACCTGCAGCAGGATGTCCGCCAGTTCAGCGCGGAAATCCTCGTCCGGATGCCCGTCCTCGATGGCCTCGACCACCTCGTAGCTCTCCTCGATGAGGTACTCGACCAGCGAGGCGTGCGTCAGCGCCCCGGTCCACGGACAGTGCTCGCGCAGGGCCGCAATCACCTCAAGCAGGTCCGCGACCGCCGTCGGCCCGCCCGGCACCGGCGGCGCCGGCCCGCGCTCCGGCTCAGCCATGGCTAGCGGGCGTTGGCGTAGGACTCGGTGATGTAGTCGGCCAGCGCCTCGCGCTCCTCCAGCGGCAGGAACGCCGCCTCGGCCGCGTTCAGGGTCAGGGCCAGCACATCGTCCAGGTCGTACTCGAAGGTGCGCATCAGCAGCTCGAACTCGCCGGTCAGCGTGACCCCGCTCATCAGGCGGTTGTCGGTGTTGATGGTGACCCGGAAACCGGTCTGGTAGAGCAGGTCCACCGGGTGGTCCTCCACGCTGTCCCCGAATCCGGCGATGGCGCCGGTCTGCAGGTTAGACGACGGGCAGATTTCCAGCGCGATGCCGCGGTCCCGTACCCAGGACGCCAGCTCGCCCAAGGTGACGGCGCCGACGTCGTCCCCGTCCTCGTCCGGGACGAATTCAACGTGGATATCCTCGGCCAGGCGGACGCCGTGGCCCAGGCGCAGGGCGCGGCCGTGGACCAGCGCGTCCTGGATGCTTTCCAGCCCGGCCGCCTCGCCCGCATGGACGGTGGCCGGGAAGTTGTGCTCGGCCAGGTAGGTGAAGGCGTCCTTGAAACGGCTGGGCAGGAACCCGGCCTCCGCCCCGGCGATGTCAAAGCCGACGACGCCGGTGCCGCGGTGCCGTACGGCCAGTTCCGCGATTTCCTGGCCCCGGTCGGCGTGCCGCATCGCGGTGATGAGCTGGCCGACCTGGATGTGCCGGCCGGACTGTTCGACGGCTTCCACCCCTGCGTCCAGCCCCTCCTGCACGGCGTCGACGACGTCGTCCAGGCTCAGTCCGGCGCCCAGGTGCTGCTCGGGCGCCCAGCGCACCTCCCCGTAGACGACGCCGTCGTCGGCCAGGTCCTCGACGAACTCGCGGGCCACGCGGGCCAGTCCCCCGCGGGTCTGCATCACGGCAATGGTGTGGTCGAAGGTCTCCAGGTAGCGGACCAGCGAGCCGGAGTCGGCGGAGTCCCGGAACCATTGGGCCAGGGCCTCGGGTTCGGCGGCGGGCAGCGTGTGTCCGGCGGCGGCGGCCAGTTCGATGATGGTGCCGGGCCGCAGTCCCCCGTCCAGGTGGTCGTGCAGGGAAACTTTGGGGAGGCTGCGCAGGTCGAAGGGAGCGGTCCGGGTGTCAGCGGCTGTTTGAGTCACGCACCAACTCTATGGAGCCATCCGTCCCGGCGCTAGTTGTCCGGCCTAGTCCGGCGGAATCCGGACGGTCTCGGCCCGCTTCGGCGCGCCGGAGCCGGTGGCCGGTCCTGGCGTTTCGCCGCCTGCGTCGCCGTCGCCGCGGGGCGCGGCGTTCGGGCCGGCGCCGGTGCCTGCGTTTGCGCCGGTGCCAGTGCCAGTTCCAGTTCCAGTTCCACCCTTGTTGCCATGCTCCCCGTCAGTCCCGGCCCGTGGACCGTCGCCGGCAGCGGCACCGCGGTCCCGCTGGCGCCGGTCCAGCCACCGGTGCAGCAGTTTCATTGCGTGGTCCACCAGGAAGCCCATCACGATGGCGAACACAATCGCGATGCCGATGCTGCCGAGCGGATTGTGGTGCAGGAACTTGATGCCGCCGGCAAAGACGCCGATCGCTACGGAATAGCCGGCCCAGGTCAGCGCCGCCACCGCGTCCAGGGCGACGAACTGGCGGCGCGAGAACCGGGTGGCTCCGGCGGTGAAGTTCACGGCGATCCGGCCGACGGGGATATAGCGGGCGGTGAAGATCAGCACGGCCCCGCGCTTTTCCAGTTCCTTCCCGGCCCAGGCGAACGCGCGGGCGGCCCTTGGCCGGCGCATCCAGGCGAACCGGCTGGTGCCCAGCCGGCGGCCGAGCAGGTAGGCGATGTTATCGCCGGCGATGGCACCGGCGGCGCCGCCGAGCAGCAGCAGCCACACGTTGGGCTCGCCGAAGCGTGCGGACAGGGAGGCCAGGGCGACGATGGCGGTTTCGCTGGGCAGGAAGAGGAAGAAGCCGTCGATCAGGCAGAACAGCGAAACCAGCGGAATGATCCACCACGCGTTAGCGGAGTGCTCAATCAGATGGTTCAGCTCGCCCATCATGTGGGGAAACCAAGTCAGCAAGTCCACAGGGGGCCGGCTCCTCTTCGGTGGCAGGAATGCTTCAAGTTTCCCACGTCCGGGGACCGCCCGTCATCACTCTTGCGGCGGATAAGTTATGCTTCCGGCCTCATTCCCCGGTATGAGGCCCGCCGGGCACACGAGAGGTCACCGGGATCGCGGCCGGGAAGGCCCGCCGGCGGGCAGCGACGAGCGGGTCTGGCCCCGGTGTTGGGCATGTCCGGCCGC
The DNA here is from genome assembly GCA_044447065.1 of Actinomycetales bacterium. GTDB lineage: Bacteria > Actinomycetota > Actinomycetes > Actinomycetales > Micrococcaceae > JBIOFK01. Next base: position 321 of record JBIOFK010000040.1, on the reverse strand, counting down.
TGTGCGCACGGCTTGGGCACGCTCCACCGCGCCGGCGGGACATGCCCGCCGGTGGCCGCCACCGGTGGACATCATCCCGTGATGTCCACCGCCGCGCCCGGGCGATGGACATGCCCATTCCCCGGGTCCGCCGGGCGGCTAGGAGATGCGGTCCAGGATGAGTTTGTCGGCGGGCCGGGACCCTTCCGGGGCGATCATGACCGCGTCGGCCAGGGCCTCCCTGGCCCGGGCGAATTTCTCCGGGGTGTCCGTCAGCAGGGTCATTAGCGGCTCGCCGGCGCGGACCAGGGCGCCGGGCTTGGCGTGCATCCGCACGCCCGC
>JBIOFK010000039.1:0-17206 GCA_044447065.1 Actinomycetales bacterium | reverse complement strand
CCGCGGGTGCCGGAGTGCCGGTCGGCCCCGCTCATGCGCCGGAGCCGTGGGGGCGTCCCCGGAGATGCCTGTCATGGCCGACCGCAGCCTCCCGATGCGGGTCAAGGGGCACCACCAGCACCGGAGTGTGCTGACGGTGCGTCAGGTGCACGGCGATGGACCCGGTCAGCAGCTGTTCAAGCCGCGCGCCGAATCCGCGTTCCCGGGTGCCCACCACAATCAGGGATGCCCCGGCGGACACGGCGAGCCCGCCCAGAGCCTTCACCGGATCGCCGGCCAGGGTCTGCAGGCTCCATGCCACGGAGGAGCCGCGCAGGACCGATTCCAGCTGCGTCAGTAGTTCCTGCGAGACCGCTTCACCGTCGTCGTCGACAACGTCCGGATCGATGGGCAGCGGCACCGGCACCCCGCCCGGGCGGGTATCGGACAGGTAGCTGGACACCTCCACGTAAGCGCAGATCAGCGGTACGTCCAGGCTGAACGCCAGTTCCGCGGCGCGGTGCACGACGGCGGCGGCCTGGCCCGGGTGCACGCCGGCCAGGACGGGACCGCGGAGCCGGATATCGCGGCGGGCTGAGTGTTCATGCACGCCTTCAGGCTACCGGCAATCGGGCCGATCCAGGGAGGGCCGTCTACCATCGGTCCGGGCCACCTCGTAGGCTGGACCTATACTAGGCAGCCGTCACGCCATTGCCGCTAATCCATACCGCTAACCCTTTTCCACCAACCGTTACCGCCAAACCTTTCCGTCAATCCAAGGAGTGAACCATGGGTACCATCGTCAGCCGCGCCGCCCTCCGCCTGTCCACGGGCGCCTTCATCCTCAATTCCGGTATCGGCAAGCTCGGCATGGACAAGGACCACGCCGAGGGCGTGCAGAAGATGGCTGCCAATGCCGTGCCCCAGCTGGCCGACCTGGATCCGGAACGATTCGGCAAGATGCTGGCAATGGGCGAAATCGGCGTCGGTTCCCTGCTGCTGGCCCCGTTCGTGCCGGCCAAGCTCGCCGGCCTGGCTCTGGCCGTGTTCTCGGCCGGCCTGCTGGCCACCTACTACAAGACGCCTGGCACCACGCTGTCAGACGGCGTCCGCCCTAGTGTGGCGGGCACTGCCATGGCCAAGGACGTGTGGATGTTCGGCATTGCGGTGGCGCTGCTCACCGACAAGCGGAAATAGGGCGGGCCGCGGGGACGGCTCAGAGGACGCCCAGCCCGCGGACGTAGGCCGCCTGTCCGGCGTGCATCAGGCAGTCCTGCAGCACGCTGACCAGCCGCACCCCCAGGGTGACGGGCGGGTCCCAGGCCGTATCCACCACCCGGTCCAGCTCCCGCCCGTCCAGGTCCGCCACGAAGGCCAACGTCACTGCCAGGACGGCCCGGTGGTACTCCGCCAGCAGTTCGCCCGAGTCCACCCGGACGCGGGACACCTGGGCCGGCGAATGCCCGTAGCCGGTCCCGGCCGGCGCCAGGTCGAAGCCGAAACGCGCCGCGAATCCCTGCGAAATCCACACCTGGTCCCGGCCCGCGGCGTCGGCGATGTGGCTGTCCTGGACGCGGGTCAGGTGCCACACCAGCCAGGCAATGGAATTTCCGGTCCCGCCGGGGCGGCGGTTCAGCCCCTCGGCTCCCATCCCCTTCAGCACCCCGGCCACGGAGTCCCCGATACGTCCGAAGGCGTCGGCTAATACCTTTGATGTCTTCATGCCTGCCATGCTTCCACGTCCGTGCTGCGGTGTCAGGGGCCCCGGGATATCATGCAAGGTGAACCCATTTTTCCCGAAAGCACTGGAGCTATCCCATTACCGACGTCGCCGCACAGCATGATGTTTACTACGGCACCCCCGCTCTTGAGGACGAACGGGACCTGGTGGAGGAAGCCTCCCGCGCCGCCGTCGCCCGTTTCAAGGACCGGCCCGACGTCATCCGCCATCGGGGCCGCTACGCGCTGCTCAACCGCGACAGCACGCCCAACCAGGCCATGGTGGCGGACCTGCTGTTCATCCGCGCCGCCCTGGAACGGGCGGACCTGGATTACCTGCTGGTGCGCGGTAACGACGAGCGCCCGGTGATCGCGGTCGACTGGAAGAACCGGCGCGCGCTGCGCGAGGCCCTGGTAGAGGCCTGCGCGAACGAGCCGTTCTACGCGATGACGGTAGATGCGCGGAAAAAATCCTCGCTGCTGGTGGCCGACGGGGAGCTGGCCCGCAACCGCAAGTCCCGGATCCTGCGCCTGTACCGTCCGCGGCTGGAGCCCGACGGCGGCCTGGCGTACGGGGCGTCGGCGGGTGTGCAGCTGGAGCTGTGGAGCTTCGAGGGGGACCAGCTGGTGCTGCCGATGGAGAACTCGCTGACCCGGCGCACGCTGCTGGCCCAGGACGCCGTCCGCGGCACCGTCGAACGCTACGGCCTGCGCTGGCCCACCATCGAGAACATGTTCGCCGACCACGCCTCGGACATCCGCTTCGACATTGACCTGGTGTTCTCCTGGGTGGACGGCAGCTCGCCGGAGTACCTGGCCGCGCGCAAGGCCCGGATGGCCGGCGTCGTCGTCGGGGAGGGCGACGACCACGAGGCGCGCTTCCGGCAGATCGACGAGCTGAAGTACGCGCTGCGGTCCGTGTACATGTTCGCGCCCTGGATCCGCCGCATTTTCATCGCCACGGACTCCCCCGCCCCGGTGTGGCTGGCGGACCATCCCGCGGTGACGATCGTGCGCAGCGAGGAATTCTTCGCAGATCCCTCGGTGCTGCCGACCCACAATTCGCAGGCGGTGGAATGCCAGCTGCACCACATCGAAGGCCTCTCGGAGCACTTCCTGTACTCCAATGACGACATGTTCTTCGGCCGTCCCGTTGCTCCGGACATGTTTTTCACCCCCGGCGGGATCACCAAGTTCATCGAAGCGGAGACCCGCATCGGGCTGGGCGAGAACGCCGCCGAGCGCAGCGGTTTCGAAAACGCCGCGCGGGTAAACCGCAGGCTGCTGTGGAACCGGTTCGGGCGGATCACCACGCGCCACCTCGAGCACGCCGCCACACCGCTCCGCCGCAGCGTAATGGCGGAAATGGAACGGGAATTCCCTGCGGAATTCACCGCCACCGCCGCCAGCACTTTCCGCGCCGAGGACAACATTTCGGTGACGAATTCGCTGTACCACTACTACGGTCTGCTCACCGGCCGGGCCACCGTCCAGACCCGGGCCAAGGTGAAGTACGTCGACACGACGGCGCGGTCCGGGCTGACCTATCTGGCCTCCCTGCTGCGTAAGCGGCAGGCGGATTTCTTCTGCCTCAACGACGGCAGCTTTCCCGAGGTCGCGGCGGACGAGCGCGCAGCCCTGGTCACCGACTTCCTGCAGAGGTACTTCCCGCTCACGGCGCCCTGGGAAAAGTAAGGCCCCGACGACGGCGGCCCGGGGTAGCGCGCGGCCCGGGGTAGCGCGCGGGCCGGGGGTCAGCGGGAGCGCAGCGAGCCCGTGGACTGGACGGGGATGCTTGAGGTGCGCGGGGTGTGCTCCGGAATCCGCACGCCGGCTGCGGCCAGCCGCCGCTGGGTTTCGGCCGCGTCCACGTATTCGCCGACGGTGGGCGTACTGCCCAGCGGCACCACGGAATTCACCACCGTGTGTTCGTAGACGTGCACCAGGTTGAACGACTGGCCGCCGTCGCGGCCCCGCGTTCCGCCCACCGGCACGTTCAGGTCCTGGGTGTAACAGGTGGCCGACGCGACCGAGACCGGAATGCCGGCGAACATGGCCGTCGTCGAGTAGTGCAGGTGTCCGGCAAGGATGGTCCGGACGTCCGATCCGCGCAGCACGGCAGCCAGCTCGGACTGGCGGCGAAGCTCCACCAGCACCGACAGGTCCAGCACACTGGGCACCGGCGGGTGGTGCAGGGCCAGGATCGTGCCGTCCGGCGCCGGCGTCTCGAGCTCGTTGGCGAGCCACTCCAGCTGCGCCCGGCTGATTTCGCCGTGGTGGTAGCCCGGGACGGAGGTGTCCAGGGTGATCAGCCGGAGGCCGTCCAGATAGTAGCTGCGGTCCACCGGGGAGGCGTCGTCGTGCTGGTCGAAGAGCCCGGCCCGGAAATTCCGGCGGTCGTCGTGGTTGCCCATCGCAAAAATCGGCCGGGCGCCCATCTCCGCGCACACCGGATCGACAATTGCGCGCAGCTTCGCATAGGCCTCCGGTTCGCCCTTGTCGGCCAGGTCCCCGGTGAAGAGAACGGCCTCCGGCGTGGCCCCCGAAGCGCTGACCTCCTCAAAGAGCTGGCGCAGCCTGGCTTCGCTGTCCGCAGCGCCGTACAGGGGCTGCAGACCTCCCAGCAGGTGGGTGTCGCTGAGATGGAGGAGGAAGTGACGTGGTCTCGGGTGCTCGGCCTCAATGAAGTCCATCGCTACCTTATGCTCGGGTGGAGTCGGTGGCTCCAGGGTACCCGTCAGTAACTCCATCCAAGCAGAAAACGGCAGTCAAAGCGTCATTTTGCCGGGCATGTTGGGAAAACATCGGGTGGCCGCCGGGTGGACGGTACGCTGTCCCCGGCGGCCGAGGGTTCCCCGGCGGTATGCTCGGAGGTTCACGCAGCCAAGCCGATAGGGGAATTCAATGACCGCAGAGAGTCCCGCAGGCAGCCGCGGCGCCACCGGCCCCCTGGCCCTGGTCACCGGCGCCACCGGCTACATCGGCGGCAGGCTGGTACCCAGGCTTCTGGCGCAGGGGTACCGGGTCAGGGTCTACGTACGCAGCCCGCAGAAACTCAAGGACGTCCCCTGGCACCACGATGTCGATATCGTCGCCGGTGATCTGCAGGACCAGGACGCGCTCGCCGCCGCGTGTTCGGGCGTCGAGGTGTTCTACTATCTGGTCCATTCGATGGCGCGGGGCGAGGGATTCGAGGAGCAGGAAGCCTCGATAGCGGGCATCGTGGCGCGGTCCTGTGCCCGGGCACGGGTGCGCCGGATCGTCTATCTGGGCGGGCTGCACCCGGCCAACGCCGCCCTTTCGCCCCATATGCGCTCCCGTACCCGCGTCGGGCAGATCCTGCTGGACGGGTCCGTGGACGCCCTGGTCTTCCAGGCGGGAGTGGTGATCGGGTCCGGCTCGGCCTCCTTCGAAATGATCAGGCACCTGGCCGACGTGCTGCCCGTGATGCCGGCTCCCAGCTGGGTCCGGAACCTGATCGAACCGATAGCGATCCGCGACGTGCTCTACTACCTCACGGCCGGCGCGGCCCTGCGCGGCGCGGTCAACCGCAGGTTCGACATCGGCTCGCGGGACGTGATGGCGTACGCGGACATGATGAAGGTCTACGCACATCAGGCCGGTCTGGGCAGCCGCAGGGTCTTTACCGTCCCTGTCCCCGCTCCCACCCTGGCCGGGTACTGGGTAGGCCTGGTCACGCCCATTCCGCTGTCGATGGCCAAGCCGCTGGTGCAATCGCTGCAGCACGACGCCGTCAGCGGCGACCACGATATTGACGCCGTCATCCCGCTGCCCGACGGCGGCCTCACCGACTTCCGGACCTCTGTCCGGCTGGCGCTGGCGAAGGAAAAGGCCGGACTGATCGAGACCAGCTGGGCCGGCGCCGGCGGCTACGGCCCGGAGTCTGACCCGCTGCCCAGCGACCCCGAATGGACCGGCCACACGGTCTTCACCGACGACCGCACCAGCGTGTTCGATGTACCGCCGGAAGCGATGTGGACCGTGATCGAAGGCATCGGCGGCCAACACGGGTGGTACTCCCTGCCGCTGGCATGGTCGGTGCGCGGCTGGATGGACAAGCTGGCGGGCGGTGCGGGACTCAGCCGCGGCCGCCGCAATCCCGACACCCTCAACCAGGGCGACCCCGTGGACTGGTGGCGGGTGGAGACGGTCGAGCGCGGGCACCGGCTGCTGCTGCGCGCGGAGATGCGCGCTCCGGGCAGGGCATGGCTGGAATTCTCGGTCGATCCGGAGGGCACCGGCACCCGGTACCACCAGCGGGCCATCTTCTTCCCCCAGGGGCTGTCCGGGCGGCTGTACTGGCTGGCGGTGCTGCCGTTCCACGCCGTCATCTTTCCCGCCATGTCCCGGAAGATCGCGGCCAAAGCCCGGACCCTGTCCCGGTCCGGCCACGCCGGCGACGGCATGCCCGCGGAATAAGGCCCCCCGCCGGGACGCTGCAGAGGGTATGAAACGCATCGGCTTCCTCTCCTTTGGCCACTGGCACCCGGGCAGCGGATCCGGCACGCGAACGGCGGCGGACGCCCTGCTGCAGTCCCTGGAACTGGCCGTCGCGGCGGAGGAACTGGGCCTGGACGGCGCATACTTCCGTGTCCACCACTTTGCCCGGCAGCTGGGTTCCCCCTTCCCGCTGCTCGCCGCCATCGGTGCACGGACCAGCAGGATTGAGATCGGCACCGGCGTGATCGACATGCGCTATGAAAACCCGCTGTACATGGCCGAGGACGCCGCGTCCGCGGACCTGCTTTCCGGCGGCAGGCTCCAACTGGGCATCAGCCGCGGCTCGCCCGAGACGGCGCTGCGCGGCTACGAGGCGTTCGGACATGTTCCGGCGGACGGCGAATCCGACGCCGACCTGGCCCGCCGCCACACTGACGCCTTTCGGGCCGCGATCGGGGGCGCCGCCGTCGTGCGCTCCAATCCCGCCATGACGGGCGTGGCGACACCGCTGTCCGTGACCCCGCAGTCGCCCGGGCTGGCCGAAAGGATCTGGTGGGGATCCGGCAGCCGGCAGACCGCGCAATGGACTGCCGCGCAGGGCATGAATCTGATGAGCTCCACACTGTTGACCGAAGATACCGGCGTGCCCTTCGACGAGCTCCAGGCCGAACAGATCAGCCTGTACCGCAAGGCATGGTCGGCAGCCGGCTGGGACAGGGAACCGCGGGTCTCGGTCAGCCGCAGCGTGCTGCCGCTGCTCACCGACGAGGACCGCGCCTACTTCGGACCGCGCGCGGCCGGCGAATCACGCGACCAGGTCGGCCGGCTGGATAACACCATGGCCCGTTTTGGCCGCAGCTACATCGGCGAACCTGATGTCATTGCCGCGGAGCTTGCCGCCGACGCCGCGGTGCAGGCCGCCGATACGCTGCTGCTGACAGTGCCGAACCAGCTGGGTGTCGACTACAACGCCCGGCTGCTGGAAACCGTGGCCGAGCACATCGCGCCGGCCCTGGGCTGGCAGCGCGCCTAGAGCACCGGGGTGGCCGTGATCTCCCCCGGCTGGCGGCGGAAGAGTTTGCGGGTCTTGGGGTCCACAAAGACCAGGTAGAGCCCGAAGAGCAGGCTCACCACCGCCGCGCCGTTGCGCGCAATGGTCAGGGGCATCGCGGTGTCGTCCGGATTCAGGTACGGGTAGACGTCCAGCTGGTCGGCAATGCCGTAGATCATCAGGAACGAGACGACGAAATACAGGGTCTTGACCTGCCAGTCGTTGCGGATCCCCGTCACGGCGAACAGCGGAATCAGCCAGACCACGTACCAGGACTGGATCATCGGGGCCAGGAAAACGACGGCGGCCAGGGCCAGGGCCATCCGTCGGATCAGCCGGTCATGGTCCCCGCGCAGGATCAGCCAGGCGATGGCCGCCACGGAGAGCACCTTGCCGATGGTGAACACCGTCCCCGCCATGCTTCCGCCTGGCAGGCCGACGGCGTTGCCCAGCGTTCTGACGACCATGCCGAGCAGGCCGACCGGGGCGTACCAGATGGACACCGAACCCGGCGCGCTAAGTCCGTTGATCCAGCCGAAACCGTAGCCGTTAGGCAGGGAGAGCACCCAGAGGATTCCGAGCGACAGGCCGGCGGTGAGTATCCAGAAGACGATTTTCCGCCCCCACCCGGCGCCCTTGCCCGCCCACAGGAGCCCCAGGAACGGCAAGAAAATCAGCGTGATCGGCTTCACCGAGACCGACAGTGTCACCAGCGCGATGCCGCGGATGGCCCGGCGTGTGGCCACTAGATAGATTCCGGCCACGGCCAGTCCCACCATCAGCGCGTCGTTGTGGACACTGGCGATGAAAGTTGTCAGGAACAGCGGATTGGCGGCCGTCAGCCACAGCGCCCGCTGCGGATTGACGCCGTGCAGCTTCGCCAGTTTAGGCACGTAGATGATGCACAGCACAATGCCGAAGACAGCCACGACCCGGAACAGCAGGACGCACAGCTCGGGCTGCACGTTCGTCACCCAGACGACGAATCCTTCGATCCACAGGAACAGCTGGCCGTAGGGGGTGGGCGCCTCGGCCCACATTTTGTCCGCCCCCAGCTGGTAGTAGTTGGAGAGGGAGGAGATGCCCTGGACGTACGGGTTCATGTGTTCGGTGACCAGCCGGCCCTGGCCGATATAGGCGTACACGTCGCGGCTGAACAGCGGAACCGCTGCCATCATCGGAGCCCCCCAGGCGATCACCGCCAGGATGATGTCCCGGTGGGCGCGTTCAACCCAGGCCGTGATCTTCTGCCCGAGCCGGAGCCAGGCCCGCACCAGCAGCATGCCGCCGAACGCCAGCAGCGCTATCGACAGAACGACGCCGGCGGGGTCGGTGCGCATCCAGATGAACAGCGGGTAGCGGCGCAGTCCAGAGGACTGGGCCAGCCACCCGATGCCGATGGAGGCGACCGTCATGAACACCGATCCGATGAATCCCTGCCAGAGGGCGGAGCGGGAACTGCCTCCGGTCTTCCCTGCTGCATCCGCCGCGGCAACGGTCCGGTCCGGTGCGGAGCCTGCTGCTGGTTCGGACGCTGTCATGGAATGGAAATCCTCTCCTTGGTGTGGCACGGCAGGGCGCGAACTGGACGCGCCAAAATGGCCTCCTGAGGGGCACCGGCCAGCCGGAACACCACCAGCCTCGCCGCTGAGCCAAATTTTAGCATTGACACCTTGGCGCCCGGGGGTAGGACCGGGGCCGGCTGACGGTAGATTGGCAGAGTGCCTATCTCAAACGAACGTATTGTGTGGATCGACTGCGAAATGACCGGCCTGGACCCGGTGGCGGACGCGCTGATCGAAGTCGCAGCCCTGGTGACGGACTCGGAGCTGAACGTCCTCGGCGAGGGGGTCGACGTCGTTATCCGCCCCGACGAGGCGTCGCTGGCCCAGATGGGCGATTTCGTCCGGACCATGCACACAACCTCCGGTCTGCTGGCGGAGCTGCCCGCCGGCGTCACCATGGCCGAAGCCCGGAAAATCGTGCTGGAATACGTCCGCGAACACGTTCCCGAAGCCAACAAGGCGCCGCTGGGCGGCAATTCCGTCGGCACCGACCGCGTCTTCCTGGCCCGCGACATGCCCGAGCTCGTGGAGCACCTGCACTACCGCGTGATCGATGTCTCAACCATCAAGGAACTGGCCCGGCGCTGGTATGCCCGAACCTATTTCCAGGCGCCTGCCAAGACCGGCGGACACCGCGCCCTCGGGGATATCCAGGATTCCATCAAGGAACTGAAGTACTACCGGGAGGCCGTTTTCGTTCCTGCGCCGGGCCCGGATTCGGTCACCGCCAAGGAAATTGCGGGCCGTATTTCGGCCGGATAGCCCCGCGGTGTCACAAGCACACCCGAAGAGCAGGTAGACTATTTTCCGCTGCCGTTTGAAAAGGACTCTGGTCCCGGCCGAAGGCACATGGTGGGATTAGCTCAGTTGGCAGAGCGCCTGGTTGTGGTCCAGGAGGTCGCGGGTTCAACCCCCGTATCTCACCCCGAAGAAGGCGCAATCCTTCACGAAAGGCCGTGCCGGTGCCGACCAGCACGGCCTTTCGCATGCCATAGCTGCGATAGCCAGGAAGCGAGCCATGACCATCCACCCAATCACCATCTGGGGCGAGCCCGTGCTGCACCGCCGGGCCGACGAGGTGCCGGCCTTCGACGAGTCGCTGCGGACGCTCGTTGCCGACCTGCACGAGACCAATGACGCGGCCAACGGCGTGGGCCTCGCCGCTCCCCAGATCGGCGTGGGGCTGCGCGTCTTCGTCTACAAATTCGACAACGACGACGGCGTTGCCCCCCGCGGCGCGCTGGTTAACCCGGTCCTCCGGCTGGGCAAGATCTCCGGCACGGACCCGGACCCGGACGAGGAGGTCGAGGGCTGCCTGTCGGTCCCGGCCGAGAACTACCCCCTCAAGCGGGCCGAGTGGGTCGAGGTCACCGGCTTTGACGGCTCGGGCGAACCCGTCAGGTTCGAAGCCACGGGCTGGTTCGCCCGCGTCATGCAGCACGAGTACGACCATCTGGACGGCAAGCTGTACGTCGACCGGCTCAACTCCCGCTTCAGCAAGAAGGCCAGGCGCGCCGCCAAAAACCACGGCTGGGGCGTTCCCGGCCTGAGCTGGCTGCCCGGCGTCGACGAGGACCCCTTCGGACACTGAGGCGGCCGCGTCTAGGCTGGTCCCATGGAGCAGCTGACAATGACCGGTCATGACATCCTGGCGTACCTCGGCATAACCGGCGACGACGCCGACGCCTGCCGCGCGCTGCTGGCCGCGCCGCCGTCGCCGGCCGTCCTGGAGCTGGAGGACCTGCTGGCCGCCCGCCTGGGCACGGCCACCGGCATGGCCCCCGGCGGACCGGGTACCGAACCGGAGCGAATTGCCGCGCTGCTGCGTTTTGCGCCCCGGCTCATCGACTGGCACCGCGGCCGGGGAATCCCCGAGCAGGTCAGCCGCGCGACGCTCGCCGACGTCGGCCGGAACCTGGCGATCCACCGGCGCGTGCACGGCCGCTTCGGGCTGGAGACGTGGCGCTGGCTGACGCTGCACTACGCCGGTGCGCTCTACGCACTGGGCCGGCTGCAGTTCGCGCTGCACCGCGCCCCGGACGGTCTTCCGGGCACCGCGGCCGGGACCTGGATCCTGGGCATCCACATCCCCGAATCCGGCCCGCTGGATCCGGCGGCGGTGGCCGGCTCGCTCGCGCAGGCGGGGCCGTTCTTTGCGAGGCACTTCCCCGAATTCCCGGTGCGGCTGGCGGACTGCGAATCCTGGCTGCTGGACCCGTACCTGGCGCAGCGGCTGGACCCGGAGTCCAATCTGGCCCGCTTCGCAGCACTGTTCACGCCGTACCGTGCGCCGGCTGACCAGCCCAGCGACGCCGTCTACTTCACCTTCCGGACCCGCAGCATGGAAGGACTGGCCGCCCTGCCGCGGGAAACCACGCTGCAGCGGCTGGTGCTGGACCGGATCGGAGCCGGCGGGACATGGCAGCTCGGGTACGGGTACCTCGTCCTCGGCGGGTAAACTTGGATCTTTGGTCCCCGCATGCCGAGCGGGGGACGTTCCCGGCAGTGAAAGTAGTGCGCGTGTCCGCAGAAGCCATCTCCCCCGTCCGTGCCGGCGAAGTGCTGGCCCAGGCCGGACGCCGCCGCACCTTCGCCGTCATCTCCCACCCGGACGCCGGGAAGTCCACGCTGACGGAGGCCCTGGCCCTGCACGCCCGTGTCATCGGGACGGCCGGGGCCACAAACGGCAAATCCAACCGCAAGGAGACCATCTCCGACTGGATGCAGATGGAAAAGGACAGGGGCATCTCCATCAGCTCCGCGGCCCTGCAGTTCTCCTACCGGGATACCGTCATCAACCTGCTGGACACCCCCGGCCACGCCGACTTCTCGGAGGACACCTACCGAGTGCTCGCCGCCGTCGACTGCGCCGTCATGCTGGTCGATGCGGCCAAGGGCCTGGAGACCCAGACCATGAAGCTGTTCGAGGTCTGCAAGGCCCGCAACCTCCCGATCATCACAGTGATCAACAAGTGGGACCGGCCGGGCCTGGATGCCCTGGCGCTGATGGACGAAATCACCGAACGCACCGGCCTGGCGCCGATGCCGCTGACCTGGGCTGTCGGGATCGCCGGAGACTTCCGAGGTGTGTGGGACCTGCAGCAGGACCGGTTCGTGCGTTTCCAGCGCAACAACGCCGGCGCCAGCATCGCGCTGACCGAGTACTTCTCCCCCGCCGAAGCCGCCCGGACGCAGGGCGACGTCTGGACCGACGCCGTCGGCGAGGCCGGCCTGGTCATGGACACGCCGGCCGACTTCGACCCGCAGCGGTTCTACGCCGGCGAGGCCACCCCGATCCTTTTCTCCTCCGCCGCGCTGAACTTCGGCGTCAGGGAACTGCTGGACGTCCTCGTCGACTTCGCTCCGCCCGCCGCCGCCCGGCCGGACACCGAAGGGACGCCACGCCCGGTGGAGGCGCCCTTCTCGGGGTTCGTCTTCAAGGTCCAGGCCGGGATGAACCAGGCCCACCGCGACCACGTCGCGTTCATCCGCGTCTGCTCCGGGATCTTCGAACGCGGCATGGTCGTCACCCAGACACGAACCGGCAAATCCTTCGCCACCAAGTACGCCCAACAGGTGTTCGGCCGCGAACGCGAGGTGATTGACCAGGCCTACCCGGGGGACGTCGTCGGCCTCGTCAACGCCTCGGCGCTGCGGGTGGGCGACAGCCTGTTCTTTGAGGAGCCGGTGGAATTCCCGGCCATTCCGCTCTTCGCGCCCGAGCACTTCCAGGTCGCCAGGTCCAAGGACCCCAGCCGGTACAAGCAGTTCCGCCGCGGCATTGACCAGCTCGAACACGAGGGCGTCATCCAGGTCCTGCGCTCGGATCTGCGCGGGGACCAGGCGCCCGTGCTCGCCGCCGTGGGCCCCATGCAGTTCGAGGTGGTGCTGGACAGGATGACGCACGACTTCAACGCCCCGATGCGGCTGGAGCGCCTCCCGTATTCGGTCGCCAGGCTGACCGTCCCGGAGGCGATGGCCACGCTGAGCACGGTCCACGGCGCGGAGGTGCTGGAACGCTCGGACGGCGAATTCCTGGCCCTGTTCAACGACGTATGGGCGATGCGGCGGGTGGAAAAAAACAATCCCGACCTGCCGCTGCACCCGATCGGCACGCAGAGCCCCGGCAGCGCCCGTTAGTCCCTCCGGGCGTCGGCCGGGCAGCCTCAGGGTTTGTGCCGGCCTGCGGCCGGGCGTGGGCTGGCCTGCTAGTTCTCCCGCATGACGCGGGCCAGGTCCGCGACGCTGATGTCCCGCAGTTCCTTGAGCTGCGCCAGCCGCTGCTCCGTGATCAGCCCCGCCGCGTGGTCCTTGACGGCCTGGTCCAGCTGCCGGTTGGCTTCCTCCAAGTTGTCCTGCGCTGCTTTAACGGTGTTCACGTAATGGATTTCAGTCATGACGGCATCATCGCAGGGTTGGCCGAAAGTCTCCAGCGCCACACCGCAGGTTCTCAGCGATAGCCGGATTCCATGCTCGGCTGGTGCGGACAATCCCGCAGGATCCGGCCCATGGCGTCCCTCTCTGCCGCCGTCACCCAGAGCCTGTAGGCGGCTTTGACGGAAATCTGGCGCGCAACGTACTGGCACCGGTAGGCCTTCGCGGGCGGCAGCCACGTGGCCGCGTCGGCGTCACTTTTCTGCACATTAGTCGGTCCGTCCACCGCCACCAGGTTCAGCGGGTCGTTGGCCAGGGATTGCCGCTGCGCATCGTCGAGCTGCTGCGCACCGGTCTGCCAGGCATTTCCCAGCGCCACCACATGGTCGATCTGGACGGCGGAACTGGACTCTCCGCCGCGCCGGAAGCCGATGCCGTGGCCGGTGTAAGGGTCCGCCAGCTGCCCGGAGGCCACCACGCAGGCCGATCCACCGGCCAGCGTGATATCCGTCAGGTCCCTGCGGAGGACGTCGTTGCGGGTGTCGCAGCCGTTGCGGTCAGCATCCAGCCACGCCTCGCCGAACGCCTCCCGCCGGTAGGAGCTCGACGGCGCACGTCCCTTGACCGGCAGTGTTGCCAGCACGTCCAGCGCGGCTGCGGGCCGGACCCGGACCAGCGGGGAGCCGAGGCCCGACCAGGCCGGCACCTCGACCGGCGGCGGTCCGGGGCGCGGCGGGGCAAGCGGCCCGGCGGCGTAGAGCCAGATGAGGAAGACAGCTGTCAGTGCGCAGCCCAGCACCGAGGGCACCGTCCCGCCCGGCCACCGTGCCACGCGCCGCCGTCGTCGCATGTCGCGTGCCTTCCTTTCCCGACCTTTCCCGATCTTCCCTGGCCTTCCCCACCTTTCCCCCCTCGCCGCCGAGTCTAAGCGGCGGAGCCGACAGCGTGCGCCGGGTTATCCACAGCCGTGACGCCCGGACTTTCAGCCGCCCGGCGCCCCGACCGCCCGGGCATACTATCGAACGGGTGAGGAGTCCCGCGCCGGAAGGAAGTTACCGTGAAGATCCGCAGCATCGCTTTCGAGTGCAGCGACATTTCGGCCGCCGAGGATTTCTATGGCGCCGTCCTTGGCCTGCCGACAATGCGGACCGAAGAGTCGCTGCGGGTGACCGCCGGATGGACGGAGCTCACCCTGACGCCGGGGCCAGTCCGGGCCGGGTCCCAGCATCTGGCCTTCACCATTCCGCGAAACACCTTCGCCGGCGCCAAGACCTGGCTGCGGGCGCGGCTCCCCCTCCTGCGGACCGATGAGGGAGACGAATTCGAATGCTCCCCATTCTGGAACGCCAGGTCCCTGTACTTCGAAGGTCCGGACAACTGCGTCCTGGAGTTCATCATCCGGCGCAACCTGCCGAATGACGCGACCGGAGACTTCGGCAGCCGGGGCATCCTTGGCGTCAGTGAGGTAGGCATTTCCGTCGCCGACGTGCCCGCCTTCGAGGGCGCGCTCCGCAAAGCACTCAACCTCCAACCGTACGGCCAGGGCGGTGCCACCTTCCGGCCGATGGGCGACGAGGACGGCCTTCTCATCGCGGTCGAACACGGCCGCAGCTGGTTCCCGACCGCAATCCGGGCCGAGGAACAGCGCCTGTTGATCGGGATCACCAGCGGCGCTACCGGCGAACTGTGGGCCAATGGGCAGTGCCGGATCCGTGCCGCGAAGGCCGCGGATCCCGTGACGACGCCCGCCCCATAACCGCTTCCGGCGCAGCGGAAACGCTGTCAGGGTGTTGTCAGGCAACTCCGGGCCAATCCTCGTGTTCACGGGAATACGATCTGACCACACATCCGAAGAATGCAGGTGCCCCGTGCAGAAGCTCTTAGCCGTCCTGGCCGTCTTCACCGTATTTTCCCTGACCGGCTGCGGGGCTGTCGGCAATCTGGTGTCCCCGAAAATCACCCCCGAACCCTCGGTACGACCGTCCATCTCCTACGGGCAAACAGCGTCCGATCTGGCCGCGAGTGTCCCCCAATGCGGCGTCAACATTGACTCAAGCGGGAACGGCGACATCCAGTCAGGCGTCAGCTCCCGGGCTATCTGCCTGCTCTCAGGCCTGTCCGTGTACTTCTACTGCTGGAAAGACGCTGCGTCCCAGGCCAGCTTCGCCGGCATCCTCCAGGCCGGCGGCGCCGAGGCCTACTACGCCGAGGGCACCGGCTGGACCGCCATGGCCGAACCGCCCAAAGCCGCGCCGGATCTGGTCGGCGAACAGGCCGCAGCCACGGACGTCGTCGCCGCCCTCGGCGGCCGTGTCAGCCACTACCACCCCTAGGAGTCGCGAAACTAGGGTTCTTGCGATTAGGGGTGGATGGGACAGCCGATACGCCGGGTTCTGTCATCCCCCGCAGTTACCCGCGGAGGCGTAGCGGCCATCCATCTACGGCTGCCGTTGCCGGCAGTCTCCAGCGGCCTACCCGGACACTCGGGCGGGCAGCCCTCAATCATGTCCTGTCTGGCCTTGCTCCGGGTGGGGTTTACCTAGCTTCCCTGGTCACCCAGGGAACTGGTGGTCTCTTACACCACCGTTTCACCCTGACCTCCGTCCCGCCGGAACGGCACGGAGGCGGTCTGTTTTCTGTGGCACTGTCCTGCGGGTTACCCCGAGTGGGCGTTACCCACCACCCTGCCCTGCGGAGCCCGGACGTTCCTCGAGCCACCCTGGGGTGACGCGCGGCCGCCTGGCTGTCCCATCCAGCGTCCAGCTTAGTTGGTCTTGCGGGCGTAAATTTCCACCGGTGCCAGCGCACCGGCGCGGAAGGCCGTCAGCAGGTTCCGCATCCGCGGTCCGATTTCGGGTCCCAGCACCAGCGCCAAACCGACGGCGGGCGCGTCCCCGGCCGCGGCGCGGGCCTGGGCCTCCTCCAGGAAGGCGATCCCGGCGTCGTGCCGGTTCCGTTCCGAGTCCACTTCGAACCCCGCGTCCTCCATGGCCGTGGAATAGTCCATCGGAGTTGCCACGAACGAGTTCTCCTCAACCGCGGCCCAGGGCAGGGGGTAGGTCAGCCCGGCGCCGTTCATCCGCATGATGTCGTATACGGCCAGGATGCCGCCGGGTTTGAGCAGCCGGGCCAGTCCGGAAAACAGCGCCGCCTTGTCCTGGATGTGCATGCCCACATGCAGCATCGTGGCCACGTCGAAGGTGGTGGGCTCGAATTTCAGGTCCAGCGCGTTCCCTTCGCTGAACGTCACCTCCGCGGACAGCCCCGTGCGCGCCGTGAGCACACCTGCCACCTCGACGAACTCCGGTGTCAGGTCCACGCCGTGGACGGTTGCGCCGAATTCGTGCGCGAAGAGCCTGGCGGGCCCGCCTATTCCGGAGCCGACATCCAGGACATAGCTGCTGCCGCTGATTCCGGCCCCGCGGGCCAGCTCCCGGGCGGCCTCGATCCCGCCAATGTGGAATTCATCCGCACCGGCGAGATCCTCCGGGAGCAAACGTTCCGGGTTCTTGCCGGCGTTTTCCAGCGCGGCGAAGATCCGCTCGCGGATGTCTCCGCGGCTGTAGTGGTCAATGGCTGGGTCCTGGGTGTCCATGCTGGCCTCCGGTAGGCGTTTGTGGGCGATCCTACCCTGCCCGGAGGCGCAGCGGCACCCCATCCCATGGCGCCTCCCGCCCGTTAGGCCGCCGGGAATTGGGGCGGGTGCACGCCCGCCATGGTTTCCATCACCCGCACCACCTGGCAGCTGTAGCCGAATTCGTTGTCGTACCAGACGTACAGCACCAGGTTCTTGCCGTCGGAGATGGTGGCCAGGCCGTCCACGATGCCCGATCGGCGCGAGCCGACGAAATCGGTGGATACCACTTCGGGGGAATCCACGTAGTCGATCTGCTTGTGCAGCTCGGAATGCAGGGACATGGTCCGCAGGTAGGAGTTGACCTCCTCCTTCGTGGTCTCCTTTTCCAGTGTCAGGTTCAGGATGGCCATCGACACGTCGGGGGTGGGGACGCGGATCGAGTTTCCGGTGAGCTTGCCGGCCAGTTCGGGCAGGGCCTTG
>JBIOFK010000038.1:0-17285 GCA_044447065.1 Actinomycetales bacterium | reverse complement strand
GGCTCACCCGCTTGGGCGAGGCCGGCCGCTTGGGCGGGGCCGGCCAGCGTAGCCGCAGCCAGCTACGCCGTGCGCAGCCGGCGGCGGTCCAGCCTGCCGCTGAACAGCGCAATACCCAGTCCCAGCACCGCCAGCACGGCGCCGACCATCGCGGGGGCGGCGTAGCCCCAGCCCAGGGTGATCACGAGGCCGCCCAGCGCCGCGCCGAGGGCGTTGGCGATGTTCAGGCCCGAGTGGTTCAGGCTGGAGGCCAGCGACGGCGCCCCGGGGGAGACGTCCAGCAGCCGGGTCTGCAGCGCCGGCGTCAGCATCGATCCCGAGGCACCCACCACGAAGGTCAAAACCAGCGCCGCCCACTGGACATGCACGACGAGGCTGAAGACGACGAGCACGACGGCGATGAATCCCATGACCAGGTAGATGCTGCCCATCACGGACCGGTCCGCCAGCCGGCCGCCGAGCAGATTCCCGGCCACCATGCCCACCCCGTAGATCCCGACCACCACGGGAATGAACCCCTCCGGAAAACCGGCCAGCTTCGTCATCGTCGGGGTGATGAATGTGTACACGGCGAAGAAGCCGCCGAAGCCGACGATCCCGATCAGCAGCGCCAGCCAGGTCTGCACATTCTTCAGTGCCCCCAGCTCGCCGCGCATACTGGCATCGGGGTCGGCCTTGTGCCGCGGAACCAGGACGGCAATCCCCGCCACGGTGGCCGTGCCGATGGCACCCACCAGGACGAACATCTCCCGCCAGCCCAGCTGCTGGCCGATCAGCGTCGCCAGCGGAACGCCGAGCACGTTGGCCACGGACAGCCCCATCATGACCATGGAAATGGCATGTCCGCGCTTCGTCGGGGCCACCAGCGACGCCGCGATCACTGCAGCCACTCCGAAATAGGCGCCGTGCGGCAGCCCGGACAGGAACCGCGTCACCATCAGCGAGGAGTAGTCGGGCGCCAGGTACGAGGACAGGTTCGCCAGGGTCAGGAAGGCCATCAGGCCCAGCACCAGCTGCTTGCGCCGTAGCCGGGCGCCCAGCGCCGCGAACGCCGGGGCTCCCACCACCACCCCAAGGGCGTAGGCGGAAATCAGGTGGCCGGCCTCCGGCACCGTGACGTGCACGCCGTCGGCAATATTGGGCAGCAACCCCATCATGGCGAACTCGGTGGTGCCGATCGCGAATCCGCCCAGGGCCAGGGCGATGATCGCCCACGCGGTGCGGGCGGGGGACAGCTGCGCGGAGGAGGGCGCCATGGACATCATTTCGTTCGGGGTGCGGGGGAGGCGGGAACCGCGCTGTTCCGCACCAATTCTAAGGTCCGTGTCCCGGTGGCCGGGCGGCCGCCCCTAAACTGGGTCCGTGACGCAGATCAGGCAAATCGTTGGTGCAGCCATCCTGGATTCCCTCGCGGAGCCACGCCGCTTGCTGGCGGCCCGCCGCAGCGCCCCCGCGGCGCTGGCGGGGTTGTGGGAATTCCCGGGCGGCAAGGTCGAACCGGGCGAAACCTGCCCGCAGGCGCTGCACCGGGAGCTGGCCGAGGAGCTGGGCATCACCGTCAGGCTGGGCCGGGAACTGCCGGGCCCGACGGCGGCCGGCTGGCCCCTGGCGGCACCCGCGGCCATGCGCGTCTGGCTGGCCGAGGTCGACGACGGCGTCCCGGCACCGCTCGAGGACCACGACGAACTTCGCTGGATGGACCTTGAGGGGGACCTGCCCGTGCTCGGCCTGCCCTGGATTCCGGCGGACGAACCGATAGTACGGGCCCTGCTGTCGCTCGCCGGCGGAGCTACCTGGATGGGTGCCGGTGTGGAAGACTGGGGACTTCGACAAGCGCACGAGGAGGACAGTTGACAGACTCAACAGATCCGCAGCAGCAGGGGTCGGAACGCACCGGCGCTTCGGAGGATATGAAGAAGAAGTTCCGCGAGGCGCTGGACAGGAAAAACGCCCAGCATCACGCCACCGTGGAGGCGGCGCACGAGGGCAAGATCAGCCACGAACACGGCTCCTCGTCGCAGAAGCGGGAGTTCAGGCGCAAGAGCGGCTGATCAGCGGTCCGCCAATCCGGCCAGCGAGGACGCGATCCGCTTCCGGACGGCGGGCACCGATCCGCCGGCCAGCAGCAGGGCGTCCCGCAGCGGCCGCAACGGACCGGGAACCAGGGCGACGCCCGCGATCCTGCGGGTCAGCCGGATCACCTGCAGGGCCCTGGACCGGCGTTGGCCGGCCCAGGCCGCCAGCACGGAACCGGGCGCCCCGGCCAGGACTCTGTCCAGGGCCGTGGCCGCCGCGGCGGCGTCCCTGATGCCGAGGTTCATTCCCTGCCCGCCCGCGGGGGAATGGACGTGGGCCGCGTCGCCGGCGAGCAGGATCCGTCCCGCCAGGAAGGTGTCGGCGAGGCGAGAGTGGATGCGGAAGCGGGAGGACCAGGCCACCGAGCGGATGGTTCCCGGCTCCTCCGCGGCTCCCCGGGTGTCCAGCAGGCGCTGCAGATAATCGCGGCCCGGCGTTTCGGGGACCTCGGCGGTCTCGGCCACGATCCGCCACTGCCCGCCCGGCAGCGGAACGGACACCAGCAGCCCCTCCGGACCCGCCGAGAGCGACGCCTCCGACGGCGCGGAGCCGGCATTGCCGGTCCCTCCGCCCTCAAGCTCGACGTCGGCCAGCACAAACGACGTCCCCTCCCGGCCGCGGCGTCCCGGAATGGAGAACCCGATCCCCGCCTGGCTGCGGACCGTGCTGTTCATGCCGTCGGCACCGATGAGATACGACCCCGACAGGACACGGCCGTCGTCAAGCTCCACGTCGACGCGCTCCGGCAGGGCCCTGACGGCCAGCACCGCCGCGGGCCGGATGACCTCCACCCCCAGTTCGGCGAGCCTGCCCCGCAGCACCTCCTCGGTCCGGAACTGGGACACGAAGAGCACACAGGCAAAGCGGCCCGGCAGGGCCGTGAAATCCAGGGTAACCAGCGGCCGCGCCCGGGTACGGAAGACGAAGACGTGACGGACCAGACCGACCTCGAGCAGGCGTTGGGCCACGCCGAGCCGGTCCAGCACCTCCAGGGTCCGGGCATGGACGACGGCGGCGCGGGACGTCGGGGCGGACGCGGGATGCGCGTCCACAATGGCGATGCGCCGTCCTGCCTCCGCCAGGGCGACGGCGGCCGTCAGGCCCGTGGGCCCGGCGCCGGCGATCAGCACATCAAACAGGTCCTCAGCGGTGTTCATCTGGCTCCCCTCGTTGTTTCGCGTCCCGGCTTCTGCGCTCCAGCGTAGGCCGCCGGCGACGCCCGCGTCAGCCTTTCCATCGGAACCGCCCCGCTTTGATGCCCGGCTGCCGGTTGCCGTGTGCCGGAGGCTAAGCTTGGCCAGATGAAACGGGCAGTGATTCTTGGCGGCACCGGCGTGCTGGGCCGAGCCGTCGCCGGCCGGCTCCTCGAGGCCGGTTGGGCCGTCGACATTACCGGCCGGGACGCCTCCAAGATGCGGTGGCGCTGCGCCGGTCCGGCGGACGATTCCTCGCTTCTGAGCGCCGCGACGGCAACGATCTCGCCGACGTCCTCCGCGGCGGCGCGGACCTGCTGGTGGACGCGGCCTGTTACACGGCCGCGGACGCGACGGCGCTTCTTCCGCACCTCGCGGCGGTTGGGTCCACGGTCATGCTCTCGAGCAAGGCCGTTTACGTCGACGCCGCCGGCAACCACGTGAACTCGGACGTTCGTCCACGTTTTGAGGCACCCGTCAAGGAGACGGATCCGACCATGAAGCCCGGGAACGGAAACTACGCCTCCCGGGCAGGATACGGGGCGAACAAGGTGGCGGCCGAGCACGTGCTTCTCGACAGCGGCGCGCCGGTCTCCGTCATCCGCCCGTCAAAGGTGCACGGCGCGGGCGCGGGCAACCCGCGCGAATGGATATTCGTCAAGCGCGTCCTGGACCGGCGCCCCGCCGTCTTCCTGGCCCATGGCGGCCTGGGCGGGGACCACACCACGGCCGCGGTCAACACGGCGGCGCTGATCGAGATGGTCGCCGCACTCCCGGGCCGGCGCATCGTGAACAGCGCTGATCCGGATGCGCCGAACGGCCGGGAAATCGCCCGCGCGGTCGCGGACTACCTCGGCCATGACTGGGACGAAATACTGCTCGGCGACGACGCCGATCCGGACCTGGGAGCCCATCCCTGGGACTTCACCCCACCGTTGGTGCTGGATACCACGGCGTCCCGCGCGCTCGGGTATGAACCTGCCGGCACCTTTGCCGAGACCATACCGGCGGAGATCGACTGGCTCCTGGCGTCGCCGGCGCACCGGCCCGCGGCGGATGATCCGTTCTTCGGCCGCCTCACCGACTACCGGGCCGAAGACGCCTACCTCCGCCGGTAGGGTCAGCGCTGGGAAAACCGCACTTAGAACAGGGTCGGTTCCAGCACGGCCAGCCCCGCCGGGCGGCCGGCACCGCCCGCCCGGGTACCGGCACCGGCAGACCGGATACCGGCCGCGGCGCCGGACCGCCCCCGGGCACCCGCGGCGCCGCCGGCTGGTTCGGGTGGGCTTCCCGCCGGATAACCGGCCTCCTCGGCCCGGGCGTCGTGGATGAAGCCGCCGGTGCCGCCGAAACCGTACAGGCGCTTGTAGTGGTTTACCCGCGCGGCGAGCCACTGCCTGTATTGCTTATCGGCATAGGCGCCGGCGGAATAGAGCCGGCGGTACTTGGCCGCCAGCGCCGGATGGGTGCCGGCCAGCCAGCCCATGAACCATTCCCGCGTGCCGGGCCGCAGATACAACGCACCGGCGGTGACTCCCGTCGCCCCGGCGGCGGCGAGGGCGCCAAAGAGCGAGTCCAACGCCTCGTCGGTGTCCGTCAGCCAGGGCAGGATCGGCATCGCCATGACACCGCAGGGCAGCCCGGCTTCCCGCAGCCGGCTGATCAGCGCAAGCCTGGCCTTCGGCGCCGGTGTGCCGGGTTCGATGGATTTGGCCAGCGACTCGTCCGTCAGCGCCAGGGAAATGCCCATGCCCACCGGGACCTGCGCGCCGGCCTCGCGGAGCAGCGGAATGTCCCGTCCCAGCAGCGTCCCCTTGGTCAGGATGGAAAAGGGGGTGCCGGAGTCGGCCAGGGCGCGGATGATGCCGGGCATCAGCCGGTAGCGGCCCTCGGCGCGCTGGTACGGGTCCGTGTTCGTGCCCAGCGCCACATGCTCGTGCCGCCACCCCGGTTTCGCCAGTTCCTTGGCCAACACCTCGGCCACGTTGATCTTCACCACGATCTGGGAATCGAAGTCGACGCCGGAATCGAAATCAAGGTAGGTGTGGCTCTTGCGCGCGAAACAGTACACGCAGGCGTGGGAGCAGCCGCGGTACGGATTGACGGTCCAGTCGAAGGGCATCTTCGACAGCGGCGGAACCTTATTCAGCGCCGACTTGGCCACCACCTCGTGGAAGGTGATGCCGCTGAATTCGGGTGTCCGGGTCGACCGCACCAGCCCCGCCAGCGGCAGCAGCGGCGCTGTCATGCCGGCTGCTGCCGCTGTGGGCACCTGCTGCGGGGCCGCGTCGTCCGCCGTCCCCGGCAAGGGGGGCTGGTTGAGGAGCTGCTGCTGCCATCGCATGGCTTCATTCGAACATAGTTTCGAAACAATTTCAAGCACCACACCATTGCCCGAAACGCTCGCGACCGACAGACTGGGAACACCACGCTTCCGAGCGGTCGAAGGAGACCCCATGACCAATGTTGCCCAGTTGCTCGCAGATTCCGCGGCGGCCGTCCCTGATGCGCCGTCCCTCAAGCTCGACGACGTGGTGGTCACCTTTGCTGCCCTCGAGGCGCAGAGCGAAAGGGTGGCGGGGCTGCTGGCCGAACGGGGAGTCCGCCCCGGGGACAGGGTCGCCCTGATCAGCCCGAATCTGCCCCAGATGCCTGCGATCTACTACGGGGCGCTGCGGTACGGGGCGATCGTGGTGCCGCTGAACCCACTGCTGAAGGCACGCGAGGTGGAATACCACCTCCGGGATTCGGGCGCCAAGCTGGTCTTCGCCTGGGACGGCATCCGCCCCGAGGCGGACCCGGGCGCCGAGGCCGCCGGCGCCGAGGTGATCGGCATCGGCCCCGGACTCGCGGAACTTCTGGCCGGCGTCGAGCCCAGGGCGGGGATGAGCGAGGCGGCACCGGACGACACCGCCGTCATCCTGTACACCTCCGGCACGACGGGACGGCCCAAGGGTGCGGAACTGACGCACGAGAACCTGCGCAGCAACGCCGCCGTCTCCCAGGCCCTGTTCGACACCGGCCCCGGCGACGTGGTCTTCGGCGGCCTGCCGTTCTTCCACATCTTCGGCCAGACCTGCGCGCTGAACTCCGCCGTCCTCGCCGGCGCCTGCGTCACGCTGCTGCCGCGCTTCGATCCGGCCAAGGCCCTGGAAATCATCGCCCGTGACAAGGTCACCATTTTCGAGGGCGTTCCCACCATGTACGTGGCCCTGCTGCGCTGTCCGGCGTTGGCGCAGACCGACACCTCCACGGTTCGGCTCGCGGCCTCGGGAGGGTCGCCGCTGCCGCTGGAAATCCTGCGCGAATTCGAATCGACGTTCTCCGCCACCTTGCTGGAGGGCTACGGACTGTCCGAGACCAGCCCCGTCGTCACGTTCAACCAGCTCGACGGAATCCGCAAACCCGGTTCGATCGGCACGCCGGTGCGCGGGGCCCGGCTCCGGATCCTGGACGAGGACGGCAAGGATGTTCCTGACGGGGAGGTGGGAGAAATCGCGGTCGCCGGCGGCTACGTGATGAAGGGCTACTGGAACAACCCTGACGCCACGGCCGCGGCCATCCCCGACGGCTGGTTCCGCACCGGGGACCTGGGCCGGCGGGACGAGGACGGCGTCTATTTCATCGTGGACCGCAAGAAGGACATGATCCTGCGCGGCGGGTACAACATCTATCCGCGCGAGGTCGAAGAGGTGCTCTACGAACACCCTGCGGTGGCGGAAGCCGCCGTCGTCGGCGTTCCCGATGAGCTGCACGGCGAGGAGGTTGTCGCCGTGGTCGCACTCAAGGACGGTGCGGACCGGAACGGGAGCACCGAAAAAATCGCCGCGGAGATCGCGTCCTTCGTGCAGGAGCGCGTGGCCGCCTACAAGTACCCGCGGCGCGTCGTCATTGTCGACGCGCTGCCCAAGGGACCCACGGGCAAGATCCTCAAGCGGGAAATCAAGGTCTGAGGGCCGCGGCGGGCACCATCGACGCCGGGACGCCTCCGTCCCGGCGTCGGCCGCACCGGCATGCCCGGTTTCGGTCCGGCCTGCGGGTTCCCACTAGACTGGACCGGGCGGGAATCTCCGCCCGCAGCCTGAGACCGAACAGGAATGACAGCCAATGAGCGAGAACTCCGCGCCCGCCGCCACGGTGCTGAACCCCCTCGATGAAGCCGGCATCAGCGCCGCCGTCGGGCAGGCCCTGCACGCCTTCGAGGCTGCCTCCACGCTGGCGGAGCTGAAAGAGGCCAGGCTGGCGCAGACGGGGGAAAAGTCCGCGCTGTCCCTGGCCAACCGGGAAATCGGCGCGCTGCCCAAGGAGCACAAGGCCGCGGCCGGCAAACTGCTCGGCGGCGCCCGGGCCCGGGTGGGCAGGGCGCTCGCGGCCCGCACCGAGGTCCTGGAGGCCGAGGACGCCGCCAGGATCCTCGTCGAGGAGGCGGTCGACGTGACGGCCGCCCCGCGCCGCCGTCGTGCCGGTGCCCGGCACCCGCTCTCAACCCTGCAGGAACGCGTCAGCGACATTTTCGTCGGGATGGGCTGGGAAATCGCCGAGGGCCCCGAGCTGGAGTCCGAATGGTTCAACTTCGACGCCCTGAACTTCAAGCCGGACCACCCGGCGCGTGAAATGCAGGACACCTTCTTTGTCGAGCCGCCGGAAGCGCATCTGCTGCTGCGCACGCACACCTCCCCGGTGCAGGTGCGCTCCATGCTCGAACGCGAGCTGCCGATCTACGTGCTGTGCCCCGGCAAGGTGTTCCGCACCGATGAGCTGGACGCCACGCACACCCCGGTGTTCCACCAGTTCGAAGGCCTCGCGATCGACCGCACCCTGTCGATGGCGGACCTGCGCGGAACCCTGGAACACTTCGCCCGGCAGATGTTCGGAACCGAGGCCAAAATCCGGCTGCGGCCCAACTATTTCCCCTTCACCGAGCCCTCCGCGGAGCTGGATGTCTGGCATCCGGGGGCCAAGGGAGGCCCCGGATGGATCGAGTGGGGCGGCTGCGGCATGGTCAATCCGAACGTGCTCCGCGCAGCCGGCATCGACCCGGAGATCTACTCGGGCTTCGCGTTCGGCATGGGCATTGAGCGCACCCTGATGTTCCGCAACGAAGTGGGGGACATGCGGGACATGATCGAGGGCGACGTCCGATTCAGCGAACACTTCGGGATGGAGATCTAGGGTATGCGTATTCCCCTTTCCTGGCTGCGCGAGTACGCGCAGGTACCGGCGGACGCCAGCGCCGAAGATGTCCTGGCAGACCTCGTCAAGGTCGGTTTCGAGGAAGAGGCCGTCCACCGCCCCGCGGACACCCTGCAGGGACCGATCGTGGTGGGGCAGGTGCTGTCGCTTGCCAAGGAGCCGCAAAGCAACGGCAAGACCATCAACTGGTGCCAGGTGCGGGTGGTCCCCGAGGGCGCTCCGCAAACGCTGCGGCAGGACGGCATCGACCCCTCCGGTGTGCAGGGTATCGTCTGCGGTGCCCATAACTTCGAGGTCGGCGACAAGGTGGTGGTGACCCTCCCGGGCGCCGTGCTGCCCGGCGACTTCCGGATCTCCCCGCGGCAGACCTACGGCCACGTCTCCGCCGGCATGATCGCGTCCGTGCGCGAGTTGGGCATCGGCGAGGACCATGACGGCATTCTGGTGCTGGGCACGCTGGGGCTCGACCCCGAGCTGGGCACCGACGCGCTGGACCTGCTGGGTCTCTATGACCAGGCGGCCGAAATCAACGTCACCCCCGACCGGGGCTACGCGTTCAGCATCCGCGGCGCCGCCCGCGAATACGCGCACGCCACCGGCACCACATTCACCGACCCGGCCTCCCTGGTCTCCGTCGCCGCATCATCCGGTCCCGGCTACCCGGTGGCGGTCGAGGACCACGCCCCGATCTACTCCAAGCCCGGCTGCGACCGGTTCGTCGCCCGCACGGTCAGCGGGGTGGACGCCTCGGCCCCGACCCCGCCGTGGATGTCCTCCCGGCTCCGCCTGGCCGGTATGCGGTCCATTTCGCTGCCGGTGGACATCTCCAACTACGTCATGCTGGAGCTTGGCCAGCCGCTGCACTGCTACGACGCCGACAAGCTGTCCGGGGGCATCGTGGTCCGCCGCGCCAACCCGGGCGAAACCCTCGAAACGCTGGATGGCAAGGTCCGCACGCTGGACCCGGAAGACCTGCTGATAGCCGACTCCTCCGGCGGCATCGGCATCGCCGGCGTGATGGGCGGCGCGGCCACCGAGACCTCCGCGGCCACGGTCAACGTTCTGGTCGAGGCCGCGCACTTCGACGAGATCACGATTTCCCGGTCGCGCCGGCGCCACAGGTTGCCCTCCGAAGCGTCCAAACGCTTCGAGCGCGGCGTGGACTGGCGGATCGCCGATGTGGCCGCCCAGCGCACGGTCGACCTGCTGGTGGAACTGGCCGGCGGAACGGCCGACCCGACCGGAACGGACGTCGGCACCGCCCCGGAGCAGACGAGCATCGAATTGCCCGCAGGCTACCCGGCACAGCGCATCGGCATCGACTTCAGCGGCGGCCAGATCACGACGGCGCTCGCGGACCTGGGCGCGATCGTCACCCGGTCGGACGCCGGCTACACGGTCACCGTGCCGAGCTGGCGCACCGATCTGGAAACGCGGGAGGACCTCACCGAGGAGATCGCCCGCCTGGTCGGCTACGACAGTATCCCCGCCACCTTGCCGGTGGCCCCTCCGGGGCGCGGACTCACCCGTGTCCAGCAACAGCGGCGCCGGCTGCTGCAGGCCTTGGCGGATGCCGGACTGACGGAGGTGCTGGCCTACCCGTTCGTCTCGCAGGCCAGTAACAACACCTTCGGCACGGCGGAGGCGGGCTCGGCCCGGCCGGCCGTCAGGCTGGCCAACCCGCTGAGCGAGGAGCACGGCTACCTGCGCACATCCATCCTTCCCGGGCTGATCGAGGTGGCCAAGCGCAACCATGGCCGCGGCTTCCGTGACCTGGCGCTGTTCGAGGCCGGCCTGGTGTTCCTGCCCGACGGCGGTCCGCTGGGCACCGCCGCGGTTCCGCCCTCCGGCGCGCGGCCCGGGGACGACGTCCTTGACGCGCTCGACGCGGGACTGCCGGACCAGCCGCTGTACGTGGCGGCGGTGCTGACCGGCAAGGATTCCCCGGCGGGCGCGGGTCACGCGCCCCGGCCCTGGGACTGGGCGGACGCCCTGGACGTAGCCCGGCTTGCCGGGACCGTGCTCGGCGTGGACCTGGTGGTCGGACAGGGCTCGCACCAGGCCTTCCATCCCGGCCGCTGCGCGGAAGTGCGGCTGCGCGACGGCGCCCTGGTCGGCTACGCGGGGGAGCTGCATCCGAAACTGCTCGATGCCATGGACGTGCCGGCCCGGTCCGTCGCCGTGGAACTGAACGCCGACGTCCTCTTCGAGGCGGCCGCCGACGTGATCGTGGCCAGGCACATCTCCACGTTCCCCGTCGCCACGCAGGACGTGGCGCTGGTGGTGGCCGGGGACGTGCCCGCCGGGGACGTGCAGGAGGCACTGCGCGAGGGCGCCGGTGAACTGCTGGAGGACGTCGCCCTGTTCGACATCTACGCCGGGTCGGGAATCGCGCCGGGGCATAAGTCGTTGGCCTTCGGACTCCGGTTCAGGGCCACCGACCGGACCCTCACCGCCGAGGAGGCGACCGCCGCCCGCGAGTCCGCCGTCGCCGTCGCCGCCGAACGGTTCGGAGCGGTGCTGCGGTAGCCGCCGGACCAGCGCGGCCCGGCGCGCCCTATCCGGACCGGGCCGCGGAAACCTTCCTGACCGATCCGTGGCCCGGGCAGATCCACTCCGGGCCCAGTGCGGCCAGGACCGCCGTGGACTCAAGGGCGGCGCGCTTGTCGGTAATGAGGAAGCCGGGGAACTGTTTCAGCCGCCCGTCCCGCCCGAGCATGACGGCGTCGCCGCTAAAGACGGTGCCGCCCCAGACATAGGCGTAGTGTCCCGGGGTATGTCCGGCGGTGGGGACCGCGCGGATCCCGGCCGCGGCCTCCGATTCTCCGTCCAGCAGGACCGTATCGGCGGGAAGTTTTGGCCGTCCGACGGCCGTCAGCAGCGCCCGGAACCGGGTTCCCGGCGGCCGTTGTCCGCGCAGCACCTCCGCGTCGGCCCGGCCGATCAACACGGGCGCATCGGCGGCCCGCGCCACCGCCGCGGCCCCGCCCGCGTGATCGTAGTCGTAGTGCGTGAGCAGCACGTGGCTGACCTTCGCCAGCAATTCCGCGGCCCGCAGTTCCCCGGTCACGGCGTTGGCGCTCAGCGACACACCCGGGTCAATCAGGACAAACCCGCCGCCGGAGGGAACCAGATACCCGTTGGCGCCGCCGGACTTCTGCAGTTGGTAGGCGCCGTTTCCCAGCAGTTTCATGACCGACTTCCGTTCAGATCGGGGGACCAGCAGGACTCAGGGGACCAGCAGGACCTTGCCGGTGGTGCCGCGGCCCTCCAGGGCGCGATGGGCCTGCGCCGCCTCGGCCAGCGGGAAGGTGGCCCCGATGCGGACCTTGAGGGTGCCGGCCGCCACGGCGCCGAACACCTCGCCCGAGCGCCACTGCCGCTCCCGGACGTTGCGCAGGAAGTGCCCCATGGTGGGCCGGGTCAGCGACAGGCTGCCGCCCGCATTGAGCCGCTGGAGGTCGAAGGGCGGCACCGGGCCGGACGCCGCACCGAAGAGCACCAGCGTCCCGCGGATGCGCAGCGACTCCAGCGAGCCGTCGAACGTGTCCCGGCCCACGCCGTCGAACACCACGTCCACGCCGTCCCCGTCCGTCAGCTCGCGCACCCGCTGCGCGAAACCGGAGTACCGGAGCACCTCGTCCGCGCCGGCGCCGCGGGCCAGCGCCTCCTTGGCATCGGTCGAGACGGTGGTGATCACGTTGGCGCCGCGTTCCTTCAGCAGCTGAATCAGCAGCAGTCCCACCCCGCCGGCACCGGCGTGGACCAGCACCCGCTGGCCCGGCTCCACCCGGAAGGAGGAATTCATCAGGTAATGGGCCGTCATGCCCTGCAGCGGCAGCGCGGCGGCCTCCTCGTCACCGACAGCATCCGGGACCGGGAGGGCCTTGTCGGCATCCACGAGGGCGTATTCGGCGTAGCTGCCCCGGCCTTCGGCCGTGGCCACGCGCTGGCCCGGTTCGAATCCGGTCACACCGGCGCCGATGCTTTGCACCACGCCGGAAAACTCCCCGCCCGGAGTGAAGGGGTAGGAGACCTTGTAGGTTCCCGAACGCTGGTAGGTCTCAATGAAGTTGACCCCGGTGGCGGCGACCCGGACCAGCAGCTGTCCGGCTCCCGCCACAGGGACCTCGGTTTCGGCAGCCTCCAGGACCTCCGGGCCGCCGGACTGGTGCGCAACAATGGCTTTCATTTCGGTTCCTCCTCGTCGCTGTTGCCCCCATCGTAGCGAGTGGGCCGGGGAAGAGGCCGCGTGCGGTTGCCCACCGCGGGCCGGTTCCGTCCTGCGCGGCATTCGCCGGGGACCTTACGCAGGACAGTGTCCTGCGCACGGCACACTCCGGGTTTCCGCGCAGAACGGAGCGCGCCGTGCTACTCAGCGGACCTCGTGCCGTCCGGCGGACCCCTCGCCACTCAGCAGACCCCTCGCGATGCATAAATATCGGGTCGACTGTATATGTTTGCCATACCGGCGGTATAGTTCCCATCATGACTGTTTCTGTTGCCGTCTCCGGGGCCAGCGGCTATGCGGGCGGGGAGCTTCTGCGGATCCTGGCCGGGCATCCCGGCGTCCGGATCGGCGCCATCACCGCGCACAGCAATGCGGGCGCGCGCCTCGGGGAACTGCAGCCCCACCTGCATACACTCTCCAGCCGCCTGCTCGAAGAGACCACCGTGGAGAATCTGTCGGGCCACGACGTCGTCTTCCTCGCGCTGCCGCACGGCGCCTCGGCTGAGATAGCGCGGCAGCTTCCCGCGGACACGCTGGTCATCGACGCGGGGGCCGACCATCGGCTGGCGGACGAGGATGCCTGGGAACGGTTCTACGGTTCGCCGCACGCCGGAACCTGGCCGTACGGGCTGCCGGAACTGCCGGGCCAGCGCGGGATGCTGCGCGGCGCCAGGCGGATCGCGGTTCCCGGCTGCTACCCCACCAGCTCGCTGCTGGCCCTCGCCCCGGGCTTTGCCGCCGGCGTGCTGGACGCCGACGACGTCGTGATCGTAGCGGCGTCGGGCACCTCGGGCGCGGGCAAGGCGGCGAAAGCCAATCTGCTCGGCTCCGAGGTGATGGGCTCCATGAGCCCGTACGGCGTCGGCGGCGGGCACCGGCACACGCCGGAAATCGAACAGGGTCTGTCCCTGGCGGCGGGCGGGCCGGTGACGGTCTCGTTCACGCCCACACTGGCGCCGATGAGCCGCGGCATCCTGACCACCGCCACCGCCAAGGTCTCCGCGGCGCTGCGCGGACGGATCACCGCCGCCGAGCTGCGCCAGCACTGGCTTGATCTCTACGAGGACGAGCCCTTTGTGCACGTCCTGCCGGAGGGACAGTGGCCCAGCACCAAATCGGTCCAGGGATCCAACCACGCCGCGTTGCAGCTCGCCTACGACGCGCATTCCGGTCGGGTGATCGTCTGCTGCGCCATCGATAATCTGACCAAGGGCACCGCCGGCGGCGCCGTCCAATCCATGAACATCGCCCTCGGCCTGGATGAGGAAGCCGGCCTGAACCTCCAAGGAGTCGCACCGTGAGCATCACCGCCCCAGCAGGATTCCGCGCGTCCGGAGTCACCGCCGGACTGAAAGCCTCCGGCGCCCCGGACGTGGCCCTGGTGGTCAACGACGGCCCGCTCAAGCACGCCGCGGCCGTGTTCACCTCCAACCGGGTGGCCGCCGCACCCGTGCACTGGAGCCGGCGAGTGGCAGCGGACGGCAGGGTCGACGCCGTCGTCCTCAATTCCGGCGGAGCCAACGCCTGTACCGGCCCGCAGGGCTTCCAGAACACGCACGCGACGGCCGAACGCGCCGCTGAGCTGCTGGGCATTTCCGGTACGGATGTGGCGGTCTGTTCCACCGGTCTGATCGGCGAGCAACTGCCGATGGATAAGCTGCTGGCCGGCGTCGGGGCGGCCGCGCAGGCGCTGGCGGACGACGGCGGGGCTGCCGCGGCCGCCGCGATCATGACCACCGACACCGTCTCCAAGCAGGCGCTGTTCACCGGCACCGCTGCCGACGGCACCGGCTACAGCATCGGGGGAATGGCGAAGGGCGCGGGCATGCTGGCCCCGGGCCTGGCCACCATGCTGGTGGTGCTGACCACTGATGCGGCCGTCGGGCCCGACGGCCTCGATGCCGCCCTGCGCGACGCCGTGAGCGTGAGTTTCAACCGGGCGGACTCGGACGGCTGCATGTCCACCAACGACACGGTGCTGCTGCTGGCCTCCGGCGCCGCCGGGGCGATCCCGGACCTGGCCGGCTTCACCGCCGGGCTCAGCCGGGTTTGTTCAGACCTGGCCCGGGCACTGATCGGGGATGCCGAGGGAGCCAGCCACGACATCGCCATCACCACCATCAACGCCGCGTCCGAGCAGGACGCCGAACTGGTCGGCCGCGCGGTGGCGCGGTCCAACCTGTTCAAGGCCGCCATTTTCGGCAACGATCCGAATTGGGGCCGCGTGCTCTCCGCGGTGGGCACCACGGATGCCGTCTTCGATCCGGACGCCCTGAACGTCTCCATGAACGGCGTGCAGATCTGCCGCGACGGGGGCATCGGGGAGTCCAGGGACCTAGTGGACCTCACCCCGCGCGAGGTGCATGTGGAGATCGACCTGCGGGCCGGCGACGCCACCGCGACCATCTGGACCAACGACCTCACGCACGACTATGTGCACGAAAACAGCGCCTACGCCTCCTGACCGCCCGCCCGGGCCGGCCAGGACCACCACTACCCGAGGACACGTATGAACTCCGTCGCCGATGCCCAGGACAAGGCAGCCACGCTGATCGAAGCGCTGCCGTGGATCCAGCGCTTCGCCGGAACCGTCGTCGTCGTCAAATACGGCGGCAACGCCATGGTCAATGACGAGCTGCGCCGGGCCTTCGCCGAGGACATGGTTTTCCTGCACCACGTGGGTATCAAACCCGTAGTGGTGCACGGCGGCGGACCGCAGATTAACTCCATGCTGGGCAGGCTGGGGATCGAGTCCGAATTCCGCGGCGGCCTGCGGGTCACCACCCCCGAGGCCATGGACGTGGTACGGATGGTGCTGACCGGGCAGGTGGGCCGGGAGCTTGTCGGCCTGATCAACTCGCACGGACCCTACGCGGTGGGACTCTCCGGCGAGGACGGCGCCCTGCTGCAGGCCCGCCGCACCGGCACCGTGGTGGACGGCGAGGACGTTGACCTGGGCCTCGTCGGTGAGGTCGTCGGCGTCAATCCCGGCTCCATCCTCGACCTGCTCGACGCCGGGCGGATCCCGGTGATCTCCACCGTGGCCCCGGAGCTGGGACAGGCCGGCTCCGTGCTCAATGTCAACGCCGACACCGCCGCCGCCGCGCTCGCGGTGTCCCTGCAGGCCTCCCGGCTGGTCATCCTGACCGACGTCGAGGGCCTCTACCGCAACTGGCCGGACAAGTCCTCGCTGATTTCCGCGCTGAGCGCCTCCGAGCTGCGGTCCCTGCTGCCGGGCCTGGAGTCCGGCATGATCCCCAAGATGGCCGCCTGCCTGAGGGCCGTCGACGGCGGGGTGCAGCGCGCCGCCGTCGTGGACGGCCGCAGCGCCCACTCCATGCTGCTGGAAATCTTTACCACCGCCGGCAACGGCACCCAGGTCACCCCGGATGAGGACGAATCATGAGCAACGACAGCAGCACCCCGGACCCCGCCACGGAGACCCCTGGCGTCTCGGATGTACCGGCGGACGCCGGCCGGGACACCTCCGATGCGCCGGATCGCAGCGGCGCCGGTGCGCCCCTTGTGGAGCTTGCCGGCACCGCGGGGACCACGGGGGCGCAGTGGCTGGCGCGGTACTCCCGCTCGCTGATGGGCGTGTTCGGCACGCCGCAGCGGGTGCTGGTGCGCGGCGCGGGCTCCCTGGTCTGGGATGCGGACGGCAAGGAGTACCTCGACCTGCTTGGCGGGATCGCGGTCAACGCGCTGGGCCACGCGCACCCGTTCGTCACCTCGGTCATCGCCAGCCAGCTGGCCACCCTCGGCCACGTCTCCAATTTCTTCACCAGCCCGCCGCAGATTGCGCTCGCGGAGAAGCTGCTGGAGCTTGCCGGGGCGCAGGAAGGCTCCCGGGTTTTCTTCGCGAACTCCGGTACCGAGGCCAACGAGGCGGCGTTCAAGCTGGCCCGCTCGCACGGCAACGCCAGCGGCAACGGCCGGAGCCGGATCATCGCCCTGGAGGGAGCCTTCCACGGGCGGACGATGGGCGCCCTCGCGCTGACCGCCAAGGCCGCCTACCGCGAACCGTTCGAGCCGATGCCGGCCGGCGTGACGCACATCCCGTTCGACGACGTCGCGGCGCTGCGCGCCGCCGTCGACGGTTCCGTCGCCGCCGTCATCCTGGAACCCGTCCAGGGCGAGGCGGGTGTCCGGCCGCTGAGCCCGGGCTACCTTGCCGCCGCGCGCGCCATCACCCGGGAGGCCGGGGCGCTGCTGATCCTGGACGAGGTGCAGACCGGCGTCGGGCGCACGGGGGAGTGGTTTGCGGGCCTGGGCGCGGACGGGCTCTCCGGGGCGGACCTGCCCGATGCGATGACCCTGGCCAAGGGGCTCGGCGGCGGATTTCCGATCGGCGCACTCATCACCTTCGGACCCGGCGTATCCGCCCAGCTTGCGGCCGGCGAGCACGGAACCACCTTCGGCGGCAATCCGGTAGCCACGGCCGCGGCGCTCGCTACGCTGCACGTGCTGGACTCGCAGAATATACTGGCCAATGTCAGGGCCGTCGGCAAACAGCTGGCGAATGGCCTGGCCACCATCGAGGGGGTCACCGCAGTGCGCCAGCACGGTCTGCTGATCGGCTTTGACCTGGC
>JBIOFK010000037.1:0-17351 GCA_044447065.1 Actinomycetales bacterium | reverse complement strand
CTGGGACGGCAAGATCATTCGCCGGTCGGCCCGGTTTGTCGGCCCGGCCGCGCCGCAGCCGGGGCCCGCCGGTTTCCCCTCCCGCCCCCAACTGGGTCGCATTTAATGCTGACTTGGGGGACCCTTTACAGAATTATCTGCGACCCAGTTGGGTGCGGGAGGGTCACCGGGCGGGCACCGGCTGCGGCGCGGCCGGGCCGACATACCGGGCCGACGGGCGAATGATCTTGCCGTCCCTGGCCTGTTCCAGAATGTTCGCGCCCCAGCCGAGGACCCGCGCCACGGCGAACGTCGGGGTGAACAGCTCACGGTCCAGGCCGCAGGACTCCATCACCACGGCGGCATAGAACTCCAGGTTCGTGTGCAGGGCCCGTCCGGGCTTCAGTTCGGCCAGCAGCTGCTGCACCTTCGCCTCCACCGCCACGGCGAAATCCGCCCGCGCTCCGCCCAGGCTCTGGGCGACCTCCTTCAGCAGCCTGGAACGCGGGTCCTCAATGCGGTACACCGGGTGCCCGAAACCCATGATCCGCCGGCCCGCCGCCAGCTCGCCGCGGATCCACGGTTCGATGTTCGACGGCGTGCCGATGGCGTCCAGCGCATCCAGGGCCCGGCTTGGGGCGCCCCCGTGCAGCGGACCGTCCAGCGCTCCCAGCGCGCCCAGGATGCAGGACGCGGCGTCCGACCCCGTGGAGGCGATGACCCGGGCGGTGAACGTGGAGGCATTGAATCCATGGTCGACGGCGGCACTCAGGTAGCTGCCCAGGGCCCGGGCGTGCTCGGGGCGGGGACGCGTCCCGGTGAGCAGGTACAGGTAGTTGGCGGCGTAGTCCAACGCCGGATCAGGTTCCACCGGCGCCAGCCCCCGCCGCAGCCTGTGCAGGGCGGCAATCAGGACCGGCACCTGGACGCCGAGCCGGAGGACGTCCGCGAGACGTTCCGGCCCGGACAGATCATAGAGCGGACGGTAGCCGCCGGCGGAAGCCTCGAAGGCCAGCGCGGCCCGCAGCCCGGCGAGGCCTCCCGCTCCCCGGACGGCGGCGATGGCCGGGAGCGCCGCCGCGACGTCCGGACGCAGCGCCATACCGGCGGCGAGCCGGCCGCGGAAGGCGGCCAGGGCGCCGTCGTCGGGCAGTTCACCGGTGAGCAGCAGGTGCCACACCTCCTCGACGCTCCTGCTGCGGGCCAGATCGGTGGCCGAATACTGGCGGTAGTTGTAGAAGCCCTCCCGGCCGCGCACCTCGCTCAGCTCGGTCTCCGTGACGATGACGTTGGCCAGGCCCCGCGGAACCTCAATGGGGGCGGAGTCGAGCCGGTTGGCGGTTTTCATGGCCTGTCCCTTCCAGTAGCAGCTGGATCCATGACACCATTTACATGGATAACTGTTAAGTCGATATTGATTCAATCGAGGTAGGGAATGGAAGCGGAACCGAGGCTGACCACCGCGCAGGCCGCGGCCCGGCTCGGGGTCAAACCCGAGACGCTGTATTCCTACGTGTCGCGCGGCCTGCTCAGCAGCCTCCGCGCCGCGTCCGGCCCCGGTTCAACATTCGACCCGCTGGACGTGGAGGCCTTGGCGCGCAACCGCAAGCGCGCGCGGGGCGCGGCGGCCCCGGCGGGTGCGGACATGCCCGGATCGCCGCTGATGGTCATTGATTCCCCGCTCACGCTGATCCGTGACGACCGGCTGTACTACCGGGGCGTGCCGGCGGACCAGCTGGCCCGCCGCTACAGCTTCGAGGACGTGGCCCGGTGGATGTGGAGCGGCGCTGCGGAGCCTCCCGGCCTTCCGTCCCATCCCGCCCCATCCGGCGAGGACCGCGCCGGCCAGTTTTCGGCCACGGCGGAGACGCTCGCGGCTGTCGCGTCGGCCTGTTCCGCGCTGGGCCCGGCGGCCGGGACGGTGGACCGGCTGGTGCAGGCCCTGCTGTGCGCCGGAAGCCGGGATCCGTTCCGCGCGGACCTGAGCGCCGGCACGGTGCGGGCGGTCGGCGGACCGGCCGTCGCGGCCATGCTGGCAGCCCTCGGGCCGGCGGAGCCCGGTTCCCGCGCCGGTGACCGCGCCACGGCGGGGCCCGGAACTGAGCCGCCCGACGGCGGGTCGGTCGCCGCCCGGCTGTGGGCGGCACTCAGCCCGCTGGAGCCCACAGCGGCGGATATCGACGCCCTCAATGCGGCGCTGATCCTGGTTGCTGACCATGACCTGGCCGTGTCCACGCTGGCCGCCCGTGCGGCGGCGTCCTCCCGGGCCGACCCGTATGCGGCGCTGATTGCCGCCCTGGGCGCGTTTGCCGGTCCGCTGCACGGATCCGCCAGCAGGTCCGCCGCCGCCCTGCTGGCGGATACGATGGCCGGCGGCCGGCCGGAGCGCGCCATCACCGCCCAGCTGGCCGCGGGCAACGGAATCCCCGGCTTCGGGCACCGGCTTTACCGCCGCCGTGATCCGCGCGCCGCGGTCCTGTTGGGCATACTGGAGGGGGAAGAGCGCTTCGCTGCGCCGGTTCGGGCGGCACGACAGCTCGCCGCCGTCGTGGCCTCGAGGACCCCGCACATGCCCAACATCGACCTGGCCCTGGCCGTCCTGGCGGTGGGCGGATCCATGGCGCCTGACGCCGGGCAGGCCGCGTTCGCGGTGGGACGCACGGCCGGCTGGCTGGCGCACATCATGGACGAATACTCACGCCGTCCGCTGCGGCTGCGCCCGACCGGCCACTACACCGGCCCCGCACCCAACTAGGTCGCAGATAACGCAGTCATGGGGGCCCCATAAGAGCGTTATCTGCGACCCAGTTGGGTTAGGAGGGGGTCAGGAGCGCCAGCGGGTGGTCATCATGAAGCCCACAATGACGATCGCGAATCCGATGGCGATGTTCCAGTTGCCGATGTTGGGCACGGGGAAGGTGCTGCCCACGTTGCCGGACATGCCGGTGATGTAGTACACGATGATCCAGGTCAGGCCAAGCAGCATCAGGCCGAACATCACCGGCTTGTACCAGACGGGATTCGGCTTGTAGACCGGCTTGGCGGGGGTGTCCTGGGTGCTGCTGGTGGACCGGCGGCGCGGTTTTGACTCAGGCACGGGGGCATCTCCTTCGGGGTGGAGCGCCGGGGCGTCCACTGGCTATTACGGGCCAGCCCGGCCGCTTGATATCCTGCTGGGAGGACGTCCGGGAAGCCGGTCTGCACTGTTTCTGCCGTAATTCTAGCTGTTTTGGCTCCAAAGGCGGGCAACGGATGCATTTCGGTTCCGTCCCGCCACCCGCAACGATTGGTAAGAACCGGCCATGACCGCTCGCATCCTCGTCATCGACAACTACGACAGTTTCGTCTACACCCTGGTGGGCTACCTCCAGCAGCTGGGCGCGGAGACCACCGTCGTGCGCAACGACGACGTCACCGTGGCCGAGGCGGTGGAACTGGCCCGCCCGCGGGACGGGGTGCTGATCTCCCCCGGACCGGGCAATCCGCACGACGCGGGGATCTGCGTCGAGCTGATCAGATGGTGCGGGGACAACGCGAAGCCGATGCTCGGGGTCTGCCTCGGTCACCAGGCGCTGGCGGAGGCTTACGGCGGCACGGTGGGGCATGCCCCGGAGCTGATGCACGGCAAAACCAGCGCCGTGATCCATACGGGAACGGACGTTTTCGCCGGCCTGCCCAGCCCGTTGACCGCCACCCGGTACCACTCGCTGACGGCCGAGCCGGAGACCGTGCCGGACGTGCTCGAGGTGACCGCCACGACCGAAAGCGGCGTGGTGATGGGCCTGCGGCACCGCACCGCCCCGCTCAGCGGCGTGCAGTTCCACCCCGAGTCCGTGCTCACCGAGGGCGGCTACCGCATGCTCGGCAACTGGCTGGAATCCGTCGGCTTGGCGGGCGCGGTCGCTAAATCCGAGGGCCTGAGCCCGCTGATCAGCAGGTAGCGTCCGCGCGGCCGGCCGGCCGGGAGCCGACCCGTCGCGGCAGTGTCGCGGCAGCGGGTCGGGAAGGCCCAGCCGCCTACTTGCCGGTGCTGGTGTCGGACGCGCACGACGACGGCGCCGGGCTGGGACTGGGCGATGCCGTCGGTTTGCCGGTGGCCGGCGAGTCCGTGGGACAGCTGGTCGGAGCAGGCGGCGGAGCAGCCGGTGCCTTGGCGATCTCGATCGTCACCGTGCTGCCCTGGTCCACCGGCTGACCTGCCTCGGTGGACTGTGCTGTGACCTTGCCCGGCTCCACCACGGAGTTTTCCTTCTCCACGAAGCTCGGAACCAGGGTCGAGGAGGCTTTGGCCAGCGCCGCCGTGGCGTCGTCCTTGGACAGCCCGATCAGGGCCGGCATCGTGACCTTGCCGTTGGAGACGTTGAAATTGACCTGGCTCCCGGCCGCGACTACCTGGCCCTGCGCGGGGTCGCTGGAGACGACCATGCCGCTGCCGACGGAGGCATCCGGAACCAGCGTGGTGGTGCCCGGAACCAGGCCGGCGGACTTCACCACGTCGCGGGCCGCGGCCTCGGTGAGATTGGCGGTGACCGGGACCGAGGCCGTTGCCGGGCCATTGGAGATGATCAGCCGCACCGCGGCGTTGGGCGCCACCGAGGTGCCGCCGGCCGGGTCGGTGCCCACGGCTTCGCCCTTCGGGATGGTGTCGTCGTAGGTGTGGTCGGCCGTGGGTTTGAGCCCGGCATTGAACAGCCTGGTGATGGCGTCGGTCTCGTTCATCCGGGACACGTCGGGGATTTTGATCTGGACCGGGACCGGCGGAGCGGCCGTGAGCAGGTTGTAGCCGAACCAGCCGCCGCCGGCCAGGATCAGGGCCAGGAAGATGAACAGGGTGACGATCCAGGCCCTGCGCCGCCGCCGGGCCTCCGGATCGACGGACCGTTCCCGGGGCAGCCCCAGGGGAAGAGCTTCCGGATCGTCCTCGGGCGCCGGGCCGGTGGTCAGCGGTCCGCCGGTGCGTACCTTGGCCAGCGCCCGGGTGGCGGGTTCGTCCGCCGGCTCCGCGGACGCGTCTCCGTAGCCGGCGCCGTCGTGCCCGTCGTCGTCGTGCCTGTCGCGGACCGCACCGTAGCCGGCGGCGCCCACCGAGGCGGCCGCCAGCCCCGCGGCGCGCACGGCCATGGACGGAACGGCCACGGTGGCGTCGGGATCCGTCGGTGCCTCGCTGGCCGAGAACGGGGTCAGCACGACGCCGTTCCTGGCCGCGCGCAGGGCACGGCGGAAGGCCGCGGCGTCCTGGAAACGGTCCGCGCGGTTCTTCTGCAGCCCGCGGACCAGGACGCTGTCCAGGGCCGGGCTGATATCCGGATTGAAGTGGCTGGGCAGCTCCGCCGTTTCGCGCACGTGCTGGTAGGCCACGGAGACGGGACTGTCGCCGATGAACGGGGGCCGGCCGGTGATCATTTCGTACAGCAGGCAGGCAGCGGAATACAGGTCGCTGCGGGCGTCGACGGCCTCGCCGCGGGCCTGCTCCGGGGAGAGATACTGGGCGGTGCCGATCACCGCCTGCGTCTGGGTCATGGTGGCGGAGGAGTCGGCAATGGCCCGGGCAATGCCGAAGTCCATCACCTTCACCGTGTGTCCGGTGCCGGAGGAATGCCCGGTGACCATGACGTTGGCCGGTTTGATGTCCCGGTGCACGATCCCGGCCCGGTGGCTGTATTCCAGCGCGGACAGAACGCCCAGGGCGTAGTCGATGGCCGCGTCGGTGGTCAGTTCCTTGGCACGGATCAGGTCCCGCAGCGTCCGGCCGCTAACGAATTCCATCACGATGTACGGAACGTGGGCGCCGTCCTCGGACTGGTCCAGCACCGCATGTTCGCCGGTATCGTAAACGGCCACGATGGAGGGGTGGTTCAGCCCGGCCACGGCCTGCGCCTCGCGGCGGAACCGGGCCTGGAACTGCGGGTCCCGGGCGAGGTCGGCGCGCAGCAGCTTGACCGCCACGGTGCGGCCGAGACGGGTGTCCCGGCCCAGGTACACGTCGGCCATGCCGCCGCGGCCGAGCAGTTCGGCCAGTTCGTAACGTCCGTTCAGGACGCGCGGGGAAGACATTCTTTGTTCAGCCGTCCTTTCGGATTCGGAGGTGGTCGGGTGCCGGTGCTGCGGCGGAGCGGATCGGGGCGCCGGCTATCAGGGGGATGCCGGCGGGGACGAGGTTGAGGAGGGTGCCGGTCCCGGACCGCTGGAAATGATGTAGTTGACGGTGCTTCCCTTCGCCACGGAGACGCCGGGAGCGGGCGTGGAGCTGATCACCTGGCCGGTGGGGACCGTCGTCGATCCCTGGCTGGTGCTGGCCGGTACCAGCCCGGCGGCCAGCAGCTCACTGTTGTACTGCGCGGCCGTCTTGCCAGTGTAGTCCGGCACCTGGACCATTTCCGGGCCCTTGGAGTAGCTGATGGTGATTTCGGTGCCCTTCGGAACCGGACCCGCGGGATCAATATTGATCACGGCGTTCTTCGGAATGGTATTGCTGAATTCCGGCGCCAGCGTGGTCTGGAAACCCTTGGCGGAGAGCTCGTTCTGCACGTCCGGGTAGGGCCGGCCCTGGTATTGGGCCGGAATCAGCATGACCGTGTTGTCCGTCGTCGTGGTGGCCGAGGTGGCCGTCGTGGCGGAGGTGCTGGCCGACGTCGACGTCGGTTCCGGCGCGGACGACGTCGAGGACGACGAGGTGGTCGAACTCGAACCGGTCGTGGTGGCCTTGGTATTGAAGACACCCAGGCTGTTGAGCAGCAGGGCGCCGATCACAAAGAGCACCAGCACGATCAGCGCGATCAGCGGCCAGGTCCACGGGCTGCGGCCGCGGCGTTCGGGAGCCGTCTCGGTCTCCTCCACCTCCTCTTCGGTCCAGCCGCGCTCGGCCGCGAGGGCGTCGGCGCGGGCCAGCGGGGACGCGGGGTTGACGACGGTGGGCAGGGCCGACGTAGCCGTCGCACCGTAGGCGGCAGCGCCGACGACGGCGGTCGCCGCCGTCTGCTGCACATCCACCGGTGCGGTGATGGGGCCGGTGGTCGCCTCGAACAGGAGCATGCCCGGCACCGCGGCATGGGCACGCCTGATGTCCCCATTGCGGATGGCCTCGGCGGCGTCGGCCAGCTTGTCGGCGTTGGCCGGCCGGTTGGCCGGATCCTTGGCCAGCATCGACATCAGCAGGGCACGCACCGGGGTGGGCAGCGATTCCGGCAGCGGCGGCGGCGCGTCATTGACCTGCGCGAGCGCAATAGCGATCTGGGACTCGCCGGAGAACGGGCGGTGCCCGGTAATGCACTCGTAGCCGATGATGCCGAGGGAGTAGATGTCCGAGGAGCCCGTGGCCAGCTGGCCGGTGGCCTGTTCCGGGGCCAGGTACTGGGCGGTGCCCATGACCTGCCCGGTCTGGGTCAGCGGGACCTGGTCCGCCAGGCGGGCAATGCCGAAGTCGGTGACCTTGACCCGGCCCTCCGGGGTGATCAGCAGGTTCCCGGGCTTGATGTCGCGGTGCACCAGGCCCTGCGCATGCGCCACGGACAGGGCGCGGGCAGTCTCGGCGATGATGCCCAGGGTGCGGTCGCTGGAGAGCGCATGCTCGTGCTCGATGATGGTCGACAGCGGCTCGCCGGGAACCAGCTCCATGACCAGGTAGGCCGAGCCCTCCTCCTCGCCGTAGTCGAACACATT
Source organism: Actinomycetales bacterium (assembly GCA_044447065.1). Lineage (GTDB taxonomy): Bacteria > Actinomycetota > Actinomycetes > Actinomycetales > Micrococcaceae > JBIOFK01. Next base: position 9,713 of record JBIOFK010000037.1, on the reverse strand, counting down.
GGCGATGCCCGGGTGGTTCAGCAGCGCGGTGTGCCGGGCCTCGGCGCGGAACCGCTCAAGGAAACCCGGATCCCCGGTGTATTCCTCCTTGAGGATCTTGATGGCGACCGTTCGGCCCAGCACCTGATCCTGCGCCCGCCACACTTCGCCCATGCCACCAATGGCTATGCGCGAAGTGAGCCGGAATCTGCCGCCCAAGGTGATTCCTGAAGTAGGCCTCACTTATTCAACACCGCCTCAAAGAGTTTTTTTGCGTTAGGACTGGTCAACCGGCCGCCGGTCGCGATGTCCACTCCGGGCATCACGATCGAGACGACCACTTGCGGATCATTGGCCGGGGCGAACCCGGTGAACCAGGAGTTGTTCGCCGTGTTCTGGCCGGGAAGCGTTTCCGCCGTGCCGGTCTTGCCGGCCACCTGGACGCCCGGGATGGCGGCACCGCTCGCGATGCCGTTGGACACCACGTCGGTCATCCACTCGGTGATCTGCTTGGCGATTTCCGGCGTGGTCGACTGGCGCAGCACCTCGGGCTGGAGCTGCTGGACCGGCCTCAGGTCGGGGGTCCTGATGGCCTTGACCAGGTTCGGTTTCATCTGCACGCCGCCGTTGGCGATGGCCGCCGTCATCATGGCGATCTCCAGCGGAGTGGCCGTCACGTTCAGCTGGCCGATGGAGCTGATGGCCAGCTGGTCGGGGCTGAGCGTGGGGTTGGTGCCGCCCGGGAACTTGCTGGTCTGCACCTTGTCCGGGAAATGCAGATTGGTGTCATTGAAGCCGAACTTTTCCGCCTGCGTGGTGATCGCCTTCTGGCCCAGGTCCATGGCGATCTGCGCGAACGGGGTGTTGCAGGACTGTTCCAGCGCGAACTGGAAGTTGACCTGGGTCCGGGTGTGGCAGGCGCCGTTGATGTAGTTGGGCAGGAACGTGTTGGTGCCGGGCAGCGGCAGATTCTGCGGGTTCGCCAGCACGGTGTCCTTGTTGTACTTCCCGGACGCCAGCGCCGCGGCCGTGTCCACCAGCTTGAACACGGAGCCGGGCGAATAGGTCTGCCGGTAGGCGCTGGAGCCGAACATGTCGATCCCCGGGATCTGGACCAGCCTGTTGTAGTTGGCAGCCACGCTGGCGCTGTCGTGGCTGGCCAGCAGGTTGGTGTCGTAGCTGGGCTTGGACACCATCGCGATGATCGCACCCGTCTTGGGATTCATCACCACGATCGAGCCCGGCACGTTGTCGGGAATCATGTCGTAGGCCAGCTGCTGGATCTTCGGATCGATGGTCAGTTCCACCGAACGGCCCTGGGGCTGCGAACCGGAGAGCACCTGCATGATCTTGTCGTACAGGGCATCCGGGGCGCGGCCGCTGAGTTCGTCCTTCTCGGCATCCTCAATGCCGTACTGGCCGTAGTTGGCCGAGAAGAACCCGGTCAGGCCGGCGTAGATCTCCGGTTGGAGGTACTGGCGCTGATACTTGCACTTGTCCGTCTCGGAGGCCGTGGACTGGGCGATGGCCTGCCCGGCCACCAGGATGGAGCCGCGCGGGCTGCAGTAGTCCTGCAGCAGCGTGCGGTTGTTCCAGTCGTTGTTGTTCAGGGCCTGGGCATCGAAGAACTGCACGTAGGTGATGGAACCGAAGACCAGCGCGAACAGGGCGATGGCAACGATCCAGGCACTGCGGATGGCCTGGTTCACAGGGTCTTCACCGCCTCGGTTGCGGGTTGTTGGGGGGTGCCGGCGTCTGGCACCGGGGCGGTGCTGACCGGACGGCGGGCCGCGTCGGAGATTCTGAGCAGCAGCGCCACGATGATCCAGTTAGCAAGCAGCGACGATCCGCCGGCGGCGAGGAACGGCGTGGTCAGTCCGGTCAGGGGGATCAGCCGGGTAACGCCCCCGATCACCACGAAACACTGCAGCGCGATCGCGAAGGAGAGCCCGCAGGCGAGCAGTTTGCCGAAACCGTCACGGGTTCCCAGCGCGGCGCGGAAGCCGCGGGTCACCAGTAGCAGGTACATCAGCACGACGGCGAACAGCCCCACCATGCCGAGCTCCTCGCCCAGGGCCGCGATGATCATGTCGCTGTTGGAGAACGGCACAATGTCCGGCCGTCCCTGTCCGAGCCCGGTGCCGAGCATGCCGCCGTTGGCCATGCCGAACAGGCCCTGGACAATCTGCCCGCTGCCGCCGAACTGGCGGCCGAAGACCTCGGGGTTGAATGCGTTCCACCAGGCGTCGATGCGGGCACCGACGTGGGCGAAGACCCGCGCGGCGACGAACGCTCCCACCGCCATCAGGACCAGGCCGATGATGGCCCAGCTGACGCGGCTCGTGGCCACATAGATCATGGTCATGAAGAGGCCGAAGAACAGCACCGAGGACCCCAGGTCGTGCTGGAAGATCAGCACGCCGATGCTGGCCAGCCAGGCGACGATCATCGGACCCAGGTCGCGGGCCCTGGGCAGCTGCAGGGGGCCGACCTTACGGCCCGCCAGCAGGATCAGGTCCCGGTTGGAGGATAGATACCCGGCAAAGAATATAGCGAGGGTGATCTTGGCGATCTCACCCGGCTGGAAGGTGCTGGCACCGACCCGCACCCACACCTGGGCGCCGTTGATGTCCCCGGCGCTGAGTCCGGGAACCAGGGGCAGGATCAGCAGCATGCCGCTGGCAATCAGCGAGATGTAGGTGAAGCGGCGGAGGATGCGGTGGTCGCGCAGCACCCAGAGGACCGCGATGGCGAAGGCGACGGCGACCGTGGTCCAGATCCACTGGCGCTGGCCGGCGTTGTCACCGGAGGAGATGTCCAGGCGGTGGATCATGGCCAGTCCCACGCCGTTGATGGCAAAGACGATCGGAAGTATAACCGGATCGGCATACTTTGCCCGGAACCGCAGCGTGATGTGCATGGCCAGGGCCAGCACCACCATCACCGCCGACTGAACGTAGAACTCCGAGTCGAAGGCCTGGCCCATGTTGATATTGACCAGCACGTTGGCAAAAATGCCGATGCTCAGGGCCACCAGCAGCAGGACAAGCTCAACAAGCCGCCGCGGTTTCGGCACGGTCTCGATCTGGCTCATTTTCCGCCTCCCGGGCAGATGGCGGACAGGCCGGTCGACGGTGCGGCGGTCGCCGCCGGCGCGGACGACGACGGGGCTGCGGTCGGGGCTGCGGTCGGTGCCGCGGACGGTGTTGGCCTGGCGCTGGCGGTGGTACTGGCGCTTGCTGCAGCTGAGGGTGACGCCGTCCCGTTCAACGGAGTGCACGAGGGCCCGCTCCGGCTGCCCAGCTGGAGATTGCTGATGATCTGCCGGGCATCGGCCAGGCTGGCGGCCGGCAGCGTCTGGTTCACCTGCTGCTGCGAGAAGGCGGGCAGGGAGGAGACCTGCAGGCTGGTCTCCGAGTAGACATGTGCGAGCGGGATCGGGCCCAGCGACTGGGAAACCCCGTTGTAGATGGCGACGTGGCCGTTGGACTGCCCCACGTAGAAGCGGGTCTGGGTCCAGGCATAGCCGAGCCATAGTCCTATGGCGAGCCCCACGAGGACCAGGACGCCGACGATGATCAGGATCCGACGGCGCAGTCCCGGCGCGGCGTCGTCCGCGGCCTCCTGGACGGAGTCCTCAGCGGCCTTCGCCGCTTCGGTCCTGTGCGTGAGGACCATGGCGGCGCGGCGTGCGGCGGTCCGGCCGGCGATGGTGGGGATCTTGCCTTCCTTGGCTGCCGTCACCGCGGCCCCGACCAGCTCATGCGCCCGTTCGGCCAGCTCCTGGCGGATCACGTCATCGCTGAGGTGTGCCCCGAGGACCTCGACCGTACCGGCGCCGTCGTCGTCCGGATCCGCGGCCTGTGCGGCGGAACTGCCGACTGCGGCCTGTGCGGCGGTGGCTTCCGGATCCTCGGTCCGTACGACCGCGGGCGGGTGCTGACCGGAGAGTTCCGCGGGCTGCGCCACAGTTTGCGCCTGCGCCCCCGGTTGCGCCTGCGCGACGGGCACGGCGTCCAGCCGGGCGGTGTGCGTCTCCTCGGCCCGGGCCACCTCAAACACCACCACGGTGACGTTGTCGGGGGAGCCGGCCTCGAGGGTCAGCGTGATCAGCCGGTCGGCGCATTCAGCCAGGTCGGCGGTGGAACGAAGCACGTCCTCAACGACCGTGGGCCGGACAAAATTCAGTCCGTCCGAGCACAGTAGCCACCGCTCGCCGGGCTCCGCGTCAAAGGTGGTCAGGTCCAGTTCAGGGGAGGCATCCACGTCCCCGAGCACACGCATCAGCACGTTCTTATGCGGGTGGGTTTCGGCCTCGGCGGGGCTCAGCCGGCCCTCGTCAATGAGCCGCTGCACAAAGGTGTGGTCGATGCTGATCTGCTCGTAAACGCCGTTTTTCAGCCGGTAGGCGCGCGAATCTCCGATGTGGGCGAACTCGAGCTTGTCCCCGGAGAGCAGCAGGGCCGTGACCGTGGTGCCCATTCCCGCGAGCTTGGGATTGACGTGGACCAGCTCGGAGAGCAGCGAATTCGCCGTCTGGATCTCGTCCGCCAGGTGGGTGCCGGCGTCGCCGTCGTACCCGTCGTGGTCGAGGTGGATCAGGTCCAGCACGGTGGATGCGCTGGCCACATCGCCCCCGGCGTGGCCGCCCATGCCGTCGGCCACCACCGCCAGGAAGCGGCCGGCGTAGGCGGAGTCGTCGTTCTTGGCACGGACCAGGCCCACATCGGAGCGGGCCGCGTAGCGCAGAATCAGAGGCTGCTGCACCACGTCATGGCCTCAATTCAATGACCGTCTTACCGATCCGGACGGGGATGCCGAGTTCCACCGGCAGGGCGCGCGTCAGCTGCTGGTCGGCCAGGTAGGTTCCGTTGGTGGAGCCCAGGTCCTCGATGAACCAGCGACTGCCCTGCGGGAACAGCCTGGCGTGCCGACCGGAGGCGTAGTCGTCCTCCAAGACAAGGGTCGCCTCCTGCGCGCGGCCCAGCAGGATCGGGCTGGAGGTCAGGTCAAGGCTGGTGCCGGCCAGCGGTCCCTCGGTGACCACCAGGCGGCGGGCCTGCTGGCGGGCCGGCGGGGCCTCCTCGACGAGTTCGGGGTGCTTGCGTGCCTGGCGCGACGACGGCGCACCCACCTTGGTCTTGCGGCCGATCACCAGGTCCCGGCGCATGGCGCTGACGATGCTGAGGATGAGAACCCAGAGCAGCAGCAGGAAACCGAAGCGCAGCGCAGTGACCGTGAGGTCACTCAGGTTGTTGACGTTGTTCACTCGCGCCCGCCGTTGGTGCGCTCGCTGCGCACGGGAAGGAGCCTGAAGACGATCCTGGACCGTCCCATGGTGATGGTGGAACCGTCGTTGAGTTCGGCCGAACCGCTGACCTTGTGCCCGTCAACGTAGCTGCCGTTGGTGGAGCCGAGGTCAACGGCGGTGGAGCGGCCGTGCTCGGTCCGGATTTCCAGATGCCGGCGGGACACGCCCGTGTCATCGACCAGGATGTCCGCCTCGGTGGAGCGGCCCAGCACAATCGAGGGAGCGTTCAGCGAGTAGCGCTGGCCGTCGATATCGAGCACGGGCTGCGTCCGGGACGGCTGCTGGCGGGGGGCCGGCGGGGCCGTTGCCGGTCGGCGCGGAGCCTGCGGCGCCGCCGTAGCCGGGCCGGCGCTGTTCTTCTCCGTGGTGACGTCGATGCGGATGTCGCCCGCCTTGAGGCCGTCATCCTGGTTGAAGGCAATCCGCACCGGACCCTGCAGCACGTAGCCCTGGCTGCGCGCATGTCCGATCGCAATATCGCACAGCTCCTCGGCCAGCGCGGTTCCCCAGGAACGAGCGCGGTCGAAGTCGTCGGGGCTGAGCTGGACATCGTAGATATTGGGGACCAGCGTCCGGCCGGCGGCCAGGGTCATGGCCTTGTCGTCCATTTCACGGCGCAGCCGGCTGGCGATCTCCACCGGCTGGACCTGCGACTTCGAGCCACGGGAAAAGACGCCGCGCACAGCTTTTTCGATCCCGTGTTCCACGTTGTCCAGCAGTCCCATGGCGTCCTCCTTCCGTAGCCCGGCCCTCTTTAGTGTGGGCGTCAATGCTGAGCGGTTCCGGGGCGGCGCGACCATAGCCGCGGTGCCCGCCGGAAACCTCGTTCAGTGTCGATAGTACTGGGGCTGATCCGGAAAAACCTCATTCCGTGGTCGGAATAGCCTCCGTGGCCGCCGTGCCGGGGCGCCGGAGAACCCGTCATTTTCGGCGACGCTCCTGGTCACCGGAAGAAGCTTCCGGCCGGCCGGGGCGGGCGCCCGCGGGCCGATTAGTTGTTTCCTGCCCGCGTCCGGTATTCTTGATCCTGCTGTTATTTCAACGGAACGGTTGGAAAATAGTTGCGCGCGAGTGGCGGAACGGCAGACGCGCTGGCTTCAGGTGCCAGTATCCGAAAGGGTGTGGGGGTTCAAATCCCCCCTCGCGCACGCACAAGAACCCCGGGAAATCAATGATTTCCCGGGGTTCTTTCGTGTGTCCGGCCACGCGGAGGAGGATTCCCGCCCATGCGAACCTCGGTGACACGACGGCCGGCAAATCCGCGCCCACAACCGACCGAGCTGGGACAGACCGCTAGAGACCCGTCGTGCTTACTCCGTACTCGGCCTGCTCCGGGGTGAAGCCATCGAAGGTCAGCTGGTCGACCAGGCTGGAATGCGAGAAGGAACTGAACCCCATGTAATCCTTGGCCTTTTTGGCCGCCTGCTCGTTCCAGTCGACTTTTACGCGGTCCGCAGCCCAGGTTGCGTCACCGGCCGAAAACTTCTCGTACTCCAGCTGAGTGATCAGACCGGTGCGCGAGAAAGGGGAGAAGCCGAGGTAATCAGCAGCCTTCTGCAGAGCGCTCTGCTGGCTGATCGTTCCAGCCTTAGCAGCCGCATCAGCGGCAGCCTGAGCTTGAGCAGCGGCGTCGGCGTCTGCCTTGGCCTTGGCGGCCGCGGCGTCGGCGTCTGCCTTGGCCTTGGCAACAGCGGCGTCGGCGTCTGCCTTGGCCTTGGCAGCAGCGGTGTCAGCATCAGCTTTGGCCTTAGCTGCGGCGTCGGCGTCGGCCTTGGTTTTAGCGTCAGCATCCGCCTTGGCCTTGGCGGCGGCAGGATCCTGCGTGACGGCCTCCACCGGGGCGGCAGCAGCGGTGGCTACAGCAGGATCAGTCGGAGTGGAAACGGACGAAGCGGATGTTAGAGCTAATCCGGCGCTGGCGGAGTTGACGACGATGCTCAGAAGGATGACAGCGCCGGTGACAATCAAGGCCACCTTCTTGTGCTTGTCGTAACCGTCCAGCGGAAGACCGTGCTTATCGCGGGTCTTGTTCGTGAGCACGAGAACGAGGTCGACGAGAGCCCAAATGCCAAGACCGCCAAAGGTCATCAGCTTGAGAATGCCGGTCCCGACTTAGCCCAGATAGAACCGGTCCGCGCCGAAAACGCCGAGGAGGAGGGATATCAGCCATGTGGCGAGGAATGACTTATTGCTCTTCTGTGCCTGGCCGAAGCCGTAGGCCGAAGGGTAGGGGGCGTATCGGGGGGCTGGCTCATGAGAGTCCTTTCATAGGACACCTGACCCACGCGCGATGCGAACCATACGGAGTGGGTGTAGTGATGGACACGCAATGAGGCAGGTCGGCGTCGAACTCAGGCCGCAGAGGCGGCACATCGCGCCAGCCGGCAAATAAAAGCATGTTCGCTTCCCCCAATAGCGTCACGGGCATCAGTGCTCGTAAACCGGATGGTACACGCTATCTGCCACATCGAATCCACTACATCTGAAAAAACCATGTGGCCCCCAAAAGTCCCGACCCGCGCCGGCGCCCCGGCGGTTCGGCGGCCGGCCGCCGGTACGGAAGACTGGGGCCATGGCACGACGAGACGGAACGGGCTGGGCCACCTCCGCCCTGAGCCTGGGGACGGCGCTGAACCCGCTGAACTCCTCCATGATCGCGGTGGCCCTCGTGGTGCTCCGGGGGGACTTCCACCTGGACGTGGCCACCGTGACCTGGGTGATCACCGCCTTCTATCTGGCGTCGGCGGCGGCGCAGCCGCTGATGGGGCGGCTGGCGGACCGTTTCGGACCGCGCAGGCTCTTCGGCTTCGGGATGATCCTGGTGGCCATCAGTTGCGCGTTGGCGCCGTTTTCGCCGAATTTCGCCCTGGTCTGTGCGGCGCGGGTGCTGATGGCAGTGGGAACGGCGACGGCGTTCCCTTCCTCCGTGGTGATGGTCGCCGCGCTGAGCAAAAAGGCGGGGGTCAGTTCCACCCGGCCGCTGGGACGGATCCAGATGGCGAACACGGCGGGCGCGGCGATCGGCCCGGTGATCGGCGGGCTCCTGGTCTCCCTGGTCGGCTGGCAGGCCCTGTTCTACATCAACGTGCCGCTGGCCGTTGCCGCGTACCTGGCGGTGCGCCGCTTTGCTCCGGCGGATGCGCCGCGGGAACGCGCCGGGCTGCGCGCGCTGCTCCGGGAGTCCGACATTCCCGGCATCGCGGCCTTCATCGGCGCCCTGACCCTGCTGATGATGGCGCTGCTGGACGCGCTGCCCGGTTACCGCTGGCTGCTGCTCGCGGCGGGAGTGCTGGCCGCTGTCCTGTTCGCGTGGCGGGAGCTGCGGTTCGCCGTCCCCTTCCTTGACCTGCGGCTGCTGGGCCGCAACCGGCCGCTGCTGCTGATGTACGCCTGCTTCGCGGTGTTCAACGCCGTCTACTATTTTGCGTTCTTCGGACTGCCGCAGCTGCTGGAGCAGGCGGCCGGGTACGGTGCCGGGACCGTCGGCGCGCTGATGCTGCCGCTGGCGGCGATGTCAGTGTTCCTGACGCCGCTGGCCGCGCGCTCCATAGACCGCTGGGGTGTGCGGCGGGTGATGATCGCCGGGGTGTCCGGACTCGGGGTCGCCTCCGCGGCGCTGCTGCTGCTGGCCGGCTCCACGGCGGCCCCGCTGGTGGCGGCGCTGACGGCGCTTCTGGGCATCCCGTACAGCGTCGTGAGCATCTCCTCCAACCAGGGCGTCTACGCCTCGGCCCGGCCGCAGGACCGGGGGGTGGCGGCGGGGATCTACCAGACGTGCCGCTACCTCGGGGCCATCTCCGCCACCGTGATGATCGGCCTGTTCTACGGCGGCGGAGTGACCTTGGCGAACTGGGGCAAGATGGCAGTCGTCATGGTGGCGCTCAGCGCCGTCGCCCTCATCCTGACGCTGCGTTGGCGGGCTGCGCCTTCTGCCACGGCCAGCGCCCGGTAATTTCCAGCTCCAACGAGAAGCTGAGGAACGTCCGGATAATCACGATGACCGCGAGCACTCCCACGCTGGTGAAGGTGGGGGTGACGGCGACCGTGCGGATGATATCCGCAGCCACCAGCAGCTCCAGGCCCAACAGGATCGACCTGCCCAGCAGCTGGCGATACGCCCTATACACGGAAAGCTTTCCGCCGGCCGCCGCGCTGCGCTCCGGCTGGTGGCCCATCAGGGCCAGCGGCAAGGAGACCAGGGCGCCGATCACCATGACGGCTACGCCGGCAAAGTCCAGGAAAGTACCGACAGTTTCGATGATTCGCTGGAAATCCATCCGCTAGTCCTTCGGCCTAGCCCTGCGGGACCCGGATCGTGAGCGCGCCGGCGTCGATCTCCAGCTCCAGGTGCTTTCCCCGGCCCATGGTGTCGCCGTCGAGCTGGATGTCCTGCTCGTTGTCGGTGGACAGTTCCACCGTTTTG